>CAYPYW010000025.1:0-33142 GCA_964415365.1 uncultured Actinomycetota bacterium | reverse complement strand
TTTTTTATATGAAGCAACGATACCGTTTCATATAGATTTTAAATAAAGCAATTCGGATTATTACATTTTTTTTATCTTAAGAGTAAAATAAAAAGTACTTCCCTTATTCAATTCACTTTTTACCCATATATCCCCACCATGAGCATTTAATATTTCCTTACTTATCGATAATCCCAAACCAACTCCACTTTTTTGTCCCTCACCTTTGACCTGGATAAATTTATTAAAAATAATTTTCTGATAACTTTCGGAAATTCCTTTTCCATTATCACTTACGGATACTAACAGCTTTGCAGGTATTTTTTTAAACTTTACCTCTATCAAACCTGAACCATCAGATGGCACATACCTTATAGCATTTCCAATAAGATTGGTCATTACCCAGACTATTTTATTAAAATCCACCATTACATTTGGTAAGTTTTTTTTCTTTTCAACTCTCAAACTTATTTTTTTAGATTTTAACTGTAATACAAACTGTTTAACAGAGCTTTTTACTATTTTATAGATATCCTGTGGCCGAATATCCATTTTTACTATTCCTGATTCTATCTTTGATAAATCTAAAAGATCATTTACTAAATTTATTAGTCTATTGCTATCCTCACTTATAGCATTTAAAAGTTCTCTTTGTTTTTTATTTACTTTTCCAGGAATCCCCTCAAGCATTAATCCGGTTGCCATAGTTATAGAAGTCAATGGTGTTCTAAATTCATGCGATACATTTGATATAAAATCTGATTTCATATTATCAATTTCTTTTAATTTAGTTATATCCTGGAGAAGAGTTACAACTCCGATATTATTTTTATCCTCACCCTTTATAGGAGTAATATTAATTCTATAATATTTAGCATCCTTATCCTTCCCAATAGATATTTCCGTAAACTTCATGGATTCATCGCTATCCGGTTTGCTCTGTACTTTATCAATAATCTCGAAAACTTCTTTCATATTAATTACTTCCAGAAAATGCTTATCCAATGCATCTGCTTCTCTTATATTAAATATTTTTTCCGCTGCTCTATTAAGCAAAATAATTTTATTTTCATCATCAGTTACTATAACACCATCGCTTATACTTTCAACAATAGCTTCTGCTTTTTGTTTTTCTTTTGTAATCTTGTCTATGTTCATTAACTTATAACTATTCAATTTTTCTGCCATACTATTAAACTCATTGGCAAGCTCTGCTGTTTCATAATCGCCTGCCGTACTTAACCTCTGACTATAATCACCTTCTGAAATCTTCTTTATTTTTTTTACAAGTACTCTTAACGGATTAATTATCTTGCCAGTTAGATAAAAAGTTATGAAAAATCCGAATATTACTACAGACAGGGAGACAGCCAGAGTTGAGTACGTCGCTCTTCTAGCTCTGGATTCAGCTTTTTCTTTTAGACTGAGCATCGCATTTTGGTTAAGAGCTGTAAGATCCCGGCAATAGGATTTTACTGCTTCAAATAATGGTAGTATTTCATTATAGTAAAAATTCCTTAGAGACTGTGAATCTGAAACATTTGTAAACTGTATCAATCCCGAAAATTTATTTAAGTAATCAACATAATAATTATTTATATTATCTAGTACCTCGCTTTCGCCCTCTTCAGTTATATTGTCCTCTGCCCTGGATAACCATTTTAGAAATTCTTCCTCATTCATTCTAAAATCATTAATTAATGTGTCGCTTGGTTCAAACATGTATCCTAACTCTGCACTATCCTGTCTCTCAATAGCTATGCTCATATTTTGAGCTGCAACAATACTTTGATAATTAGCCTGCATAATTTCATCTATTGATTTTTCCAAATTTAGAAAATTATAAATTGACCATATGCTGCTTATAAGTAACGCAGCTATAATTATGGTTATTACTCCAAATATTTTTATCTTTAAGCTTATTCTCTTAAACATTTAATTATAATTTCAAGACAATTATTTTTATTAACTCACAATTATATAACAAAATAGGAACTAAAACATTTGATAGTGTTATAAGGTGAAAAGAAGATATTTAATTCGTCAGGTATACAAGTTCAGAAGGGTATCCAAGTTTTTTAAAGTCGTCCATAAATATAATTTTTCAATAAAAATCTATATAAGTGATAAATCCGTCATATTTTTTAAGCCATCGTATTCAGCCAGTATTTTCTTGGCCAGATCAAGAGCAGAAAGTTTCTCCCCCTTGTTTCCTACTCCAGTTCCAAGTATTATTGCAAGAAGTTCACCATCCGAAAGATACTCAGGCCCTTTTTTTATAAGCTTTTCTCTGGGTCTTTCAAGTTCAGGCCATTTTTTTATTGGTAAATAATCCATCCCTATTTTATAATGATTCTTCAATAGGTTTCCTCTGCAAAATCTCACGCTAGATAAAAATAATAATAATTTATTTATGTATTTATGTAAATGGATAAATTGAGGATATGCTTTATATTTCTATCTACAATTAAATGATCTAAATACGACAATGTTGCTGAGACTTGCCTGACGTTCATAAAGTTTTATATAAATAAATCTTAAAAATAGTAAAATATCTAAAAAATATTTTGAAATAAAATTAAAAAAATGTATAAAAAAATATTTTACAAAAATATTTATATTTGGTATCATTACAATGGTCTTTGAATATTGGGGGATTTTAGTAGTGATTGAAATTTACAGACGAAAGAATGTATAAAAGTAAGTTAATACTGAAAGAACCTGTTAAAAGTTCAAAGAATCGGCCCCGAGGTGTTGAGTAACCTAAGGTCGCAAGGTTATGGTAAAAGATAACTCGGGGTTTATTTAATTAGTGATTCTCTTATGTTTGATAGTATTTTAATTAAGAGCTTTTGTTACCTGCTGTTACCTCTCTAAATAAAATATCATAAGCTTAGAGAAACAAAAGCATTTGAAAGGAGGTAAATATGCAAGGTAGTAAGCTATATGTAGGAAATTTAAGTTATTCTGTTACTGATGAGAAATTAGAAGAGCTTTTCTCCCCGCATGGTAAGGTTCAATCTGCCAATGTAATCGGAAACAAAGGTTTTGGTTTCGTTGAACTGTCAAGTAGTGCAGAAGCAGAAAAAGCAAAAGAAGCTCTTGATGGCACAGAATTTGAAGGCCGTACTTTAAAAGTTGATGAAGCCCGTCCTCAAAAAAGCAGGTCAGATAGAAACTTTAGAAGATACTAAATAGTAAAAACTACATACAGGTTTCTTAATGATCTGTATGTAGTTTTATTTCTTCACCCTAATGATTTACTGCCTATATATTAAACTAAACAGCAAATCATTTTTATAAATAGACAAAAAGAAGGTCTAATGAAAATTTTACTTATTTACCCAGAATATGAAAATACTTTCTGGAATGTAAAAAAAGTCTTAAGAGTGCTGGGTAAGAAAGCTGCCTATCCTCCGCTTGGACTTTTAACTGTTGCAGCAATGCTTCCAAATCATTGGGAGAAAAAATTAATTGATATGAATTGTGAAAATTTAAAAGAAGAACATATAAGATGGGCAGATTACGTACTAGTAAGCTCAATAGTAGGTCAGAAACAATCTACAAAGAAGGTAGTAGATGAAGTACATAAAATCGGCAAGACTATTATTGCAGGTGGGTCCCTGTTTACGACCTGCTGGGAAGAGTTTTCCAACATAGATACTATTGTTCTGGGAGAAGCGGAGGAAATAATTCCTGTTGTTATAAAAGACATGGAAAATAGAAATCTTGAGAAGATATATTCTATGGAGGAATTCCCCACTATACAAAAAACTCCCATACCTGAGTGGGGTCTGGCAAATTTATCTTACTACAATTCTGTATGTATCCAACTTTCCAGAGGATGCCCCTATAATTGTGAATTCTGTGATGTAGTTCAGTTAAACGGAAGAATTCCCCGTATAAAAAGCAAGGAACAGATAATTGCTGAACTTGATTCAATCTATAAACTTGGTTGGAAAGCCGGAGTATTCTTTGTAGATGATAATTTTATCGGCAATAAGGTTATCCTTAAAAAGAAACTTCTACCAGCAATTATAGAGTGGCAAAAAGAAAGAAAGTATCCATTTATCCTAAGTACTCAGGTATCAATTAATCTATCAGACGACTCAGAGTTGATGGAACTGATGACAGGTGCCGGGTTTTCCACAGTTTTTGTCGGAATAGAAACTCCTGATCCTGATGGGCTTGAAGAATGTGGTAAATACCACAATAAAAACAGGAATCTGCTTGAATCTGTTAAAAAAATTCAAAATACAGGCTTTGAAGTCAATGCAGGATTTATCCTGGGTTTTGATAGTGATAAGGATACTGTGTTTCAAAATCAGATTGATTTTATTCAGAAAAGTGGAATTGTTGCAGCAATGGTAGGGCTCCTCAATGTCTCACCTAAAAGCAGACTCTACAAAAGGCTTAAAAAAGCTAATAGGTTAATAGACAACAAAAATAGCAGTAATGGAAGTACTTCCGAACTATCCGAATTGAACTTTATCCCAAAGATGAATGCTGACACGCTTGTAGATGGTTATTGGAATGTACTGAAAACTATTTATTCACCGAAATTTTATTTTGCCAGAATAAAAACATTTTTAAGTGAATATAGGCCTAAAAAAGTAAAACCTCCCAAAGTTCGTTTTTATCATCTCAGAGGTCTATTTTCTTCATTATGGTTTCTGGGTATTAAAGAAAATGGAAGACATTATTACTGGAACTTAATTTTTTGGAGTATATTTAAAAGACCGGCACTTTTGCCTTATGCAGTAGGTTTGCCACTGGGACTTCTGCATTTTAAAACACTTGCATGGGCAAATCAGTATAACTCTTATTACAGGGGAAGCTGATGTAGATATATTCTAATTTTATATCTAAAGAGGCTGGCAAAATTTAATGATAAAAATTACTAAAAATGAAAGGAAATTAAAGTGAACAAAAGGTTGCATGTAGGTAATTTGGAATATTCTACAACAAATGAAGAACTGGAGAAATTATTTTCCAGTGAAGGCAGTGTAACTTCCGTCAAAATAATTAGAAGCCTGGATGGGAAGTCTAAAGGCTTCGGATTTGTGGAGATGGAAACGGGGGAAGAAGCATCTAAAGCTATGGAAAAGTATAACCAAAGCACTTTTAAAGACAGAACCATTTTTGTTAACGAAGCCAAACCTCAAATAAATAGAAGTTTCGGTGAGGACAGAAGAAGGTATAAGCATGATAAAAAACCCCAAGATGACTTGAATTCTAAGCTCAGAAGATTAAGAAAAAGGTATTAGTTATTTTTAAACGAAAATAAAAAAAGATTTTCAAAGACCAGGGTGATTTAAAATTACAAGAAGAACAGATTCTAAAATTGAAGAAATAAAGATGCTATTAGATAAAGGTAAGTCATACGGAATGCTTACCCATGAAGAGATTGTTAATACTCTATCAGATTTGGAGTTATCTAATGATCAAACTGAAAATGTCTTCGACATTATTGATAAGCTAGAAATAGATATAATAGATGAAAAAGAAGATGGCACCGACCAGAAATTCCAAAATAAAAACAAAAGAAGAACCCAACTGAATGAAAAACTAGATCCTACTATAAAGTCTTCAATTATTGACCCAGTAAGGATGTATCTTAAAGAGATTGGCAGAGTAAGGCTACTGTCTGCCTCTCAGGAAGTGCAACTGGCTAAAAGAATTGAAGCCGGGGATGCTGAAGCGAAAAAAATACTGGTAGAGTCAAATCTTAGATTGGTAGTAAGTATTGCAAAGAAGTATGCCCACAGAGGGATGCTATTTTTAGATCTCATACAGGAAGGTAATCTTGGTCTTATCAAAGCAGTAGAAAAGTTTGACTATAGAAGAGGTTATAAATTCTCTACTTATGCGACCTGGTGGATTAGACAAGGTATTACAAGAGCAATATCTGACCAAGCTAGGACCATCAGAGTACCGGTACATATGGTAGAAAATATTAATAAGTTAGTAAGAGTGCAAAGGAAATTGATTCAAGAATTTGGAAGAGATCCCTCTGCTGAAGAGATTTCAGAAAAGATGGATTTCACACCGGAAAAAGTAAGGGAGATAATTAAAATAAGTCAGCACCCAGTCTCGTTTGAAGCTCCCATAGATGAAGAGGGTGATGGCCAGCTGGGAGATTTCATTGAAGATTCAGAAGTTGAAAAGCCCTCAGATGCTGCCTCATTTGCATTGTTGCAAGATAAGTTAGGGGAAGTATTAGGTACTCTTACTGATAGAGAAAGAAGGATTATCCAGCTTAGGTTTGGATTACAGGATGGCCATCCTAGAACCCTCGAAGAAGTCGGACGAGAATTTAAGGTTACCAGAGAAAGAATCAGGCAAATAGAATTTAAAACCATAAATAAACTGAGAAATTCAAGTAGAAGTAAGGATTTAAAGGATTTTATTTAACCCTTTTCTTTAAAATTTATATTTTGTGCTAATATCATCCAAAATTAAGATCTATATTATTCTTTCTAGCATAGTTTTTAGCGAGTGATATAAACATTGCACCTCTACTCTTTTTAATTCCCCCACTAAGATGTGTTTCCTTTATTATTTTGTTCTTTATATCCAGAAGTAGAATTCTGAACTGTTCTTTTTTTAGATCTTTAAGAAGAGGGATATAGTAATTGGCTACTTTCTCACTGCATCTGGAGCTTATATTATTGCCATTTTTCTCAGAGACCGCTCGCCTGCCCAGCTCAAGGGTGGTCATAACCCGTGCTGTCTTTGCTTTCCCAATTCCATTAATTCTCAGAAACTCCGGCAGTGACAAATCATTAGATTTCTTAAGCTCTCATACTCTGTCAGTGTTTTTTTAGCCAGACCCAGAGCAGAAATTTTTTCCCTGCTATTCCCTATTCACGTCCGCAACATTATAGCAAGAAGCTCACAATCGGAAAGATACTCGGGGTCCTTCCTTATAAGTTTTTCTCTGGGTCTTTCTGCCTCCGGCTATATGTTGATCAATAAATAGTTTATTCCCATACTGTAATGATTTTTAAAAGTTTCTCCCTATAAATTATGATATTAAATAAAAATAATAAGCTATTTATACAATTATGTAAATGGACAAATAAAAATATGTTTAACAGTTATTCAAATTAAATTTTCAGCATGTTATAATTATATAGTTTATGGGTACATGCTCATAATATATTAGAAATTAAATGAAAGGTATATAGATGAAAAAGACTCTTGAACCAAGTAATGCAGTATATCTGTTGCCAGCAGTGCTTGTTACTTGCTGCGATAGTAGTGAAAATGACAATATTATAACAATTGCCTGGACAACCAATATATGCAGAAAACCGCCCTGTCTAGCCATTGTAATAGGTGGACAAAAATATTCGGCAACAATAATAAAAGATACTAAAGAGTTTGTGCTAAATATTCCAAGTGCTGAATATCTAAAAGAAGTTGATATTTGTGGGGGAACACACGGGGATAAAGTAGATAAGTTTGAATTAACAAATTTTACCAAAGAAGATGCTGTTTCAGTTAAGCCAAAATTAATTAAAGAGTGTCCAATCAATATGGAATGCAGAGTGAAGGATGTAATTATAATTGAGAACAGTCACCTTTTTATAGGAGAGATACTAAAAGTTCATATGGATGAAAATTTATTGGAAAGCAGCGGTAAAATAAACTATTTGAAATTAAATCCCATATTATATGGAGATAAATCTTACTGGTCCATTAAAGATAAAATTGGGCATAGAGGATTTTCACAAAAAATATAAATCAAAAAAAGCATTACCTGAAAGAAGAGTTGTCATTGAACCTGAGCTGATATTAAGAGAATCCTGTCCTTGATAGTAAGTTTAATTATGCTGCTTAAAAATATTCTTACCCTCTTCTTTGCAAAACTATCAAACTCTTAAAGTTTTATTGGCAACTCCACCCATCTTTTCTCTTTATCCGAAATTAAAGCCGCCTCCATCACTTCCTGGACTTTGTACCCAGCATACATATCTGCAAGAGGTTTTTTATTTTCCACAACATTGGTTATAAAATCCATTGCATTACCAATGTGATCTCTTATCCAGCCTATAGAAAATTTAGGCCCCGGAAAAGCAAACGCAGGTTTTGGATATCTCTGAACAGTTTCAATTGCAGTAAAGCCCCTTCTCCCACCTATTGGTGCTTCCTCTGCCCTTGTATCATACACTTCCAGATAATTAGGCTGCATGCTGTTAAATCTTATTGCACCTCTTTCACCATGGATTTCTATTCTGACTTCATCATTTGCACCTGTTGCAACCTTTGTAGCTTCAAGTGTCCCAATAGCCCCATTTTCCATCTCAAATAAAAGGATAGCCATATCATCAACTTCAACATCACAAAGCTTTGCAGGATTTACAGCATCCGGCCTTTGTTTTATAAATATCTCAAGCCTTGAAAATATCCTCTTATAGTCTCCAACCAGAAACCTTACTATATCAATAACATGAGAGCCCAGATCAAATAGCGACCCCTGCCCACAGTATTTTTTCTCCATCTTCCAGTACATAGACCGTCTGGGATCAGAATTACCCGAATGAAGATATAAAGCCCTTACACTATAAACTCTGCCCAGAAACCCTTCATCAATAAGTTGCTTAGCCCGCATCATTGCAGGCTGATATCTGTATTCAAATGTGATCTGTGAAATTAACTCAGGGTGAGAATTTGCAGCATCTATTATTTCTCTAGCTTTAGATAAACTCATAGCAAGTGGCTTTTCACAGTTTATATGCTTTCCGGCATTTAACGCTTCTATGATAATCTCTTTATGTAAATAATTAGGTGTACAAATTTCAATAATATCTATATCATCTCTTGCAAGAAGATCCCTGTAATTATCTGTAGCAAATTCAAAGCCAGCCTGCTTGACTGCTAAATTTGCATCATCAATTGGTGATGAACACACCCCAACCATTTTTAGTTTTACAGGCACAGGACTATAGTAAAATGGCAAATTAAGATATGATAATGTATGGACTTTTCCTATAAAACCATAGCCAACCATCCCAACACCTAAAGTTTTCATTCGTAAACCTCCCTTAGTATCCATATTCTTTCTCAACTTCTGTTATAGACTCATCAATTATATCTAGAGCTTTAGCTGCCACATCCTCCTCCATGATTAATGGCGGAGACATCCTTAAATTATATTTAGCTGGTATCCATGCCACGCCTTTTTTAAATGCCTTCTGGTAGACCTTAGCGCCAGCTTCAGGGAAAGGTTCTCTAGTGTTGACATCTTTTACAAGTTCCATTCCAAGCAGACATCCCTTCCCTCTCACTTCACCTATTATCTTGTGATTATCTTTCATTTTCTTAAGAATATTCATTATAAAACAACCAAGCTTTGCTGACTTTTCGACTATGTTTTCTTCCTCAATTACCTCAAGAGACGCAAGTCCAGCTGCTGCAGCCATTGGATTTCCACCATAACTTGTTGATGCAGAAATTTTATCTAAAACTTCCGTATATTCTTCTTTTATTGCAAATGCTGTACACGGAAAACCATTTGCAAGACCCTTACCCAAAACAATTACATCGGGAACAACGTCATAATGATCTACGCAGAACATTTTTCCAGTTCTGCCACAGCATGTTAAAACTTCATCCACAATCAGAAAAATACCCAGCCTGTCACACATTCTTCTGATTTTCGGCAGATACTCATCCGGGTAAACTACCGAACCTCCCCATCCCTGAATTGGCTCCATAACAACTCCTGCTGTACTGCCTGTTCCCTCCATCCTTATTTGCCTTTCAAGTGCATCAACACAATAAATATCGCACTGGGGATAAGTCTTGCCATAATAGCAATGGTAGCAATGGCCGTTTGGTGCCATATGATAGCCTACTGCTCTCGGACCGGTTGTATAATCTGCCACCTCGGTTAACGATACTGAACCCATAGTTTTACCATGAAAATCTCCGTAAAAACTGAAAAACTCATGCTTTTTTGTATGAGCCCTTGCACCTCTCATAGCTGCTTCAACAGCTTCTGTACCAGCACAATACATCTGAATACCATTTAAATCTCCTGGAGTGATTGAAGCCAATTTTTCAAGGAATAATGTTTTAATTTCTGTTGTAAAATCATGACAATTCATAAGTTTACCTGTGTGTTTCTGGATATATTCAACAATTTTGGGATGGCAGTGACCTAAATTTGTAACATAAATTCCTGATGAAAAATCTATATACCTGTTTCCATCTACATCAGTCAATGTGACACCACTGCCAGATTCAAATGCTACAGGAAAAAGCTTAACCTGCGATGAATAACCTTTCATATACTTTTCCGCTCTTATGTGAAGTTCTCCCGACATGGGTCCTGGAGGTGTAACTCTTATATCTGGTATGCTACCTACATCAATCCTTGCCCAATTTTTATCATAACTCATCTCTTCCTCCTAATTATTTTGATTTTATATTTTTAAACCTTACTTATAGCACAAAACTCCATAAACATTCATTATCATGCAATTATAGCATTTAATTGTATTAATTTGCATTATATTGGTTTTTATGGTAAATTACAAGTGCTTTTAAAAATATAAAAGGGAGCAATATTGTTAGGAGAAGAAAGAAGAGAACATATTTTAAATATGCTAAAAAAAACTGGAAGTATTTCTGCTATAGAGACTGCTAGAGTGTTAAATGTTTCTGAAACTACAATAAGAAGAGATCTGGACAAACTAGCCAAAAAGAAACTCCTGCGAAGAACTCATGGAGGGGCAATTGGTGTCATTCCTGTTGGTAAAGAATTAAGGTTTGATACCCAGAAAGAAAAATTTATAGAGGAAAAAAAGAAAATAGCACTTGCCGCGGCAAAGCTAGTTGACGAGGATGATGTTATACTTATCGAGGCTGGAACAACTGGCTACCAGACTGCTGTCTATTTAACCAACAGGAAGAATTTGACTCTGGTTACAAACAGTTGTGATATTGCGATAATGCTGAGTAAAACTAATCCCGAATATAAAATAATCTTAAGCGGCGGTATTTTAAGAACTGATACGCATTCACTTATTGGTCCTATTGCAGACTACGCTTTCCAAAATCTAAATGTTGATAAAGCTTTTATCGGCATTTCAGGTCTTGATATTCAAAGAGGTATCACCGCTGTAGACCAGATTGAAGCAAAAACTAAAATGGAAATTATAAAATGTGCTAAAAAAGTTATTGCTCTCTGTGACCATTCAAAACTTGGCCATGTTTCAATGAATTTCGTAGCACCCGTTGAAACAATTGATACCCTAATTACTAATAGTGAGGCAGATATAGATTTTTTAAATAAGTTAAAAGATCTTGGAATTGAAATAATTCATTAATGAAAATATTTTATACATTCCCTAAATCTCAATAAAGAGGTTGCCCAATGATACAGAAAAACTTGTTAGAGCTATAAAGGAGCAAATACTAATGAAAAAACTAGTTTTATTTGGAGCCGGTAAAATTGGACGATCGTTTGTTGGACAATTATTTAGTCGCTCTGGTTACAAAGTAGTTTTCATAGATATCTCAGGACCAATAATTGAGGCACTAAATAAAAGAAGATCTTACAATATTGTTATAAAGGGTGACAAAGAAGAAACAATAAAAATTACTAATGTGTGCGGTGTTTTAGCATCAGACAAAGAAAAAGTAGTAGAAGAAGTAAGTACTGCCGATATTGTTGCAACTTCGGTTGGTAACAATGCTTTGCCTCATATTATTCCTTTAATGGCACTAGGATTAATTAAAAGATATAGTGAAGATAAAAATCTTCCTCTCGATATAATAATAGCAGAGAATATGAGAGATGCAGCAGAATATTTCGAACAAGAGATAAGAAAAATTGTTGGAAATAATTATCCTTTAAAAAAATTAGTTGGACTTGTAGAAACCAGTATTGGCAAAATGGTACCAATAATGTCAAAAAAAGACATGGATGAAGATATACTACAAGTTTTTGCTGAACCATACAACAGCCTAATCTTAGATAAAAAAGCTTTTAAAAATCCAATACCAGATGTTAAAGGTCTTTGCCCAAAAGATAACATGAAGGCATGGGTTGACAGAAAGTCATTTATTCATAATCTTGGCCATGCAACGATTGCATACCGGGGATATTTATATAATAAAAAATTTATATATCTGTATGAGGCATTGGCTGTAAAAGAATTATACAATCAAACTAAAGAAACAATGATACAAGCATCAGAAATATTAATGAAAGAATATCCTGGCGAGTTTACAAAGAAAGATCTGGAAGATCATATTGACGATTTATTAAAACGATTTATGAATAAGGCCCTGGGCGATACACTTTATAGAGTAGGAAGAGACCTATTAAGAAAATTAGGACCGGAGGATAGATTGGTCGGAGCTATAAAAAAAGGGCTAAAGCACAATATGAATGTGGATAAAATCCTTTATGTCTTGGTTTGCGGGTTTTATTTTAGGGCTACTGATGAATCAGGTGCTACGTTTGATAGAGATACTGAATTTGTTTCGAAGTATTTTAATAATGGCATAGAATACATACTGGTAAATGTATGCGGATTTGATAGGAGTAAGTATAAGGATATAATTGCAAAATGCGAAAAATATTCAGAAGAAATCAAAATATTATACAAGGTATAAGGAACTATATATGAGTAAACTGAAAAAATATATACATGATTTTCAGGATTATAAAATCCCGGAGAGAATGAAAGCAACAGTATTATCCGGAACCGGATTTGAAAATATTTCAATAAAGGAAGTGCCAGTTCCGGCAGTAGGTCCAGGACAATTATTAGCACGTGTAGATGCCGCAGGTGTTTGTACATCAATATTAAAAATAGTCGAACAAGGTGCCCGGCACAAACACTTTAATGGATGGGATCCGGCAAAATGGCCTACTATCCTGGGAGATGAAGGTTCTCTGACAATAGTAAAAGTTGGAAAGGAGCTTGAAGGCAAGTATTTTATAGGTAAACGTTACGGAATCCAGCCAGCAGTTGATCATAAGCCGATAAACTATCTTGAAAGATATAATAATAATGGTAAAGGCATGGAAAAAACAGCAGTTGGATATACCTTATCTGGTTTATTGGCTGAATACATTTTGATTCAGGAAGAGGTAATAGAAGGTGGTTGCCTGGTGCCTTTGCCAGATAATAATTTGACTTATTTTGCGGTATCAATGGCTGAACCTATCTCGTGTGTTATATCAGCTCAAACCCGTCATATTCATTTTTATAAAGACCACCCAGAGTCTCCAAGATATGTAAAATTGGGGATAAAAGAAGGAGGGATCTGTATTGTAGTTGGAGCCGGTACCATGGGATTAATACATATAGAGTTAGCAATGAGATTTAAACCCAAAATTTTAATAGTAAATGATCTGCTGGAGGAAAGATTAAACTGGGTTAACAAAGTATTAAAACCTAAGGCAGTGAAAAAAGGAATAACATTGATAACAGTAACTCCGGATAAGATTTATGATTTATTAACCAACGTATCAGATGGCAAAATGGCGGACGATATAATACTGGCAGTAGGAATCAAGCAAGTTCAACAGGAAGCTTTTAAATGGCTTGGTTTTGGTGGGGTTATAAATTTATTTGGGGGCTTAAAAAAAGAAGATTCGTTACTGGAAATTGATAATATAAAAGTTCATTATGAAGAAATAAAAGCTGTCGGTTCTTCTGGTGGTGACCTGGCAGATTATATCGAAACTTTAGGGGCCATTAATAATAATGATATCGACACAGGAAATTACGTTGCAGCAGTAGGAAGCATTGATAATTCGATTAAGGTTTTAAATATGATAAAAAATAATCAGATTCAGGGTAAAGCTATTCTATACCCGCATGTCAAACAGACAGATTTAAAAACGGTAGATTACTGGGACAAAGAAAAAGAAGATAAATTTTTAGAAGAAAATTTAAAAGATTGATTGCCGTAATCCTTCTCCATGCCTGTTGTAAAACTCTGAATAAATACCTCTATTATCCAGGGACTCAACGATTTCCCAATCTACGTTAGTCGCAACCAAAATCATTGTGCACGCAGGTAAAAATATTTTCTATCTGTTTCTGGTACTTGTCAAAAATCAATTTAATCTTTTCTCTTTTTTCACCAGTATATCTTTCCAGATAAGTACCTCCCAGATAAAAACACGCAAAACCTCCGGATGCAACACCCCATGCGCATGCCGTACGAAGATCTATAGATTGTGATTTCATTTTCAATAGCTGATAAGTGATTGAGGCTAGTACACCACCGACAAGATTATCGCCGCAGCCCGTTGTATCCCCGATAGTCTTGTTTTCTGTTTTTAAAATACCGCTAACATATTCTGAAACAGGTAATGTTACTACACCTGTTCCTTGAAAGAACTTGCCGCTGGAATACATATATACTGGATTAGGCCCATTTGTAATAATAAACGCAGGAGTCTGCTTTCTTATAAAAAAATCAACTGCATCATCAATACTTTTAGAGCCACTTAAATTAAGTGCTTCTTCATAATCAGTGATTAGTAGATCAATATTTTCATATTTACCATCATCATCACCTAAAGGCCACTTTGAATCTGGATTTTTCTTTGCATTACGAAAATCATAAACAGTTGTTACTATATTCATACATCCTGCCTTCTTTCCCTTTTTCAGTAAAACACTGAGATTATCATGAATCTTGGGAACCAATGCAGTTGCCCCGAAAAAAAGTATCTGGCCATCAAAAAAATGATCTGGAATATCATTTGTGGTAAATTTACCAGCAACCCCAATATTATTAACAAATATTCTCTCACCATGACCATTATCATAATCAGGATCCGAAAATACATAAGTACTTGGTGTGCTGCCATCCACCTGGCGATAATTATTAAAATTCAAAGGTGTTTTTTTAAGAATATTCTTGATATGTTCTGCTGTATCGTCATTTCCCATCTGCCCATAATACCTTATATCTACAGGAAGGAAGCTTAGCATTTGCGCACAATTAATCAGTGCAACAATTGCCGGACCCCCCAAATTAATAGCCTCAGGCCCTTTGCCTTTTGCAATTATGTTAAGTATTTGATCAATAGGAAGCCCGGAGTATTTTTCGAGCTCATCTACAAAAACCAGACCTCCTGGTATTAGACCACCATCATACGTTTTCCTGGAAAAATAGGGAAGAATAGCAGGGTCGTTAAAGTCAATATTTGTATATAGATAGTCAACTAATGAACATCCAATACCTGATATAGTCAAATTTTTCTTCTTTTTATGCACCCAACATCCTTTCATGGTTAGTTACTTTTTTATCTGGAAGTTAATTCTTAATCTCAAGTGTGTGGCTTCAAAAAATAACTTCAATCAATTAATACTTACTACTGCTCTTTAAAATTTCTATAAATCTTTTTACCAGATCAGGATCAAATTGAGTACCACTGCATTTCTCCAGTTCTGCTATTGCTTCCTCCTTGCTGATTGCTTTCTTATATGGTCTCCCGGTTATCATAACCTCATAGGCATCGACTATGGCTATTATCCTTGACAGAACAGGTATGTTCTCCCCTTTTAGTCCCTGGGGATAACCATTTCCGTTCCACCACTCATGAACAGTTAAAATATATTCGGCAATACTTGAAAGCTGATTGGATGAGACTGCAATACGATAACCAATTTCAGGATGTCTCTTTATTGTTTCCCATTCCCTTTTACTCAAGTTTTCTTTTTTATTTAATATGACATCGAGAATCGCCACTTTACCAATATCATGAATTGTAGCCAATAGGGATAACTCATCAATTTCACTTGGGGACAACTTTATGGATCTCCCTAATCGAAGAGCCATTTCTTTTATCCTTTTAGTATGCTTTTCAGTTTTAATACTCTTCTCAAATAATGTTCTTTCCAGCGATGCTATTATCGAACTGATGATACTCTTTGTCTCCATAAGTTTGTTTCTGTACATATCGTCTTCAGCCTTTTTCATTATCTTTGTAAAATCCTGATGGCTTTTACTCTTTGTTGCGATCCCCAGAGAAATACTTAAAGGTATTTTGCCGCCGCTGGCTTTAGCACTCTTTTCCTTTATTCTTTTTACAATACTTAATGCAACTTCCTCGTTGCTCTTGGGAAGTATCACAGAAAATTCATCTCCTCCCCACCTTGCAACTATATCCTCCGCTCTGCAACAACTCTTGAGAACATTTGCACAGCTTCTAAGTATATCGTCACCTTCCTTATGCCCGAATGCATCATTTATTAGCTTTAATCCATTTATATCACCTACAATAACACTCAACGGAAGCTGCCTTCTAGTATCAAGCCTTTTTAGCTCTTCTTCAAAATATGCTCTGTTGTAAAGATCTGTGAGGCTATCGTGAAAAGACATGTAAGACAGGCGCTCCTCCATCTTCTTTCTTTCAGATATATTATGCATAACACTTTCTATCGCAACCAGTTTTCTCTCTTTGTTGAAAAATGGGGTTATCATCTCTTCATACCAGACGATTGTACCGTTTTTGTGAATATACCGGATCTCTACAGGTTTTGAAAAATTGAAATCGCCACTGTATATTTTCCTAAGGGTGCTCCTGTCATCGGAGTGGACAATTTTATAATTAAATCTGGGATTAGCGTAATACTGTTCAGGTTCATAACCAAGATTTCTCTTTACGGAAGGACTTATATATTCATACTCTAATTCAGGAAACAATTTATATCTATATATTATATCCGAAGCATTTTCAATAAGTGATCTGAAATATCTTTCATTTTCTTTGAGTTTTTCTAAATCTTTTTTTTGCTTTGACTTTGATTTACTTTTATCAGCTTTCATTATCAAATTTTTCTAAAATTGTTAGAACCAATCTTTCTCGTTAATTATATAATAAAAATTATATAATAAATATTTTAATAATTCATTAACCCGATTACCTGTACCCCCTGCTCTCTGACAATTCCCATATAAAAATAGCTGCGCTCTTTAATAAGTTGATTCAATTGTCAACTTATTATCGGTTAAAAAACTTATAGAACTCCCTCTAATATTATAGAATTGAGCAGACATTATTGACAATTATACATATATTGTATATATGATGTATTCCAACAAAAAATTTGGCACAGCTTTAAAAGAGATAATAGAAATAAAGAAAATAAAATTAAGAAGCCTGGCCAATAAAACAAACTTAAACTATAGCTATTTTAGCAAGCTTAAAAAAAGAGACAGTCATCCACCGATCTCTACTATAAAGCTAATATCCAATGGATTGGGTATACCTCCCGAATATTTTATGGAATACAGAATTTATAAAATTGAGAAAATGCTCAAAAATAACCCGCATATTATTGATAAAACTTCTAACTACATAAGCAACCTTGTAGACAAAGAAAAATTAAAAGTAGCTGAAAGAAAAAAACCATTCACAAAAAAGTAAAATTATTATATCTTAATTTTATTATTTTAATTCAAATTGCATCCTATTCAATATGGAACCTCTAGGACTTTCAGAATCACTGGATAGAATCTTAAATAAATGTGTAATATGCCCTCACAAGTGCAAGGTCAACAGAAAATCGAAAGAAAAAGGTTTCTGCAGTGCCGGTTACAACCCGATTATATCATCGGCTATGCCCCATCATGGTGAAGAGCCCCCAATCTCAGGAAGCAGAGGGTCAGGAACTATATTCTTTTCTTACTGCAACATGAGATGTGTATATTGCCAGAACTACCAGATAAGCCAGGAATTTGAAGGAATAGAATACAGCACATCAGAACTGGCAGACAGTATGGTTAAATTACAGAATTCAGGCTGCCATAATATTAATTTTGTTTCTCCCACCATATGGATCCCGCAAATAGTAAAAGCTCTCTTCGCCGCCAGAAATAACGGCCTTTCAGTCCCTACAGTATTTAATACCGGCGGATATGACAACCCAAAAATCATAAAAATGCTGGATGGTACTGTTGATATTTATATGCCGGATATGAGGTACAGCGACAATAATATGGCCAGGAAATATTCCATGGTCGAGGAATACGTCAGATACAACCGAGAGTCAGTCAAAGAGATGTACAGACAGGTTGGAGGGCTCAAGCTTGACGCCGAAGGAGTAGCTACAAAGGGTCTCCTTATAAGACTCCTGGTTATGCCTGAAAACATTGGCGGAATAAAAAAGACTTTAGATTTTATAAAAAATGAACTTTCCACTGACGTCTATTTAAGTATTATGGCTCAGTATCATCCAACCTACAAGGCATCTGAATACCGGCAGTTAAATAGAGGAATTACAGCAAAAGAATATCTGGAAGTGGTAAGATACGCCAAAAATAGAGGCTTTGACTCTGGATGGACTCAGGATTATATATCACTGAATAGTAAAGAGGATTTATTCATACCTGATTTCAAAGATAAAAAGGTATTCAGGTATTACAGAAAAAAATAATCAAAAGCTTCTAATTTCTTTGACTCTTCCACGCTTTTAATTCTTCAAGATGGAACGCATTTAATACATCTTTCTTCTGGAGCCCTGCTCTTCTTGCAATATCTACTCCCAACCTTATCATATCCATGTTATTGGGGCGGTGGGCATCCGTATTTATAACTACCTTTACTCCCATTTCTCTGGCTTTCCTGGCATTTTGTTCATTAAGATCCATCCTTAAAAAATATGAATTTATTTCCAGCGCTTTATTGTTTTCAGCCGCTGCAGAAATCAGACGATCGATATCAATAAAATAAGGTGCTCTGTTCCCAAAAACCACCCCCGTGGGATGCGCGATAAAATCAAAGTGTTTATTTTCAATTGCACTTATCACTCTGGCCGTATTTTCAGCTTCCGTATCCAGGAAGGATGAATGCATCGATCCAATAGCAATATCCATTTTTTTGATTATATCTTCAGGATAATCAAATTTACTCACTCCCTTTATGTCAATTTCTGAGCCCATCAAAATACAAAAATCTCTAAACCTGGATTTCAATTTATCGACATAATTCATTTTTTTCTGAAGCCTTTTGACATCCAAACCTCTCCCATAACGATTGCTTGTTGTATGGTCAGAAATTGCTATATATTCATAATTAAATTTCTTTACCCTCTCAATCATATCACTGAGACTAATAATCCCATCACTCCATCTGGAATGAATGTGCAGGTCACCCCTAATATCTTCCATGGTTATAAGTGCCGGCAGTAAACGTTTCTCCGCCAGTTCTATTTCTCCCAGATCTTCTCTCAATTCAGGAGGTATATACTGTAAGTTTAGTTTGTCATAAATAATCTCATCACAATCAGTGTCATGAGCCGCAGCCGAATGACTCCTTATACTTTCTCCACTTCCTTCCAAAAAACCAGCAGCGTCTATTCTTCCATCTCTAAAAACCCCTTCTCTACGAGCTATCTCTTCCAATTTTTTTACATGTTTTTTACTCCCGGTAGCATACAGGATATCTGAAGGCCAACTTTTACAGCTGCTTACAATAAGCTCGATTTCTATTCCAAAAACAGTTTCAAATCTAGCACTTATATTTTCCTTCCTTATATCTTCACCTTTAAATCCTTTTATAAAATTAAGTGATTGGATTTCTTTAAGCAGTTTCTTGCTCCTCGTAAAATCGTACAGCCGGTCGTTAAAACAGGGCCGCACCAGTATATCTATATCCCCTACCGCAGATTTTTTTCTTCTAAGGGAGCCTGCTACAATAACTTCTTCAATACCTTTAATCTTATAAAGGTCCCCTTTTATCTCATCCAGATAGATTTCAACCTGCCACCGGGGGAATATACCCTTTACACTTTCAATATAATCCAGTGATTGCTTAAGCCTTTCGATATAAAATTTTCTGGTCTTACTCTTGCCTGAATCAGTTCCCGCAATAATACCGGAAATTCTGTCACTATCAGTGAGTTTTTCTTTCAGGTCCTCCAGACTTTTTATATTTAAAGTGCCATAGATTTTAAACAGTCTTTTTTCCCCAAAGCCGCTTATCCTTATCAATCTTATTAAATCCTCGGAATACTTCTGTTTTATTTCCTCGTACAACCGGATACTGCCTGTCTCCAGATATTCTCTTATAAGCTTATAAGCCAGCTTATCTATGCCAATTTGTTCCTTAAGTCCTCCACTACTATGAATTTCCTCGATACTTTCAGGATTATCCCTGATTGTCCTTGCAGCTGCTACCAGACTCCTTGACATATCTCTGTCATCACCAGTGGATCTTTTTATTTCTGCAATATCCGTAAATATATTTGCCAGCCTTAAATTAATCATTTTATAATATTTTCTGTTATAATGATTTCTATAATAACATTTAAAACAAGTTATTATATCACAAAAAATACTGCAAGTTATGAAAGTAATAAATAAAAGCGCCAAATCTCCGAATAACAAGAAATATCAATTGCTCAGAGAGAATATGATACAGAACCAGATTATATTTCGGGGAATTAAAGATAAAAAAGTCCTGGACGCATTAAGAAAAGTACCTCGCGATATTTTTGTAGATGAATCATATAGAGATTCAGCCTATGAGGATAGGCCACTTCCTATTGGTTCCGGACAGACTATATCACAACCATATATTGTAGCGCTTATGACTGAAAGTCTGGAGCTAACCGGAAATGAAAAGGTTCTGGAAATTGGCACAGGTTCCGGTTACCAGGTGGCGATACTGGCTGAAATAACAAAGGAAGTTTACACTGTGGAGATAATCACCTCTCTATATGAGAAAAACAAAAAACTACTTAAAAAATACAAAAATATAAAAATGAGTAACCATAATGGCTACCTGGGATGGAAAAAATATGCACCGTACGACAGAATAATTGTTACTGCTGCACCTGATCACATTCCCCAACCGTTTATTGAACAATTAAAAGACGGTGGGATTATGGTAATTCCTGTTGGCCCTTCAAGCTGGAATCAGGTTCTTTATAAGGTAATCAAAAAGGGCAATGGCATTAAAAAAATAGGCTTATGCGACGTAGCTTTCGTACCTTTAATCAACAATCACGAGATACAGCAAGACATATAGAAGCCTTTCTCCCATCTTGTGCATGTCTTCTTAAAACAATAAAAAACACCCTCTAATGTTATGGCTGACTTCTAAATGACTTCTAAGCTACCCTTTTAATCCACTCTCTATGAACCGTGTCACTCAATTATTTTGATTAATATATCATAACAATCATTTACTTTTTAGTGATTATATGTTTTAATATATGTGTTAAAACTTTATAATAAATAAATATATGGTATTAAGTAATAATTTAGTAAAAGAATCAATATACGAAGACGATCTTTCTATAAGATGGGAAGATAGAATCGGTGATATACTTATAGATGAAGGATATATTTCCAGGGAAGATCTTTACAAAGCCCTGAGCATCCAAAAGAAACACGGGGGAAGACTGGGCTGGATACTACTGAGCAATGGTTTTATAACCAGATTGCAGTTCTATAGAGCACTGGCAAAAAAGTTTAATTTGCCTTTTGTATCCGAAGATATTGAAAAGAATCTGGATCAGCTTGATATAGTTCTATTGCAGATGACCGAATCAGAAGAAGTCATCGAATTTCAAGCACTACCATTAAATATAGTAAACAACAAACTGATTCTCTTGACTTCATATCCCAAAAATGAAAAAACCCTCGAACATTTTAAAAACAAATTTAGAGTGCGGGAAATAGAGGAAAGAGTGGTAACGGATCAGGATATATCAAATCTAGTAAAAAGACTCTTTAAAAGAATCCTTCAGGCTAAAACCACATTCGGTCTGTATAACAGAGAACCAGAAGAATCTGCATTTATTAGAATGACAAAGCCACAGGTCATTTTTTTCTGGGCGGTAATACTGTCCACTGCTATCGGCATGTGGTTCTACACCAATCAAGTACTAATCGGACTATTTGCTCTGGTACAAGTCTTTTATCTTCTGGCCATAGTTTATAAATTCATCGTAAGCATGGCCGGAATCAGAAGTAGGTTTACTTACAGTAAAAACCTTGAGATTAAAAAAAGCCAGGAAATAAAAGAATATCCTGTTTATACGGTTCTTGTACCATTATTTAAGGAACCGGAGGCCGTTTTGAAAAATATTATAAATGCCATAAAGAACCTCGATTATCCCAAAAATAAACTTGATGTAATATTCCTGTTTGAAAAGAATGATCATCAGACTATAGATATGGCCAAAAGCCTCAAACCCGTTTCAAGCTGGAGATTTTTTTATGTTCCCAATGGGACTCCTACCACAAAGCCTAAAGCATGTAATTATGGTCTCCACTTTGCAAGGGGTAAATATCTTGTAATTTATGACGCGGAGGATATACCAGAACCCAATCAACTCAAAAAAGCACTGGCTGCTTTTCAAAACAGCTCTGATGAATACGGCTGTTTCCAGGCTTACCTGAACTACTATAACAAAAATGAAAACTTTTTAACCAGAATGTTTACTCTTGAATATTCTTATTGGTTCGATTATATGCTTAATGGTCTATACAAGCTTAAACTACCTATACCACTGGGCGGAACCAGCAACCACTTTAGAACAGATATTCTCAAGAAAATATCCGGATGGGATCCTTTTAATGTAACAGAAGATGCAGACCTCGGGGTCAGAATGGCAGCAGAAAATAAAAGAGTAGGAGTCATTGGCTCAACTACCTATGAGGAAGCAAATAAAAGCCTTGGAAACTGGATAAGACAGCGCTCAAGATGGATAAAAGGTTACATGCAGACTGCTTTGGTTTACAACAGACACCCGGTTAAGCTTATAAAAACTCTGGGGCTCTGGAAATGGGCTTCCTTTCAAATGCTGGTTACGGGGACGCCGCTTACCTTCCTGATTAATCCTATTATGTGGCTGACTTTCCTGTTCTGGATATTAGCTCACAATTCTATAATATTCCCGTCAATTCCTGAATCAGTAATTATTATGGGAACTATAAGTTTAATAGCCGGTAATCTTATAATGGTTCTTCTTAACCTGGCAGCAGCATTTTCCAGAAAATACTACAATTTGATACCATATTCACTGCTTAATCCAATATACTGGATATTTCACTCAATTGCAGCATATAAAGCTTTATTCCAACTGGTGTTTAAACCTTTCTACTGGGAAAAAACAAAGCATGGAATAACCAAATTTAATTTCGTCGCCTTCAAGCCAGAGTAGTTATATCCAACAGTGCATATCTTAATACTTTAACTGCAATCATTGATACATTTATGGATTCCATAAAAGCGCTGAATTTATTATAATACTGCACCCATTTATTATAATAAATGATAGAATTAAGGTACTGCAAATTAATAACAAAATTACTATTAATATGAGAAGTGTATCATGAGAACAGGAGTAGTAAACCTCCCTCTTCATGGAGGGAAAGCCCCGCGCTGGTTATTCGCCAGGATGGAAAAACTCTCAAGAGAAATAATATCGCTCATTGTATCCGAATACGGTGCAGCGGAAATACTTGAAAGACTTTCGGATCCTCTATGGTTTCAGGCTTTTGGGTGTGTGCTGGGATTTGACTGGCACTCCAGTGGAGTTACCACCACCGTTTGCGGAGCAATAAAAGAATCCGTAAAAGGTCTGGAAAAGGATCTGGGTTTTTTTGTGGCTGGAGGGAAAGGAGGAACTTCCAGAAAAACTCCCCAGGAGATTGAAAATGCAGCAAACCTGATGGGAAAGGATTTCACAAACCTTGTATATAACAGCAAAATGGTGGCAAAGGTGGACAGCAATGCCTTGCAGGATGGTTATCAGCTTTACCATCACTGCTTCATTTTCACAAGAGAGGGAAACATGTGGTCGGTAATACAGCAGGGAATGAATGAAAATAACAGAATGGCCAGAAGATATCACTGGCTCTCAAAAGATCTAAACAGCTTTGTATGTGAACCTCATAAAGCCATATGTTGTGACAAAAAAAACAGAGTACTCAACCTGGTAGCGTTTGAAAGCGAAGAGGCCAGAAAAACAGTTGCCAGCCTCTCCTGTGAAAGACCAAAAAGCATTTTAAAAGATTTAAAAAAAATAAAGCAGTGGCAGGAAAATAATCACACCCTTCCTACAAGGCATTACATAAAACTGGATGATATTGACCTCAGGAGACTTGAGAAAATTTTTACTTCAACCTATGAGAAAAAACCTGAAAATTTCGAGAAGCTACTGGCAATGAAAGGTGTAGGTCCAAAAACAATAAGAGCACTGGCTCTGATTTCCGAACTGGTATATGGGGTAAAATACAGTATAAAAGACCCGGCCAGGTTCAGCTTTGCACATGGCGGTAAGGACGGTATCCCCTATCCGGTGGACAAGGAGAATTATAACCGTTCAATTGAGATTTTACATAAAGCAATTAGAGATAGTAAAATTGGTCGTGAGACAAAAATAAAAGCAATCAGGAGTCTTGCAGCCTTTTATGGATAAAGAAGAAGTAATAAAAATTTTAAAAGAAATAAGTGTACTCCTGGAACTAAAGGACGAAAATCCTTTTAAAATAAGGGCTTATCAGAATGCCACCCGGGTGCTGGAAGCATCAGAGATCGACTTTAGCAGTGATCTAAAAATAAAAGATCTTACCAGCATAAAGGGAATAGGTTCCCATATTGCAGAGAGAATAAAAGACCTGATCGATACCGGAAAACTAAAACTTTACGAAGACCTGAAAAAATCTATACCTCCAGGACTTGTTGAAATGCTTGCTATTCCCACTATGGGACCCAAAAAGATAAAATACCTGTTCGATAATCTGGGAATAAGTAACATTGGAGAGCTGGAATATGCCTGTATAGAAAACAGGCTGGTGGATCTCCCCAATTTCGGTAAAAAAACCCAGGATAATATACTAAAAGGAATTGAGGTTTTAAAAAAGTATCAGGGCAAGTTCCTTTTTGCCAATATCATAGAAGAAGCCGAATCCGTTCACCAGAAAATACAGGATTTCAAATATGTCAAAAGATCAAGCCTTGGTGGCAGCGTCCGTAGAAAGAAAGAAATAGTAAAGGACATAGACATAGTGGCAAGCACCGATAACCACCAGAAAGTAATGGATTTCTTTACCGGTCTTAAAGAAGCCGAAGACGTAATTGCCAGAGGAGAAACCAAATCGAGTATAAGGTTGAAATCCGGAATTAATGTCGACATCAGAACTGTTGACGATTTCCAGTATCCATATGCCCTTCATCATTTTACAGGAAGCAAGGAACACAATACCGTTATGAGGACTGCAGCTAAAAAAGAAAATATAAAAATGAACGAATACGGGCTTTTTAAAAACGGCCGTCTCATTAAGTGTTCCGACGAAAATGACATCTTTAAATTCTTTTCAATGGACTGGATACCCCCGGAACTCAGGGAAAATTATGGAGAAATTGAAGCTGCAAAAAACGGGACTCTGCCAGAATTAATAGAGGAAAAAGATATAAAGGGAATCTTCCATATCCACACTACATACAGTGATGGTAATGTTGATATAGAACACGTTTGCAACCATCTGCAAAAAATGGGTTTCCAGTATGCAGGAATAAGCGAACACAGTAAAACAGCTGCCTATGCTGGAGGATTAAAGGAAGAGGATGTTGACAAATACCTGAGTGAAATTGACAGATTAAACCAGAAATTTAATGATTTCAAAATATTCAAAGGAATAGAATCAGACATTTTACTTGACGGCAGCCTTGACTATAACGACCGGATTCTGTCCAGATTTGACTTTATTATAGCTGCCATTCACTCCAGCTTTAACCTCAGCGAAGAACAGATGACGGAAAGAATAATAAAAGCTATTGAAAAAAAGTTTACCACTATGTTAGCTCATCCTACAGGAAGATTACTTCTGGCAAGAGATCCTTATAAAGTTGATATAATCAGAATAATAAATGCAGCAGCGGAAAACAATGTAGATCTGGAACTTAACGCCAGTCCCTTCAGACTTGACCTTGACTGGAGAATGTGTAAATACGCAAAGGAAAAGGGAATAAAAATTTTTATAAACCCTGACGCACACAGTATAAAAAACCTGGACGATTACCGGTTCGGCGTAAATATCGCGCGAAAAGGCTGGCTGGAAAAGGTAGATGTACCCAATACGCTTCCAGCAAAAGAAATGGAAGTTTACTTAAATAATAAAAAGAATAAAAAATAAAAAAGAGGACTACTTTTAATATGAAAAATAAAAAAAACATAACGGGAAAGAACCATATTCATACAGTCATATTTGAACCTGCAGTAAAGAACATCAATAAAATAATCGGTATCTTAGACCAGGAATATCCAGATGTCATACATACTTCACTCAAGCACAAAAATGCTTTTGAGCTGCTGATATCCACTATCCTTTCAGCACAGAGCACAGATAAGCTCGTAAATAAGGTCACTCCTGGACTTTTTAGGAAATACAGAAGTCCTGAAGATTTCGCCAGGGCAGATATAATAGAGCTCGAGCAGAACATAAAATCTACAGGTTTTTTCCACAATAAAGCCAGGAGTATAATCAATTGTTCGAAAGATATAATCGGTAAATTCGGGGGCAAAATGCCCGATAATATTGAAGATTTAATCTCGCTTCATGGTGTGGGAAGAAAAACAGCAAACGTGGTACTGGCAAATGTATTTGGTAAGCAGGCCATAATAGTGGATACTCACGTAAAAAGAATCTCAAATAGACTGGGGCTGACAATGAACCAGGATCCGGTAAAAATTGAATTTGATCTTATGAAGATAATCTCTGAAGATAATTGGAGCAATTATTCACATAGAATAATAGCACTTGGCAGAACTATTTGTCTTGCAAAAAGCCCTAAATGTCCTGTATGCAGACTTCTTAAGTACTGCAGATACGGTCAGGAAAACACTTGAGTTATAATTCTTCTCCTAACGTCGACTTTGCCAGTAATGCGTGCTTTACACCTTTTACAACTTTAAGTTTAGCTTCCAGCTCAAACACATCAGTAATCCTGCCTTTCACCGCTATTATTTCCAGACAGGTTCCATGGTCAATATGAACGTGCTGACTGGATATTATAATAGTATGATAATCGTGCTGAATATTTACAAGACTGTCCACCAGCTCTTTTTGGTAATGATCGTAAACTATGATTATAGCTCCGGCTACCTCTCCACTACTATCGTCAGCCCACTGGCTGTTTACCAGTTCTTTTCTTACCAGGTCTCTTAAAGCTTCAGAGCGGTTTTTATAACTCTTGCTTTTGATATAATCATCAAACTTCCTTAGCAATTTCTCATCTATAGATACACCAAATCTTTTCAATAATTCCATTGTTGTCCCCTGATTTTAAAGTTACAAAAAATTATAACTTACTCATATTTATATATACATAATTATACTCTCATCTGTACAGCAGTGCTAAAAGGCTCACATGTTTTCTACCATCAAATACTTCTTTTCCTCCCGGCCCCATGAGCTCGATTTTTTTAAACCCTGAATTCCTGGCCATCCTTAAAAATAAATTCACTTTTAAAGTACAGAGGTAAGAAGAATTTATAAAAAAATCCTCCACCTTATTCTTACAGACCGCAGTAATTATAAAATCCACCCTGGTTTTAATCTTTCCATATTCAAAGTGTTTTATAAAAATATAGGTCCTGTCATCTTTTTCAAATACCTTTGGAGTATAGAATCTGTTTTTTTTCAGAACATTGGAGTTAAAGTTTAAGAATTGAACTATTGCCATACCATCTGCAGCTAATTTATTTCTCATTTCCTTAAGAGCCTGTTTTACCCTTCTGCGATTCCCCAGGATAGGCAGTGTATTTCCCAGACTTGTTACAAGGTCAAACTTGTCATGTGGAATTCCGTCCAGGTCTTCAAATCCCCCTTTCAACAAAGTAACATTAGGTGACTTTATCACATTTTTTCCGGCATAATCTATAGCTTCTTCAGAAGGATCTATGGCAACTACTTTTTTTACATATCCGGAAAAAAGTTGTGCATGGTGTCCTGTACCACAGCCCACATCAAGCACACTTTCAATTTTATTTTTCTTAAACACACATGAAAAAAAATCCTTTTCTTTTTTTATTCTATTATCCCAATTTACCTGTAAATCATATAATTCTGGACTTAATTTAAAATTCTCTTTTTCCATTCAAAACCACCATTTCGAGCTTTCACTCTTATTTTGCTTTAGCATCTTATAATACCATAACAGATAGAATTAACCCATACAACAAGGTTGCTCCAAAAGAATCAAAACTGAAGATAGTTTAGAACATAAGAAAACATTTGGACTTAACTGCAAATTAAAGTATATTATATATAAATAATTTATAGGTAACTACCTTTAAGCCAAGAGCATTATATCTTAATCTAAAGCAATAGAAATGAAAATAGCAGTTACAGCAGATGTGCACTTAAAAACAAGAGAAAAATCTCCTGAAAGGTGGGGTGCATTATCAAATATTCTCGACAAGATGCTTTCCGAAGATATTAAAACATTAATCATTGCAGGTGATCTATTCAATGAAGAAAGCCAAAACTATTCTGAGTTTGACCAGTTTTGCAAAAACACAAAATATACCAGTAATCAGATTAAATTCCATATAATTCCCGGGAACCATGACCCATCCATTAAACAACAGTATTTCACTTCAAGCAATATAAGGGTCTTTAGTAAATCCGAAATTATTGAATTAGGAGAACCAGCCGTTACTTTACTCTTCATAACTTATCTAACGACCAAATCCATGGGAGAAGTTATTGCAGAGTATAAGAAAAATCTACCCAAACTCTGGATCTTGATTGGTCATGGTGACTACATGGCAGGTCTGCGCGACCTAAATCCCTACGAACCAGGCATTTATATGCCCTTAACCAGAAATGATATCCAGTATTATAACCCTGCTAAAATTATACTGGGCCACATCCATAAAAAAATAAATCTAGGTAAAGTTTATTACCCAGGATCACCTTGCGGCCTGGATATAAATGAAACCGGGAAAAGGAGCTTTTTAATCGTGAACACAGATACCATGGAAGTAGTTGAAAAAGTAATCGATACCGATTACATATTTTTTAATGAAACTCTAATTTCCCTACCCACTGCCAATGAATTCGAATATGTGGAAAGAGAAATACGAGAAATAATCAAAAAATGGAACATAACTAAAAATGAGGTATCAAAAGTAAGAGTCCGTTTAAAAATTAAAGGATATACATCTGATAAAAATAAGCTTCTCGAAATAGCTAAAAAAACACTTAAAAACTTTACTTTTTATAATTATGAAGAACCTGACCTAACTGAAGTGTCAATATTTAATGATCCGGAAAGAATAGCTGTTGTAGAGAAATTAGCAGATGAAATTGAAAAAATGGAATGGGATAATGAAATCGCCTCAAGGGAAGATATTTTAGAAAAAGCTCTTCATATAATTTTAAAAGAATAATTACATTGCAGGAACCAAGAATTTATGGGAATCCAAATTGATAAAATATCAGTAAGAGACCTGGGGCCAATTAAAAGTTTTACGGCCAAGTTTGGTATATTTAATCTTATATACAGTAGAAATGAGAGAGGAAAAACTTTCCTCACTGAATTCATAATCCGCTCTCTATTTAAAAATATCAGCCGATGGAGCAGCTTAAGAGAAGGAGGAAAGGGAAAGGTTACTGTCAGCGGCCTGGAAGGACATTCTATTGATTTTTCTCCCTCCTCTAAGAAAAAATTAGAAAATTATTGGGAGATCAGTGAAAAAGGACTACCTACATCAATGGCAAAACTCCTGGTAGTAAAAGGCGGAGAAGCTGGGATAGAAGATGATGGGGGTATAAGTAAATTTTTAGTCAAAGAAGTACTATCCGGTATAAATATTCTGGATAAGATTGATAGTGATGATAATATTTCAAAAACTGTAAAGTCAGTAAAGATTAGTAATAGTCAGATTATCATTTCACAAAAGGGCGAAGGAAAGAAATATAGCGAGCTCGGAAATGAGCTAGATAGTATTGAAGAACAATTCGAAGAAATAGAATCCGAATATACCCAGGGGATCTTAAAAACTTACAGCATAGAGGAAAAAACTCTACAAGATAAGCTATCACACCTTAACAAGGCAAAAAGACACCTGGCTTATCTAACTTCAGAAAGAATCAAAGAGTTGAATGCAGAATTGAATAATACTTCCGAAGACGAACTGAGCAAGATGGAGACCGAACTCTCTATATGTAAAAGCAAGAAAGAATCCTATAACCAGTTGGAAGAAAAACATAAAAGTGCTCTTAAGCAAAGTAAAGATTTCAAATGGCTGGAAAGTGCCCTGTCTTACTACAAAGATTTGTCATCAAAAACTATAAAAAAACCCGGGAAATCTTTGCTTTTCGCATCTGGTATTTCGGCAGTTGCAGGTATAGCTACTGCAGTAGTTTTGATTCTTTTTTACCAGAAAATTTCTGTTGCTGCATATCTGGGAATTATATGCTTTTGTTTTTTATGCTTACTGGCATTTTCTTCTATATATATCAAAAAACTCCATAATTTCTCAAAACAGGCAGGACAAAACAAAGAGTTAAATAAAATTAAGAAAGAATTCAAAAACAAAATGGGTAAAGAGCTGACAGATATTGCGCTACTCGAATCAGCTCTAAACGAGCAGAGGGAATTTAATAGCGAATCAAACATAATAGAAGAACAAATTAATGTTCTCGGTGAAGAACTTAATAAACTGCGTTTTTCTATCAACCAGAGAATAGCAAGCTTTGTTGGAAAAGAAATTAAAGAACAGGATTGGGATACAACACTCAAAGATCTAAAGCAAAATATCAGGAACCTGAGAAATCAAATTGATAATGAAAAACAAGAACTATATAAGCTGGGAGTATCGGAAACAGACTATCTTCCGGAAGATATAAAAATCAGATATAGCCAGCAGGAATACGATGAAACCCAATTGGAACTTGATCATATCCAGGAAGAGATCAAAAAACAGGAAGATAAGATTCAAAAATTAAAATATAGAATCTGTGAAAAAACTAAAGATGACCCCACTATCAGATGGGAAGAGCTTATTGAAAATTTACAGCAAAAAAGACAGGGGGTACAAGATGAACTAAGAGAGGTAACTGCCGATATCGTAGCAGGCTTCATTGTTCATAAAGTGATCTCTAAACTACGTGAAGAAGAAGATGAAAAAATACAAGAAGGATTACAATCGGAAATAGTTTTAAGTCCCTTAAAAGATATTACTCAAAGATATAATAAACTTGAACTGGATAATGACAGGCTAATCGTTTCTAACCAGTATGATGATTTTGATATAAGAGATTTAAGCACAGGAGCCAAGGAACAAGTAATGCTGGCATTAAGGATTGGATTTACTTCAAAAATATTAAGAGAGGATACTCTCTTTCTAATTCTTGATGATGCATTTCAGCATTCAGACTGGCAAAAGCGGGAAACCCTTATAAGCAAACTGGCAAGCGTCGCAAAAAAAGGATGGCAGATAATCTATTTAACTATGGATGATCATATAAAAGGGCTATTTGACAAAGTTGGTAAAGAATTTGAAGAAGGTAAATATAACAGTCTCGAGATATAAACTATCCCATTACTTCAAAAACCATATATAACAGTTCAAATTAATTCTATTTTATAATAATATCTTCCATAATAAAAAATATAAAACTTTAATCGAGAACACAGGCAATGATTATTTTAGAAAATATAAGATTAGACATACCTGAAGATATTGGTAAAGATTTCTTTAAAAAGATCATGGGAGGAAGATTAAATCCCCCGCTTGAAAAATTGCTTAAAGAAAAACAGAAGATTTGTATTGAAAATGTTCACCCAAAAGCAATTTATGAATCATTTGAAATCAAAAAAATAGAAGGAAGTTCAGTACATTTTAAAACAGGTCACGTTTTTAATGGCCTCAATGTCTCTAAAATCCTGACCGGATCAGAGATTGCCACGATTTTTATATTAACTCTGGGAAATAAAACTGATGAAATAATAAAAGAAGAAAATAAATCCGGGGATACAATAACAAAAATAGTAATGGATGCAATAACAACAAGTATACTAGGAATACTTGGAGAACATGTAGGTAATATAATTAAGAAGGAGGGAATAAAAGGTAAAAATTGGGGTTCAACTTGTGCATATTCTCCAGGACAATACAGGTGGACCATTGAAGAGCAAAAAGAGATTTTTAGTATGATTGAAAGCAATAGAATTGGTGTAAAGTTAAACAAAAGCTTTCTGATGATTCCTTTTAAATCTATATCAGGAGTTTACGGTTTTGGTCCCAAGGATAAGATTGATAAAACCCGGGTTGCCTGTGATATCTGTCCCAGGCAGAACTGCATTGGCAGAAGGTGAGGCTACTAGCTTAAGTATTCTTTCCTGCAAGCTCTTTATCTTCTTCCTTATCACTTAAAGTATCCTTATCCTTGTTATTTCTATTTTTAATATTGGAAAGCTTAATAAGCCGGTTATGAGGACAGGCTTCAATGCACTTTCCACACATAGTACACTTGGAAAAATCAAAATTGGGAACAGAGCTTTCTTCATCCCAGATTATGGCACCGTTCTCACAGGCTTTAAAACACTTCTTACAATGCAGGCATCCCACACTACATTTCTCTCTGCCAGGAATGTTCCTAAGAGATTTGTAACTGCATAAATATACAATATTAGCGTTCGCAGGCACCAGTTTAATAATTCCCCTGGGACACTCTTTAACACACAAACCGCACCCAATACATTTATCCGGATCTATTACCGCTACATTCATTTCCTTATCAATAGATATAGCATCATTAGGGCAAACCGCTACACAATCACCATATCCCAGGCAGCCGTAAGGACATTTCTTACTTCCCCTCACCAGTTTATTTGCAACTTTACATGATCTTATACCTGTGTAATCACCAGTTAAATCAGAATTCCCATAACAGTGGACTACTGCTTTCTTATTTATTTTAGAAGAATCTACTTCAATACCCAGTACTTTCTCCAGATTCTTCAACATCTCCGGTTCATGGAGTATAGTAGCACAGGTATTTGTAAAAAAAACATTCTTATCCTTTGCCAGCGCCTGGGCATATGCAAAACATCCTGGAAATCCGCAGGCTCCACAGTTCACACCAGGAAGACATGTGGAAATCTCTTCAGTTCTTTTTAGAGATTCAGGCTCTTTTGGAAGAAGCC
>CAYPYW010000024.1:0-33310 GCA_964415365.1 uncultured Actinomycetota bacterium | reverse complement strand
TTAGAAGTACCATATCAACAAACGGGAATTTCAAAGTCCACAGCCACTTAGACCCTATGGCAAACGGTGTATAACCGGCTGTTTTGATTGTGGCACAAGCATCCATAAGAGCATCAACAGTGGTAAGACTCGCTGGATCTATTCCTGCATTATCAAAGATATGTTTATTATAAATGATACCACTTTCGTAACCAGTAAGTTCAGGAATTCCGTAATGATTACCCTTGTATGTAAGAGCAGGCATATTGGCTAGATTTGGATTCAGGGCATTGTCCAATCCTAGCTGTTCCCATACATCGTCTATAGGCAGAATTAGACCTGCTCTAACCCAATCTGCAGTTCTAATAAGGTCAGCAGATATAAAAACATCCGGTGGCTCACCAGCATAAAACAGAGTTTCTAATGTAGAAACCATAGCCTCACCACTAGCAACAGGGTTCTCAATTACAGTTATATCTGGGTATGTTTCTTTGAAGAGATTTATCACAGCATCCATAGCCGCCTTTTCATCTCCAGAGGTATAGTAGTGGTAAACAAGTACTTCTGTTGATGGTGCTACCTCTTCTTCTACTACTTCTTCTTCGGCGGGTGCTGTTTCTTCTTCAACTGTTGTTTCTTCTTCAACTGCTGCTTCTTCTTCGGCTGCTGCCTTACAACCTGCTAGAGAAAACACTGCAATCATTGATACGGTCATCAATATTACTAACAACCATAGTAATAACTTTTTCATTTTTACACTCTCCTCTTGAATTGTTTACTTACTAAGCAATTTTCTGTAAAATTTTCCCTGAGATTTGTTTAGTATATAAATCTGAGATTTTTAAACTAGATTTTTGCATCTCATATCTAAACAAATCTCATTATGAATTGTCATTTATAGCCTCCTTTTTTATTTGTCCCTTAAATTTTCTTAGCAAAATTACTTACACGGTTCATTCAGCACATAAATTCATGCCACCACATAGCTAAACGCACCTCATCCTTTTATCAAACCGACCACCTCCTTGACTATTTATAAACTAATTTATATCTATCCTTAATCTCTAATATTTCTTGTAATGTTTCTGGCATATAGTTACTAAAGGAAAGAATCTTATTATAGCTGTTTACATATTTTAAATTTCAACAGCTAGAAGCTATGTAAAATATTAAAATAGCGTTTACAGTGACAAAGCATAAAAGATCCTACATTAGAATTGCAACGCCAAAGTTAAAATTGTCAATATGAAAGATCAATTCCAAAGTCACTTTTAACCACATTTAATAACTTTGTAGTATTGTTATTACATAGCAACTATACAACCTAAATTAATCTTTGTCAATATATTGAATTGCTTCTCAGCTCCAACGAGTGATTTTTTATTCGATTACGAAATACATTCCAATTGGCATAATTATATACACCTAAATTTCGGGGCAGACTTATCCCATTAAATATGATGGTACAAATTATCGGAGGATAATGCCTTGAAAACGCATTTTGCCCTTAAGGTAATGCGTGTGAAAGCCTTATCTGGAAGGTTTTAAAATATACTTTTACAGATCCTATAGGCAAAACAATCTGGTTCTAAGCTCTTCCAGAAGTTTAAAAAAATGTTCTATATTGGCATGAGTCTGGGCGCAGGGATTACAATCAATAATCAACTAAATACTTATTCAATTCCCATAAGCCTCACTAGCAGGAGCAAGATCTCTTCTTTTCATAATAGACTTTTGCTAATTAATTTTAAATTTGACTCGGGAATATCTAATAAATTCCATGAGGCAATAAACCCTTCAACTTTATCATAAATTTGCTTGATATAATCACCTAATATCCTTTCACCAATAACACACAAACCTGGTATCTTCACAGCTTCAAAACCGGGATAGATTTTTAGTTCACTAGATAAACCTAAATTTTTTATCTTCTTCATTTCAACTGATAAAAACTCTTCCGGAATTCCCTTTTCCAACAAACTGCCTGAGCTTCCAGGCAGTTCTACCCCTATAAAATTCTCAAAGAATTTTAGTACACTTTTCTCATCCAGATTATTATTAATAATTTTAAAAGCATTTATAAGGCAGAATATTTCCAGAGGAATGCCTGCAGGACCCTCAGTATGGCAGTACATCATAGGTTTTATCCAATCGCAACAATCCTGTAGCTTTTTATAATCCTGCGACACAATCTTTGACAAAGAAAAACTATATAGATCAGCACCGACTTTCTTTGATTTAGCTCTAGCATAATCTGAAAATTTTTTTACAATTCCATATATACTAAAACTTTTAAAATCCATAAATTTTTTTATTTCGAATAGCTCCCACATATATTCAAAATTTGGCCATCTTTCAATATCCTCATTAGTAATCTTTTTGAGATTATTTAATAATCCTTTAACTTTTCTTATATATTCATTCAGCGATAATTTGTATTTGTAATAAAATTTACTACTGCAATACTTACAGAAACATGAAAAAAGTGATTCGATCCCATTCGTGCCGGAAGGATATCTGACTCTATCCAGAAAAACACCGTTAAAGTTAAAATTATCTACAGTATTCCTAAATGATCTGAATAATTCATTTACTGCATTTCTATTATTAGGACAGATAAATAAAAAGTTTTCTTCCCCCTGATTGGGATTCCTCCATTGGCCTGTTTTGCCATAACCACGAGATCCGTCATAATTAAGAGTTAACTGTTCTTTACTGATCTCATGACCTGGAATATCCGATAGAATAGGAACCCATAAATATGATTCAATTTCAAACTCATTACATATTCTTATAAAGTCTTCATATATCCCATAGTCATTATTCGCCCAAAGCATCAGGCTGCTCAGGTTCAAATATTTCTTTCCATTAAAGATAAGCTTTTTAAAATCTTTAAAAGACAACTTATCTTTTTCTTTTATGAAGATTTGTGATCCAACCCAAAATTTTTTCATAACCTCACTAAAATATTACTTTTCCTCGTTGGTTTTCAAATAGACATGGCCAACCAGCCAAGAAAATCAGAAGTAAATCCCAATAAATTACATTTTAGAAGTAATTATATCAACATTGTCTATAAAATAATTTCATGAAAAACTTCTGTAAATACCGGAATTTTTTCTTCATTTAAGTACTTAACTGTATTTTATATAGTAATGTATCCTATGTTATTCAACAGAATAAAAAGGCAGCATATCAACAGAATATCCTTTATATATAGTTCACATTCACTTATAAACTCTACACCAGTTACATATACATCATCAATCAATATTAGCTTCTTTCAACGTTTGAGCAGTAGCTAATGCAACTGCAGACCACTGGCAACTAACAAAATAACTCCTCTCCTGTCTGGATAAGTTCCTTTATCATTGCAAGTATACCTTCTTTTGTCTATCCTTCAATAGTTTGACTATAAGTTACTTCTCAGTCCTTATGTTTTGATAGAACTTTGTTAAATCTTTCTCTTTTTAATCTTTGCAGCACTGTTCCAGAGTTCCCACCTATCACAACTATTTTACCATCAAAATCACCAAGCAATTGCTCAGCCATTTCACCTAATTAACTTCATCCCAATCTTAAACTTCCTGCTGTGTGTTTGTCAAAAGTGAAAGGAAGTTCCAGAAGGAACCTTTTTAGAATAAATAATTTTCTAATATTAAAATGTTAATTGGCCGAACCTTAAATATTATTCTGTAGTGTTTTAAAGTACATATTTGGTATAATTATAGCAACTTAGAGGGAGGCAAAATGTTTAAAAAAATATCTTCAATAATCCTAATACTATCACTAATTTTTTCACTAGGCGTCGCAGGATGTAATAAAACAGAAGGAACTGCAGCAGAAGAAAAGGTAGAAGAGCAAACCGGAGAGGTAAAGGAAGAAACCACAGAGCCTGACGAGGAAACAAGTGCTGAAGAACAATCTATAGAAGTCTTGTGGAAATTAAGTACCCAGGATAAGCAGTGGCAGGATATGGAACCTTTAACTGTATTTAAGGGAGAAGAAGGAGAAGCTGATGTAGTCATAGATCTTTCATCTCTCAAACAGGAAATAGACGGTTTTGGCGGAGCTTTTAACGAAAAGGGATGGGGGGCACTTTTACTCTTAACTCCTGAAGAAAGGGACAAAGTAATGAAAGAACTTTTCGACCCGGAGAAAGGCGCCAAGTTTAACATTTGTAGGATACCGATTGGCGCAAGTGACTACGCAATCAGCCGCTATACATTAGATGAAATCAAGGATGACTTTGATATGAAGGATTTTTCTATTGAACGTGATAAGGAATACCTTATACCTTACATAAAAGCAGCCATGAAATACAAGACAGATCTAAAGATTTGGGGATCAGTTTGGACTCCTCCGACATGGATGAAAACAAACGGGGCTTTCGATAGTGGAGAAATGAAAGATGATGCCCAAGTGTATAAAGCATTTGCTCTGTACCTTGCCCGTTTTGTTGAAGAATATAAAGCTGAGAATATAGATATATTTGCGGTTGCCGTGCAAAATGAACCACTGATTAAAACAAATTATCCAAGTTGTATTTGGACACCGGAGCAATTTCTGGTTTTCATCCGGGATTATATGGGACCCTTATTTAAAGAAAGAAATATGGAAATGGAGATAATGCTGGGAACAATACAAGAGGGTGATTATTCAGCTTTCCCACAAACTGTATTGAGCGATAAAGTGGCTAACAGTTATGTATCCATAGTAGGTTTTCAATGGGGAGGGCTGAGTTCCGTAGCAAAAACACGCAGTGACTACCCTGATAAAAAAATCATGCAAACGGAAACAGAGTGTGGTAACTGGTACTGGAAGGATGGTTTTGATCCCGATCGTCCTCAGAATGACTGGGCATACGGCGTGTACACCTGGAACAAAGTAAAGGCTTATTTTAATGAAGGAGTAAATTCATACTCGCTGTGGAATATGGTACTGGATGAGGAGGGAAAAAGTATAGATTCGGAGAGGCCCTGGCCTCAAAATGCGGCGGTTGTTGCGGATAAAAGCACAAAAAAAGTTACTTACACGCCAATGTTTTATGCATTTAAACACTTTACTTTTTTTGTAGAGCCAGGAGCTAAGTATGTAACTGCTACCAGCAAAGGAGATAATGCAATTGCTTTTTTAAATCCAGATGGCAAGCTTATTATTGTGTTACAAAATGGTGGTAAGAATCCAAAAACTCTAAGTGTATGTTTTGGTGAATATGCATTCACTATTACATTACCCGGGATGTCCTGAAGTACTCTTACTGTGCCAGCTGTTTAAGAAATATGGGGTATTCCTTTGGGATCTCTTTAAAATCATTAATTATCCACTATTTCTTTTTTGCTACGAGGTGGTATTATCGCTTTAATATTAATAAATTACGGAAAGGAAAATGATGAAAAAATTATTGTCGGTTTTATTGATAGTTATGATTACTATTACAGCTGCAATGAGTTTTGGCTGCAGTCAATCTAAATTAGCTGGTACCTATGAAGGTACACTGCCCTGTGCTGATTGTCCTGGTCTCCAAACTTTAATTACTATAAACTCTGACGGTACTTTTCATATGGAGGAAACCTATCTTGAAAGAAGTCAAAGTCCTACTGTCACAGATGGAACATGGACTCTTGATAAAGATATAATTACATTTTCTTCTGGTGATTATAAGTTTGAGTATAAGGTTATTTCTGAAAAGGAAATAAGGTGGGCTCCAGGTGGCGAAGAAATTACTGGTACTGATCTTAATTGGTCTCTTTTGAAAAAATAATTTTACGCTAGATTCAATACCAATTAATTATTACCATCATTTAATATTGCCACTTTTATGCCGCTTAAGAAAAATATCCTATAGAAGGGATAAAATAATAATTTTATACTTTTATACAATAAGTTTTAAAAGGAGTTTGTAAATTGAAAGCTATAATAATTGAGAAACCAGATTCTTATGTCATAAAAGATATTAAAATTCCAGATCCTGGTGATTATGATGTCCTGGTAAAAAATCACTTTGCCGGCTTTTGTGGAACTGATATGCATATACTAAAAGGTGAATTTTTATCGACTTACCCTTTGATTCCAGGACATGAATTTGCCGGAACAGTACAGGATACAGGTAAAAAAGTTAAAAATTTTAAGAAGGGAGATAAAGTAGTAATAGACCCAAATATTTGTTGTAACAAATGTAAATTCTGCGCGATAAATGAGCAAAATTTTTGCACAAACTTTGGAGCGTATGGTGTAACGAAAAATGGTGGGTTTGCAGAATATTCCGTAATCCTTGAATCTAATCTGCATAAAATCAATGGAATTACCTTTGAAGAAGCTGCACTTCTTGAACCATTATCATGTGTTATTTATGGTCTAAACAGAATCAAAATAAATTATGGTGAGACAGCGGTAATATTCGGAGCAGGCCCAATAGGTATAATGCTGCTCCAATTATTGAATATAAGCGGGATCGGCAAAACGATAATGATTGATATCAATAAGGACAAACTCGAAAAAGGAAAATTTTTTGGAGCTGAAGAAGTGTTTATAAATGACAATACTCTGGACAAAAAATTAAATAATATTTCTACTTACGGGTATGATATTTTAATTAATGCCACTGGCTCTGCAGCTGTTGGTGAACAAATTTTTAAATATACAAACTTTAATGCGAGGGTATTGCTTTATGGTGTATGCCATAAGGATAGTATTATAAAAGTTAGCCCATTTAGTGTTTACAGAAAAAATTTATCTATTTTCGGTGCCTTCTCCTATAACAGGACAATGCCTCAAGCCATCAATTTGATACAAAGTGGGAAAGTAAAGTTAAAAAATTTAATTTCCCACAAATTCAAATTATCAGAATTCGACAAAGCACTTAAAACAATTGAAGAAGGCTCTTATTCAAAGATAATTTTTGACTGTAATTAATTGATTCTTGTTAAATTAATATACACTCCATCATTTGGACACAAAATGGACTAAGATAGCATCGCCTGATGAGCCCTCATTTTATTACTTCTAAATTTATTCTCAAATTCTTCTCTAGAGATATATACCCATGGAAGAATTCAAAAATAAATTTATTAAAAAAAGGCTATAAGCTTTTCACAATCAAAAAGAGTTAGTGGGATCGTTCGTCTTTTTAAGGAAAAAATTAAACATTAAATCTTAGAAGCAGGAAGTAGGATTAAAATCGATATTCACTTCCAAAAATTTACCTTTAGAAACTCTATACTTTTTATCATAGACTTCCATTGATACTTCATCTCCCAATTCCAACTTAATACAAAATTTGTTCCGGGCAATTACTATAAGAAAGTAGCGTCCTTTAACATTGATTTTAAATGATAGTTTTTTCCATACCTCTGGAATACTAGGCTTAAAACTAATTATTCCATTATTTATCCTGAAACCCGCAAAGCCCATTACAATAGACATCCAGGAGCCACTCATAGAAGTAATATGTAAACCATCAACAGTATCATTGTTATAATCATCCAAATCAAGCCTGGATGCTCTTCTATATAAATCATAAGCCTTATCATGATAGCCTATTTCTGATGCAATAATCGAATATATACAGGCCGAGAGTGAAGAATCATGTGCTGTTCGAGGTTCATAAAAATCAAAATTATCTTTTTTTTCTTTAAGAGTAAAAACTTCATTAAATAAATATAAACCCAGTATCACATCGGCCTGTTTGATTATATTTGAACGGTTAATTCTATCCCATGACCAACTCTGTACAACAGGAAACATGTCTTTAGTAAATTTTTTATTTACAAAAATATCTTCAGTTTCAAGATAACCATCAAATTGTACATATATACCCAATTTCTTATTTTTATTTATATATAACTTTTCAGAAATAACCTTCCAATTATTAAACTCTTCTTCCACAAAATTATATTTTTTACATATTTCTTTATACTTCTTTCTATTATAATTTTTAAGCCAACTCGCGTGTTTATAAGCATAATCCAATACCCATTTTGCCATAAAATTTGTATACCAATTGTTATTAACATTATTATGAAATTCATCAGGACCTGTTACTCCCAGTATTACATAAATATCTTTATCCTTTTTATAAGTAACCCTATCAGCCCAGAATCTCGCAACATTTCCAATTACCTCAAATCCATAATCTGCCATATAATCGCAATCATCTGTTGAACGGATGTAATTATAAATCGCATAAACAATAGCAGAGTTCCTGTGAATTTCCATCAAAGTGATTTCCCACTCTGCATGCCCTTCACTTCCATCCAGAGTTATCATTGGATACAAAGCACCCTTTAATCCTAGAAGTTTTGCATTTTCAATGGCCTTCTTCAGATGGTTATACCTGTATAGAAGTAAATTTTTTGCTGCCTTAGGCCTTGTATAAAGAAAATATGGAGCACAAAAAATCTCTGTATCCCAGTATGTGGAGCCGCTATACTTTTCCCCACTAAACCCTTTGGGGCTTATATTTAGTTTTTTATCTTCTCCGGCAAAAGCGGAATTTAGCATAAATAAATTATACCGAATCGCTTGCTGCGCAGATATATCTCCATCTATCTCAATATCTATCTTATCCCATTTTTTCTTCCATAACCTTTCTGAAAAAGATAACAAATCGTTAAAACTGTAGTTAACGGTATTCTTTAAGTTTTCTTTTGACTTTACTACCACCTCTGATTTTGAAAGATTCCGGGAGTTATAACACGAAACATACTTTTCAATTTTTAATGTCTTTCCTTTCTTTAAATCCATTGCAAAACAATGACCAACATAACAATCCCTCGCTACTGGTATAAAAGGAACATCCTTTAACATTCCATCCTCATATATTTTTACATTCATAGAAGTAGCTAAATAAAAATCCGTCTTTTTTGTTCTAATAACCAGAGTATTACCATCTCTATTAACCTCTTCCCAGAATATTCTTTCTTTACCCTGTACATCACCACTCTCAACAAGACCATTCATATAAGGTTCGAAATCAATGTGTCCATTATAATTTAGGGGAGTTAAACTATAAGAAATCGCTAACAAATTTTTATTATGAATTGAGATGAATCGCTTTACATTAACAGCAGTTTCACGCTTAGACTCATCAATAACTACAAAAGATCTTCCTAGTAAACCATTTTTCATATTAAGAGCCATTTTAAAGTTCTTAAAATTAGTATGAGCTAAATCCAAAATCTTTTCATTTATAAATATCCTTACCCCGATAACATCAGTGGAATTTATTATTTTATTGTTTACTTTCGGATACCCTATTTTGTACCACCCATATTGAGGTTTATCAGGGTAATATACCCCAGCATGAAAGAATGCCCTTAAGGTCTTTCCACCATAGCCTTCCTCAAAATTTCCACGACCCCCCATATATCCATTAGATAAACTGAAAATACTTTCTGTAAACAGATTGCTTTCAGGAAAGAAACCTTTCTGTACTATATTCCATTCATCACCTTTTATAATATTCTTCACAAAAATCCTCCAACCAGATAAATTTCTCCTAAGTTAAACTCCGTAAGATTCTTTATGCAAATATCGGCATGATATAGATATTTTTTATTTCCAATACCAATGGAAAACATATTACAGGCATTAATGGCCAATATTCCTGCTGCTGAATCTTCAACTCCCGCACAATTTTTAATTGCAGCTTCTATCCCTTTTGCCGCTTTAATAAATACCTCAGGATCCGGCTTACTCTTTGAAATATCTTTACCGTTAACTATATAATCAAAATATTTCTCAATCTCTAACTTTTTGATTACGATTAAAGAATTTTTACTTGCCGAAGCAAGCACTATCTTTATATTATTGTCTCTCAGAGATTCAAAGCACTCTACTACTCCTGGAAGTAAATCAGATGGTGTCATTCTATTTATAAATTCAAGGTAATATCTATTTTTCCTGTTGGCCAATTCCATTTTTTCCTCATTCGGATAATTCTTTTCCGTCAGAGTTAGTATTAAATCCAACGATTCCATCCTGCCTACGCCCTTTAGTTTTTCATTAAATTCATATGTCAGATTTATTCCTATTTCAGAAGCTAATTTTTTCCATGCATGATAATGAAACTTTGCTGTATCAGCTATAACACCATCAAGATCAAAAACTATGGCTTTAAGTTTTCTTGTCATAATTTAACTCTTATTACAAAAATAATATTTACAAATGCCTAAAATAATCACGAGAATTAAAAAAAATATGAATCAAAATAATTCCTTAATTAATAACTAAAAAACAAACAAGCTTCCTCTTACACTAAACAATTTTTAGGTTGCGTTTTATAATGGCTTTAATACAAGAGCTGATGACCCAGGTACATTTTCTACTTCTAGACAATCTCCTGCTACCTCGTATCTACTCTCAGTAAAAAGATCTACCCAATCCTTATAAAAAACAATATCTTTTTTTAAGGGTATTGCCACTTTATCCTGTTTTTCCCCCGGATTAAGTACAACAATAACTACATCAGAGTCTTTTAATCTTTGATAAACATAAAGCCTGTTAAATACAAGCAAAGTCTTAAAGCTTCCACTTCTTAAAGATTCATGTTCCACTCGAAACCTTATTAACTTTCGGTACATATCATTTATTTTTTTACTCCACAGCGATTTATCCCATATCATAGTCCTGCGGCAGTCGGGGTCATTCTTCCCCACCACACCTATTTCATCCCCGTAATAAACCATTGGTGCACCAATATAGGTCATTAAAAATACAGCCGCCATTGCTATTTTCTTAATATCATTATTTGCTACGGTCATGATTCTTGGTACATCGTGGCTGCTCAATAAATTTAACATCAGATAAGCACTAAAATTATGTAATTTCCTTAAATATGATAGTTCATAATCAAAATCTTCTGCATCAATACTATCCTTTATAAAAAAATCAATAATCAAGTCACGAAGTCTGTAATTCATAACACCGTCAAATGTATCCCCTTTTATCCATGGAGAAGCGTCACGCCAAATTTCACCTACAATATAGGCATCAGGATTTATTTCTTTCACTTTTTTTCTGAAAATCCGCCAGAAATCCATGGGTACCTTCCAGGGTATATCTATCCTCCAACCATCAATTTCCGCCTCTTTTGTCCAATATTCAGCCACATTTAAAATATATTCTCGAACCAATTTATTATTGTAATTAAATTTCGGTAGGTATCTCGCTCCACCAGCTGTTTGATAATTAATAGGTTTCTCCGATACATTGTCCCCATTTATAATGAACCAATCATAATAACTCGAATGTATACCCTTCTCTTTCACATCTTTAAAAGCCCAGAAACCATCTCCGCAATGATTGAAAACTCCATCAAGTATTACCTTCATTCCAAGTTTATGAATTTCTTTGATGAGATTTAACAAATCACTTTTTGACCCAAATATTGGATCTACTTCATAATAATCCCACGTATCATACTTATGGTTTGTTCCAGCTTTAAAAATAGGGTTTAAGTAAATTGCATTAACTCCCATTCCTTTAAGGTATGGCAATTTTTCCTTTATACCTTCTAAGTCCCCACCAAAGAAATTATTCCTAGTCGGTGAACTTCCCCATTGAGTGGCACCTGGTGGATCATTTTTTAAATTACCATTACAAAATCTATCAGGAAAAATTTGATAGAATATAGCATCTTTCACCCACCCAGATTTTATTACCATAAAAACCTTTCTAACTTTTTTCTCAAATAGTTAATAACTTCTTTTTATTTATCCTTTTATAGCACCAGACGACAACCCGGAAATAAAGTATTTTTGCAGCAAGAGATACAAAATGATAATCGGTATCATCGAAAGGCAAGTCATCGCAAATACATAACCCCAATCTGTACGACTATGGGCCTGGAAAAATTGTGTGATGGCCACGGGTAACGTTCTTACCTGGTCACTTCGTAATATTGTCTGTGACCAACCCAGTTCCTCAAACGCAAAAAGGAAGTTAAAAATACTTACAGCAGCAATGGAAGGCGATGCCATAGGTATTATTACTTTCCTGTATATCGTAAATACAGTTCCCCCGTCCATATACATTGCTTCGTCCAGTTCTCTTGGTATATTGTCAATGAAGCCCTTTATTAAAAATGTTGAAAAGGGTGTCACCCATGCCGTGTAGAAAAGGATCACTCCCCAGAGATTGTCAACCAGCTTAAAAGTCACTGCCAGTTCAAATTGAGGAACAAGCATCGCAAGTCCAGGGATAAGCATAGTTGTTATGATTGTACCGTAAAGTATGTTCCTGCCCGGAAATCTGAATCTTGAGATACAGTATGCCAGCATTGAAGATATTATTGCTGGTAATATTGTTGCTGCTCCTGCTACATAAAGAGTGTTAAGCATGTACTTGAAAAAGTTTGTTTTGTTAAGAATATACATGTAGTTTTCCACTGTCAGTTCCGAAGCACCGGGGAATATTTTAGGCGGGTATGTAAAAGTCAAACTATTAGGCCTAAGGGAAGATGATATCATATAGATCATGGGTGTTACCATTACAGTTAATCCAAGCAGAAGCAAAAGATATCTTACTAACATAGGAGACGACAATGTTCTTTTACTCCTAGTAAAAATTAACTTTACCGCCGGTTTTTTTAGCATATTCATAAACTTTTCATACCCTTTCAGGTCTAAGTACTTTAAATAGTATTATCGCTATTACAGCGACGATACCCGTGACTATGAATGAAAGCGCCGCAGAGTATCCCATTTTAAAAGAACTGAATGTCTGATAATACATCCAGGTCAGTACTACGTCTGTCTGGTGTGCAGGATTTCCCCCTGTGATAACCGCTATTGGAGTATATGTATTAAATGCACCTATTGTAAGCATTACGATGCAGAAGAGTATGGTTCCCTTTATATTAGGCAATGTAATACGAAAAAACTTTTGGATAGAGCCTGCTCCATCTATAGAGGCTGCTTCATAATATTCTTTAGGAACAGCCTGAAGTGCCGCTAGAAATATTACCATGTTCCAACCAATGCCTTTCCATATACCTAGAAGAGTCGTTGCGGTCATAGCTGGCCATCTCGTACTGAGCCAACCTATATGCTCAGGTATCCACTTGAACACATCGGTCAATAAATAATTCAATAATCCTTCATTACTGAAAATATACCTGAATAAAAGGGCAACAACAACCCAGGAAGTGACCACGGGCAGATAATATAGCAGCCGGAAAGTTACGCTAAACTTCCTGATGCCGTTTATAAGAAGAGCAGCCAGCAGACCCAATATCATCTGTAAAGGTACTGTAACTATTGCATAGAATATTGTATTAGTAAGAGCCGTTCCGGCGATTGGATCTGAAAAAATTGCCAAGTAATTTTTAATTCCCACAAACGGAGAAACCTGGTTATATCCTATCTTCCAATCAAAAAAGCTCATTATGAACATTTTGATGATGGGATAAAATGTGAACACACCAATGATAATCACTCCGGGAACAAGCATTAAAAGTATACGTACATTATCTTTTTTTCTGAAATATTTACTTGTCCTGAAAAATACACAGGAAGCCACAATTATCCTCCCTCACTTCATAAGTAAGATTTGGGGGCTATCGTAAGATAACCCCCTCATTGCAACGTTTATTAGTTTATTGCTGCAGTAGAGCGTCCATCTCTGCGGCCGCTTCATCCATTGCCGTTTGTACCGGTTTCTGTCCTAATACCGCTTCTGTTGCCTTTGTATTTATGATGCCTTCCATATCGCCCCACTCTGGTATTACAGGGCGTGATTTAGCTGTTTGAAGAGCCTCAGCAAAAACTGGCAATAACGGCATTGCTGTAATAACCTCTTCGTCTACTATAGCATCCTCGTTTACAGGCATCTGGCCGACTTTTGCCATCGCAACCTGTGCATCCTTGCCAACCATGAATTTGATGAATTTCCATGCGGCATCTTGATGCGCGGCGTCAGAAGTCTTAAACATCATAAAATCTTCTCCTCCGAGTACTCCAATTGACCCTGCAGAGCCTGCAGGCATCTGCACAGTACCGTAATCGAAGTCAGGATAAATAGTATTCAAATCTTTTGCCTTCCAGGGACCATCAATAGTCATAGCGTATTTGCCTGTCCCCATTCCATCTGTGTCTGGTGGAGCACCAGGATCTATGGTAGGCCCGCTAAACGCACCAACTGCATAGAGATCAGCAAGTTTCTGGATAACTTCTACTGCAATTGGGCCGTTTATATAACCAGTAGCAGTGCTGTAATCTGGAGCAAGAATATCGCCACCATTACTCCAGATGTACTGGCAGAGATTCCAGCCACCCATCCAGGCTTCGCAGAATCCTATTACGTCTGCGCTGCTTACTTCTTCTGCAGTCGCCCACATCTCATCAAGGGTAGTAGGTGCAGTTTCGACTAAATCCTTACTGTAGTAAAGGATTTTGGTATTGGTATTTGAAGCTATTCCGTAATAGTGGTCGCCCATCTTTGCAGTGCTGTTGGGCGCATCAAGTACTAGATCTGCTGTATCAGCATAGTCTGAAAATGCAGTGTCCATTTCCAGGAGAACATCCAGTGATTGGAATAATGGAACGAAAGCGATATCCCCACGAAAAGCATCTGGAAGCATACCAGTTGTTGCTCCAGCAACAACGTTGTTTCTCAATGAATTCCAATCGAGGAATACATGATTGACTGTAATACCAGGGTTTGCCTCCTCGAATTGTACAATGAGCTGCTCTAGAACTTCTATTTGTCCAGCTGTAGCATTATATTCGTGCCAGAACTGGATTGTAACCGGCTCAGTTACTGCTGCCGTTTCCTCTTCTGCTGGTTCAGCCTCTTCCTCTGTTACTTCTTCCTCTGCTACTTCTTCAGTAGGAGCAGCTTCTTCTTTACAACCAGTCCCTATTAAAGTAAGTGACAGAATAAATATAATAATAATTAACCATAAAATTGTTTTCTTCATTTCTTCTCCTCTTTTGTAAAATCAACTGATTTTTATAAAAATCATACCTCAAATTGTAAATATAAGCATCACCTCCTCTTAACATTTATATATTTTCATCAAATCTTATAAGATCACCTCCTATCGTCTTAACTCAAAGTAACCCTACTATACATACATGTTTATAGGTTTAATTCACTTAACACAATAATCAATTACCTCAAAATTGAAAGCGCTTTCAATTTATATGAAAAAAAACAAAAACTTTTTTATTACTGAAATCATTATGGTATAATGAAAGCGTTTTCAATTTCATGTCAAATTATAGAATAAAAAAAAGTAAATTGCAAGGACAATATTTATGAGTAAAAAAGATAAGTATTCCATTTATGATGTTGCAAAAAAAGCCGGGGTAAGTATAACTACGGTATCCAGGGTTCTAAATAACAGTAGACTTGTAAAAAAACAAACAAAAGAAATTGTACTAAAAGTAATTAAAGAGCTTGATTACAGCCCTGATTTTTTTGCGAGGAATCTTGTTAAACGAACAAGCAAAACTATTGGCCTCTTAATACCAGATATAATAAATCCGGTTTTTTCAGAAATGGCAAAAGGTATAAGTGATAAAGCATTTGATAGTAAGTATACTGTTTATTTGTGTAATACCGATTCCGCTGTCAAAAAAGAAACTGAATTCGTAAGAAATCTTCTGGAAAAACACGTGGAGGGTATTATATTTATCTCTACTGAAATGAGTAAATATGAGGGTGATTTTGAACATTATCTCTATTTACGTAAAAAAAATATCCCAATAGTTTTCATAAATGGAATGCTTAAAAACATCGATATCCCATTTGTTAGAATTAATGAGGTAAAAGCAGGTTATATTGCTACCAATTACATGCTCAAAAAAGGTTTAAGAAAAATAGCATTTTTAGGAGGGTCTACTAACTTTATCCCGACCAAAGAAAAAATCGAAGGTTATACTAAAGCTTTCAAAGAGTTTGGTTTAAGTGTTAACAAAAAATATATAATACTTGATAATTTTGATATAGAAAGTGGATATAAAGATGCAATTAAACTTCTTGAGATGGACAACAAGCCAGAAGGAATAATTACTGCCAGTGATGTTTTAGCAATAGAAGTGGTCAAAGCATCCAATTCAAAAGGCATCAAAATCCCTTCAGAACTGGAAGTTATTGGTTTTGACGATATTGGTTTAGCATCTATTTATAATCCATCTATTACAACAATTGCCCAGCCAAAGTATGATATGGGTGCTACAGCATTAAATATGCTTGTTGATTTAATCAATAAAAAAGAATTAAAAAAGAAAAATGTTATGATCAATCCTGAACTCATAATAAGAGAGTCATGCCCTTAGAAAACGGAAATTATTAATCTTCTTTTAAGCAAGATTTTTTAAAAGTAGAAAAGCTATACTATTATACTACAAAGTTTTTACCCTAGCAGTCGATTCACGTATTATAAGTTCCGTGGGAATTATTATTCTTCTAATTTTCTTAGAATTCGGCTCTGTCATTTTCTTTAAAAGTAAATTACTTGCCCTGTCAGCCATTTCATCAGTAGGGTAGCGAATTGTGGTTAAGCTGGGTATGTAAATTGAACTAAACGGTATATCATCATTGCCCATCACTGATATATCCTGCGGTATTTTTAACCCTAAATCAGCTAAACCCCTCATCACACCTAGAGCATTAATATCATTAAAAGAAAAAATTGCTGTTATTTTAGAATCCCTTTCTAAAAGCTCTTTCGCAGCTCTGATTCCATCGCTAAACATAAAACCACCCCGGATTATATTCTTTTCATCAAGGGAAAGACCCTCTTCCTGAAGTGCCTTAATAAAACCATTCTTTCTCTCCAGGCTGTGTGAATGGTCATAAGCTCTATCTACATACCCAATATTTTTATGACCAAGACTTATAAGATATTTTGAGGCATTATAACCACTTTTAAAGTTGTCCACCACTATAGTATCTATATTGATACCAAGTATACTTCTGTCGAGGATTACAATTGGCATGCCAATATTTTTAATCTTCTCCAGGTGGTCACTTTCGAGGGTTACAGGTACTATCAAAATTCCATCTACCATCTTAGACCTTAAAGTTTTTAAATATTCCAGCTCTCTATTAATATCATAAGCGGAATTACAGACAATGACATTATAACCACGTGAAAATAAAATATCCTCGATTTCCTTTGCCACCTTTGCAAAAAGCATGTTAGAGCTATCAGGAATAATCAGACCAATAGTACCAGTTTTCTTTTTTCTCAAACTCCCGGCAAGCAGGTTTGGCTGGTAATCCATATCTGCCATAGCCTTTTCCACCCGTTCTATCAACTCGTCACTGACAAAACGGGTGCCATTAATAACATGAGAAACAGTAGCCACAGAAACTCTGGCTCTCTTGGCTATATCTCTAATATTAACTATTTTAATCACTCTCCCCGATTTTTCTTAATTTACCAATTACTCTTTTATATTTTCGACATTCAAAACCTCATATTATCTTTTCTTCCCAATTACTTTTTTTACAGCTTCCATTATGTGAGTAGAACTCATATCGTACTTCTCCATAAGTTCCCTGTTTGTTCCACATTCGCCAAATATATCTTTAATCCCAATTCTTTGCATGGGAACAGGCATCTCCTCCACAAGAACTTCAGCTACAGAACTCCCCAATCCTCCATAAATATTATGATTCTCGCAGGTTACTATCGCTCCCGTTTCCAGGGCACTCTTGATTATTGCTCTCCTGTCTATGGGTTTTATCGTAGACATATTTACCACTCTGACATCTATCCCCTTTTCTTTTAGTTTCTCTGCCGCTACTAATGACTCAGAAGTCATTACTCCGCAAGATATTATTGTAGCATCATCTCCGTCTTTTACAGTTACCGCTTTAGCGACTTCGAATTCATAATCTGGATTAAATATATCCGGCCATTCGTCTCTGGTTTCCCTCATATAAACAGGCCCCTTATAATTTGCTATAACCTGAAGAGCTTTGCCTGTTTCAGTTGCATCAGCAGGATCTATTACAACAATACCTGGTATTGACCTCATTATAGCAATATCTTCGACTGCCATATGAGTGGCCCCAGTTTTTCCGTTAAAGAGTCCTGTATAAGCTCCTATAATTTTTACATTTAACCCCGGGTATGCAACCGAAATTGCGATTTGATCAGCCGGCCTTTTAGTAACAAAAACCGCAAATGACGTAACAAAAGGTATTTTCCCGGAAGCTGCAAGACCAGCTGCGACACCGACCATATTCTGCTCAGCTATTCCACATTGAAAAAACCTGTCCGGAAATCTTTCAGCAAAATATGAAGTCCTGGTAGAGCTTGCAAGATCTGCATCAAGTACTACCACATTCCCATTCTTTTCCCCCAATTCTACCAGTGATTTACCAAAGGCTTCCCTGATTGCTACCATTAATCTATAACCCCCTGAATTATTTTTTATCAAATTATCTTTTTATTTCATTAATTGCCCTGCTGTATTCCTCTGGCGTTGGGACACTTCCATGCCAGTTACATGTATTTTGCATAAAGGAAACACCCTTACCTTTAACAGTATTTGCTATTATTATAGTTGGCTTCCCTTTTACTTCTTTAGCTTTATAAAGGCTTCCTATTATCTGACAGAAATCATGGCCATCAATTTCAAGTACTTCCCAGCCAAAAGCTGCCCACTTATCAGCAACCGGAGCAACTTCCATTATTTTAGATACATTACCCATGAGTTGAATATTATTGTAATCAAGTATTGCAGTCATATTATCAAGACCGTAATGTGAAGCAAACATAGCAGCTTCCCATATCTGACCTTCCTGAATTTCTCCATCACCCAGAATTACAAAAGTATAATAACCCTTTTTATCCAATCTTGCAGCAAGCGCCATACCAACACCAATAGATAAACCCTGCCCCAGTGCGCCGGTTGACGCCTCTATTCCTGGTACCTTTGTTTTATCAGGATGTACCTGGAAATTACTGTCTATTACCCCAAATGTTTTAAGTTCTTCTTTAGGGAAAAATCCCCTCTCAGCCAGAACTGAATATATTGCTGTAGCACCGTGGCCTTTTGACAGTATCAATCTATCCCTTTCCGGCCATTCAGGATTCTTAGGATTTATTTTTAAAACTTTAAAATAAAGTGATACCAGAATATCTGTCACTGAAAGTGAACCTCCTATATGCCCTACTCCAGCCCCTCTAATCATAGTCAAAATATTGCAGCGGATTTCTTTTGAAATATCCTGCAATCGCTTTACCTCAGTTTCATCAAGCTTATTTGGATTTTCCAACTACTCCTCCTAATAAATATATAGTCATTTTTATTAACTATTCAATATATCTTGCACAAATGTACTACGTGTCATCTTTTTAATCTTACAAATCTCCCTGTAGGAACTACAGTTATTTTAATACCCGCATTCCCTGCAATCCTGCTATTTAGATACTCCTGAATATTTTCTACCTTTTTAAAACCCATTTTTTCAGTCTCTTCAAGGCTAAATTCCGAACAAAGCATTACGTTTACTTTTGTAATAAGTCTCGATATTGCTACTGCTTTATGGCCACCAAGTACAAACCTTTCTTTCAACTTCTTACTTATACATACGTAATCCCTACAGTCTGCCATCCATTGTTCGAATATACTTTCACCAAATCCTTCACAGCAGGACGCCACCAGTATTATAGTCCCATTTTCAGCCACTATACCTTTGACGTTTTCCAGAGCTTTCTGAGACTGATATAAATTCATATCCTTCGGATATCCACCTTGTGAGGTTATCACTATATCTGCAGTATCTTCGACTTCCTTTCCATATATAGAATCATATTTTTTTATACCTTCAAGGTAAGCTTCATTGTTTCTTCCAGCCACTGCAGAGATTATATTCTTTTTATCGTCTATTATCACATTGAATAAAAAATCAATCCCCATAAGTTCCCCCGCTTCTTCAATGTCCTGCCTTACCGGATTCTCAAAAAAAATACCCGCAGCAGCTTTTTCGTCAAGCATCATGGAATGGTTGAATTGAATCGAATTCCTTGAACATAATCCTGGCATAATTGCCTTTGCCCCACCGCTATAACCTGCAAAATAATGATACTCAATATTTCCAGTAATAATAAGAAGATCTTTTCCCAGTGTTTTTTCGAAAACTTCTACCGGAGTTCCGCTTGAGGTATAACCAATTAATCTTGAATTTGAAATATCGGAATCAATATTTTCTATATTATTGTAAATATAATCGCCAACAAGTTTTTTTCTCTCTTCTTCAGTATGTTTACGATGAATTCCAAGCCCCGATACAACTGTGATGTTTTTATTTTCTATACCACCTTTGTTTAATTCCGCTACAAGCCTGGGCAAGAATTTATATGATGGGCAGGGTCTCGTTATATCGCTTACAATAATACATGCACTTTCTTTACCATAAGCAATTCCGGATAATTTCGCTGAATTTATCGGAGTTTCCAGAGCCTGTGTAATAATTTTATCTTCATCCAAATCCGAAATCCCAGGTTCCACTGAAATAATATCCTGTATATTTTTGTCGGGTATGTCTACTTCTACATTATCTTTTCCATAAGGTATTTTTATTCTCATAGTCTGTTTTCTACAATTCCCCTGGATTTTCTTTCTATAAATTCTAAATCTACCTTACCACGTGTGTTACTGGTTTCGAAAGCTGCTCTTGCCACACTTACAGCAACAGCCGGCAGAATTCTCTTATCAAAAGGCTTTGGAATAATATAATTTTCGCTCAAGTTATCCCCGGCAATCTCAGAAATTGCTATTGCCGCAGCCAACTTCATTTCTGTATTTATCTCTAATGCCCCGGCATCCAGAGCTCCCCGAAATATTCCCGGGAATGCCAGTACATTATTTACCTGATTAGGGTAATCGCTCCTGCCCGTAGCTATAATTTCAACACCACATTCTCTGGCAAGTTCAGGCTGGATTTCAGGCTCTGGATTTGCCAGGGCAAATATAATTGGCCTCTTCTTCATTTTCTTAATCATCTCAACAGTCAGGACATTAGCTACTGATACTCCAATAAATACATCGGCAGCTTCAAGTGCAACTGCCAGGTTTCCCTCCACATTACTTAAATTTGTAGATTCTGTCAGTTTTCTCTTACTAGCATTTAAATCTTCCCTGTTTTTATGGATAATCCCTTTACTATCGCAAACAATAATATTTTTTGAACCCACATAATTCAATAAACTTATAATAGAAGTACCGGCTGCCCCTGCCCCGTTAACTACTATTTTTATTTCTTTTATATCTTTCCCATAAATTTTTAACGCATTAAACAGGCCAGCCAGAGTTATGATTGCAGTTCCGTGTTGATCATCGTGAAAGATAAGCATATTCGTCTCTTTCTTCAGCCTGTCTTCTATCTCAAAACATCTTGGGGCTGCTATATCCTCAAGGTTTATGCCTGCAAACGATGGCTCAAGCATTTTTATGGTATTAACAATTACTTCGTTATCCTGGCTTTCTATACATATAGGGAAAGCAGATACCCCTCCGAATTGTTTAAACAGTACACATTTACCTTCCATTACCGGAAGTGCTGCTCTAGCTCCAATGTTCCCAAGACCCAAGACCGCAGATCCATCAGATACTACCGCAATCATATTGCCTCTGGATGTATAAGTATTAAGTTCCTCGGGATTTTTTGCGATCACACGGCAGGGTTCTGCAACACCAGGAGAATAAGCAAGAGCAAGGTCATGTTCGTTATTAGTTTCCACTTTACTTATTACATCTATCTTACCGACATTTCTTTTATGCATTTCCAGCGCTTCTTCATAAATGTTCAACTTAACTCCACCTTTTTTAAGTTTATTAATTTTAATATCCCCTTATGATACTAGGTTTTATATTCTTTGGCATCAATTTGCTGCTACTTTTTTAAATTTCTCCGCTGATTTTTTTAATGATGCCACTACCGGTAATTCTTCCCCTGATAAGAATCTCACCATAGCCCCTCCACCTGTACATACATAAGAAAAACCTTCTTCTAATCCGTACTTGTTAACTGCAGATATAGAATCCCCGCCACCTATTACTGAAAAGCTGTCAGATTTTGCAATGTATGACAGTAATTCTTTAGTTCCTGTCTCGGAATCCGGCTTCTCGAACACTCCTGCAGGTCCATTTACAAATATAGTTTTAGCTTTTATAATTTCCTTTTTATACATATCTATCGTTTTACTCCCTATATCCGTTATTGCAGCTTCTAACGGCAGATTATTTATATCAACTTCTATTCTTTTGCCGTCAGTGCAGGCAAAATCAATTGGCATTTCTATCTTTTCCTTATATTTCATTAAAATTTCTCTGGCACTATTTATATAACGGTCAAGTTTTTTCAAGTATATAATTTCCTTTGACGGTTCCCCGATGTCAATCCCTTTAGCCAGCATAAAAACCTGAGCAAGTAGTCCTGCTGTTAGTATCTTATCTGCAACCCCATCAGTAAGGACCCTGGGCATCATATTGAAGGCATCTTCTATTTTTGCCCCACCAAGGACAAATATAACAGGGTGTTTGGGAGTTGAAATGATTGAAGATAAAACTTCATATTCCTTTTCAAAAAGCTTTCCCATAGCTGAAGGCAAAAGTTCTTCAAAACCAACCAGAGTTGGCTGGCTTCTATGAGCTGCAGCAAAAGCATCACATATATAAAATTGAGCCAGTGGAGCCAACTTTCTTACTATAACAGTCTTAGCCTGTTCTTCAAAGATCAGTTTCAATTTTTCCTCGAACAAGGTTAGCTCCTCGGCCATAAATCTTACATTATCAAGCAGTAGAATTTGGCCGTCAGAAAGATTTTTTATGGCTTCTCTCGCAGCCGGACCGCAGATATCATCAATAAACATAACTTCCTTATCCAGTAAATCAGATAAGACTCTGGCATGGAAAATTGTAGATACATAACTATGATACTCCAGATCACCGCCCTGATGAGACATAAGAACAAGCTTAGCACCTGCCTCTGATAATTCCCTAATGGTCGGAAGCGCAGCCTTTATCCGGGTTATATCTTTAAGTTTACCGCTCTCTTTATCATAAGGAGAATTTAAATCAAGCCTTGCCAGAACAACCTTTGACTTAAAGTTAAAATCATCCAGAGTATTTATCCCATATTTCATAAACAATTACTCCATACCTAAGTATTTATTGGTTAATCTTACAGCCTCATCTCCATTAGTCTGCATGGGGATGGCAGCTCTGATCGCATCCATGGTCTCCGGTATTACAACTGCTTCCTGTGGAATATTTATTGTGAAGAAAAGGTTCTCCCCACTAAGTACCACTGTCTCTTTAAAAAGTCCTACTTCATACATATCGGCACGTTTGTTACCCTTATCTCTTGCGTACCTAAATAAAACTGTATTTGAATTAAATCCTTTTGCAATTTCAACCACTTTAATTCTTGGGTGAGCACTAAATAATTTCATAGCCTCTTCTATAGATATCCTCTTCTTGGGGGTGACCACCAGGGAAATAAGGTGTCCATGAGTTATAGGAAGATGCACCAGCACTCCTGTAGCTTCGATATGAGGCATTATAAGCATTAGATCCACTGCCTGGTGATTTGGTACCTTCTCAACCAGTGCTACATCGACAAGACCCCTGTGCGTATCACCGGGATCTGCTGATCTTCTCATTATGGTAACCACTACTCTTTCCACACCTACTGCCCTATCTATACAATCAACAGCTCTGATAAAACCTGTGGTATTACAGGATGTCAGTTTTAAATAATCTTTGCCCACTCCTTTCTGGTAATTAGCATATCCATGGAAAAATACATCGGCGACTTCATTTTTTTCTCCACCCTGAAATATAGCCTTAACCCCTCTGGCCTTATATTTCTCTTTGTTTTTAATTCCAACACCACCGGGAGCAGCGTCCAGCATGATATCGACCTTTGACAGGATATCATCAAAATTTCCCTTTACCGGTATTCCTTCTTCTGTAAAAGCTTTTCTCATTGAATCGTCCACTACATATAGGTCATAAGGATTTTTACTATCATAAAGTGCTCTTATAGATAAAGTTGGAGCAATATCAACAACCCCTACAAGTTCCATATCTTCCTGTCTAACTACTCCATCTGCCAAGCGTTGGCCTATAACACCGTATCCCGCGACACCTACTCTTATTTTTTCCATAGCTACCTCCTATTCAACAAGATTTTCTTAATATTTTTTTATTTCATTAAGATATAATCAAGACATAAATGAACTCTAAAAATATTCACATTTAGAATCTAATTTAAAAAAAATTTCCTGAAATTGTATAATTAATTAACTGTTTACGTAAACGTTTAAATATTATAATAAAAATTATTTCTTGTCAAATTTTAATAGCTTAATTCAGACCTATCTCTTTACTTCAGATGTAGATTCTCTGATAACAAGACGGAGAGGTAAAACTTTTTTTACAGATTTCTTTATTGTATGATCAAATATTTTTTTGAGTAAAAGGTTTACTGCAATTTCTGCCATTTTATGTTTAGGAAAATGCACCGTTGTCAACCGAGGAGTAATAAATGAACAAAGCTCTATATCATCAAAACCTACTATTGAAATATCTTCAGGAACCTTAAGTCCACAATCATTAATAGTTCTTATAGCACCCACAGCTGCTGTATCATTAAAAGCCAGCACAGCTGTCAAATCAATTTTTCTTTCCAGTAATTTTTTCATAGCTTCTGACCCATCTTTATAATTAAATCCACCGGAAACTATAATATTATCATCAGGTTTTATATTGTGTTCTTCCAATGCTTTTTTGTAACCATTTAATCTCTCTAAACTATGCGGCAAGCTAACAGGTCTATCAATATAACCTATATGCTTATGACCTAAATTTATTAAATGTATTGTAGCATCATAAGCACCTTTAAAATTATCTACTAACACAAAATCCGATTTGCAACCAGGAATAATGTGATGTAGAACTACAACAGGTAATTTATTCTCTATTAGTTGATTAATATGGTTAATATTAGTGGTGGTAGGTATAATAATAAGTCCATCTACCCTTTTTGAACGAAGCACTCTTATACAACTTAATTCACTTTCAAAACTATAAGATGAATTACAGAACATAACATTGTAGCTTGAAGAAGAGCTTACCTGTTCAATAGATCTCGATAAGGCAGCAAATAATAAATTAGAGTTATCTGGAACTATTAAACCTATAGTTTTAGTTTTACGTGTTCTTAGACTACCTGCCATCAAATTAGGATGGTAGTCTAATTCTTCCATAATTTTTTTTACCTTATCCTGTAGCTCATCACTAACAAAACGCGTTTTATTTATAACGTGTGAAACTGTAGCTACTGAAACCTCGGCTCTCTTTGCTATATCTTTTATAGTTACTATAGAAATCACCCAAATCTTTAATTTAAAATCATAAATAGAAATTTAATTTATATATAAATTGAATTTGTCACTATCGCGCATTTATATTATATCAATAATATCCACACTGCAATGCTGTTTCATATAAACACATTTTCAATAAGAACCTCTTGTCTAATATTTTAAAATCTACTAATAAATCAGACTAATTAAAATAGAAGCTTTAAATTATCAACCCTATCTATTATCCATTCAAGCCAAGCAACCAGGACGGGTTATCTCTACACATTAATCTAATATCCTTCTTACTTACACCTTTCGCAATTAAAATTCTCATAAATAGCTTCATTCCTTCCCAGGGTGGTACATTTATAACTGTACCTAAATCAGACGCTAAAACTATATGCTCAGGACCAACTTCTTTAATGATTTCAAACATTTCCATAGGATCACAGTTAGGATTATTAAAATTAGGCACATCTCCATACATAAAAAGACCTACATATGCACCCATTTTACCCATCTCAGCCATTTGTTCATGAGTAGCTTTTGTAACATTCCAGTTAGGGTGAGTTATAACTATTTTTTTTACTCCTGATTTCTTAGCCTCTTTTATAATTATAAACCTTTGTTTAGTTCCTGTATGGCAGGGGTCAAGTATCATGTCATTTCCTGCTATTATTTTAAAAATGTCATAAAGCTCTGGAACAGGCTTATCATTATCATCCAAAAGTCTTATACCGCCTGGCAATCCTATAACTTGCCTGTGGTGATAGGAATCATGACTGGGAAGCCATACCATTTTCCCGCCCAGATCTGCACACATCTCTACAGCGGCTGGGTTCAGTCCTCCCTGATAATAGTTAAGTGTTACTCCTCCAAATGCCTTAGCAGGCTTCTTATCTATACTTCTAGCATATTCATCCACCATTTTTTGAACGTAATATACCGTTGCAGCAGTTGGAATAGTATGTGACTTAAAAACAACAGCAGCCATGCCTATATCTGTTGCTTTTTTTGTTATTTCAAGCTGATCCCACCCTACATCAATTTCTGGATCCGGGATAGAGTGAACATGCATATCCACAGCATCATCTAAAAGTTCAATAGCATCACTTTCAGTAATTGTTTTAACTCTGTCACCCATGCTAAGTATTGTGTTATATGCTCTTTTTGTATCTTCCCTCCATTTAGGCTCTAATGATAACTCGAATATTTCTTCTTTTACCATAATTCTTCACTCCATATTTCTACTCTTTTATAGAAGTTTACCTATTTTTAATCAAATGCTGATCACTGTCCTCAAAATTTACAGCATCAGGATAAATACCAATTACCACAAAAGGTTTATCACTGACATTTTTCATCCAATGTGTCTTACCTTTTGGTATTATCATGGTATCACCAGTCCTCATTATATACTCTTTACCCTCGATAGCCTGAATTGCTTCTCCTGAAAGACAAAAAAGGAGTTCATCTGATTTATTGTGAACATGATTGTCATGATAAGCTCCAGGAGGAAAAACTGCTCTAAACAGACAGGATGTAGTATCTCCTACAGTACTGTCGCATATTAGAAGTCTAGAATCAACACCTTTAAATCCTTCATCTTCTCCTACATCAAGTGGCTTAATCTCGTTAGTTGAAACTAAAAATTTCTTAAAATTTCTCATAAAATTTACTCCATGAAATTATTCATCTTAAAAGTCTATTTAAAAAAATAATTAAATCCCTACCCTATTTTCAATAATAATCTTGCATTTTCTCCCAATATATTCTTTTTATCTTCCTCTGAAAGAAATTCAAAACGCCTAACTAAAAAATCCTGTGACTTAGCATAATATTCAGGACCATGACTTCCAAATAGAGGGAGATTCATATATGGGCCTTCTGAACCCCATATAAGTCTTTTAGGACCTATTAAATTAACAAGACGTTCTATAATATTTTCTGTCAGTCCAGGTTTTTCATATACCTTTTCAATATAGTCTAGAAATGTAATATCAACCCATATATTTGGGTTGGAATATGTGACTACAATAAACTCTTCTACCCAGGGATAACCACCGTGGCACATAACAATTTTTAAGTCAGGAAAATTTGTTGCTATATCATCTACATACACAGGGCGGTTGTATTTTAAATTCTGCCAGGAAACTGCTTTTATTCCAGTATGAACCACCACAGGGATATCAAATTCAACACACTTTTGGAAAACAAGATTTAACCTCTTATCATTAGGATAAAACCCGGAATGAGGATAAAGTTTTACTCCTTTAATTCCAAATTCTTTCACTGCACGTTCCAGTTTCCTATGAGGTTGATATCTGTCAGGATGTATTGAACTAAATCCTATTAACCTATCGGGATACTGGCCACAATAGGAAGCTATCTCTTCATCACTGCAGTTCACAGCTACTGGCATAGCAGAGAAGTCTACCCAGGGTCGTTTAAAGCCTGCATCAGCCTGATCATTTCCAAGTAACACTGCTACATCTATGTCAGCACTATCCATAGCATTGATAATATCACTTGCTGAATATTTTTCACCAGGTTTTTTATAATCTATATGAACATGAAAATCTATGATCATTTCTAAACCTCATATACATTGAATGGGTGATAATTCTGTTATCGGGCCTTATAATTTTTAAACTATTATGTAATAGACAAGCTAAGTTAGACAGGACTACCTCTTTTTTTGAATTCTGCTTCCTCATCATTATTCTCTGTCTTCACATATATCGTCGTTTAGCTTATTATCCTATAGGAGAGAGATGCTTACAATGGGTTTGTTCAACACCTCTCTCCTACATCAATCAATATAGACCTAGATAGTTTTTCATGCCCTTCCTAAGAATCCCATTTTGCAATTTCTAATTTTATGGCTTGTAGTATATTTCATATTCAGCAAACTTAGTCATATATTCATCTACATTAGTCTTGTCAACATATATGACTTTAACTTCGGGTTTCTCCTGGAATCTTGGATCATCCTGTAGTTTGTATATCAAATGATACACAGCAACATAGCCTTTCATCCATGGGTCATCTGCAGCAGTTGCGAGCATTGTACCTTCTTTGATAGCTTTGGAAGCATCCTCGTTACCATCAATTCCAACTAGTGCAATTTCCCCTCCTCTATCAGCAGCTTGAATAGCCTGCATCGCGCCAAGAGCTGCTTCATCATTTACACAGAATACACCTTGGATCTCACCAGAGCCATACTTCTGCAACATGTTTTCCATAACAGCCATGCCGTCCTTGCGGTTGAAGTTAGCAGGCTGTTTATCAAGGAGCTTAGCGTCAGGATAAGCCTCAATTGCTGCCAGAAAACCTGCATCGCGTTCCTCAGAAATAAAATTACCAGCCAAGCCAGACAAAATGATGTAATTACCCTCACCACCATTATACTCAATAGCAATTTTAGCAATCTCCTCTGCAACAACCTTATTATCCTGACCAGCAAAAACGGTACGCTTACTGTCAGGTATATCAGTGCTTAATGCAGCCACAGGGATACCCGCTTCTACTGCTTCGTTCGTTTGATTAATCACTGCAGTGTGATCAATAACACAAATGCCTATAGCATCCACCTTCATCTGAATTGCATTCTCAAAAATAGCTACTTGCTCTTCTACGTTAAAAGTCTGGATGGGAGCCATCTGTTGTATATCAATCGAGATACCCTGGGTACGCAATTCACGTGCCGCTTTTTCAGCACCCTGGCGCATATAAACCCAGAACGGGTTGAACATGTCCGGCATGATCCAAGCAAACTTATAGTGTGCAACAATTTCAACTTCTTTAGTTGTTGTAGCTTCCTCCGTTACTTCTTCTGCTGGAGCTGTTTCCTCCGCTACTTCTTCTGCTGGAGCTGTTTCCTCAGCAGGAGTTTTACAGCCAGTAACCGAAAAAGCAAATATCACCGATATACTAATTACCAACACTAATAACCACAATAACGATTTTTTCATTTTCAAATCTCCCTTCCCTTAGTTTACTTTTCAAATAGTTTTTAATAAAATTACCTCTGAGATTTGTTTACGAAAAATACAAGCTAGTTTTTTCCTTTTATCTAAACAAATCTCATTTTTTTTCAAACATTCATACCTCCTCTCTATATTAACCTAACTTTAATATAAATTTCTCACCTCCTATTTCAGTTCTAGGAAATTACTTTTATAATCATATCTCCCTCTTCTATGATTAAGAGAGCTACACCATAGGTAGCTTTAATAGAATTCTTTTTAACTTAGACTCCTCACCTACTTTCCATTAACTCTCATACCGTTTCGCTATCTTTTTCAAGTAGGTATCGCCAAGTACAGCAATAATAATTGCCCCACCAGTCGCCAATCCTTGCCAATAAGGCGAAATGCCAAGCAAATTCATCGCGTTGTGCAGTAAAAGGATAATTAGAGCACCAATCACTGTACCTTCGAGCGTTCCAACACCCCCTGCGAAGGACGTACCTCCGATCAAGGTTGCTGCAATAGCATCCAAGGTAAATCCTTCTCCAAAATCAGATTTTGCTGAGTTAATCCGAGCAATAAAGAGTTGACTTCCAAAAGTAGCCATCAAGGCTGAAATGATAAATGCAATTATTAGAATTCGATCAATCTTAATTCCTGATACTCGGCTTGCATCAGGATTTGCTCCACTGGCATAAACCTTTCGCCCAAAAGTGGTATGTCTTAACAGAATTCGGAGTATAATGTAAATCAATACAGCAATATAAATGATAACTGGCACTCCGAGTAGTCTCCCTGAACCTAAAAAGACAAACCCTTTCGGAAATCCCGAAATAACTCTACCATCAATCCACAAAACAGTTAATCCTTTCAAGAGTAGCCAAGTCCCAAAGGTAGCTATAAAGGGAGGCAACTTGATTTTAGTGACTAATACACCATTAAATAACCCACACAAAGCCCCCATGACTAAACCTAAAGGCATCGCTATATAAAATGGAATATTGTTGTCCACCATTAGAGTAGCTATAACTACACTGGTCAGCGAGGCAACGGAATCCATAGACAAGTCAATTCCACGTGCAAGTATCACTACTGTCTGGCCAGCCCCAATGATGAAGATAGGTGCCGCTTGCCGTAAGATATTAAGTAAGTTCCCCATGGTCAAAAACTTTGGACTCAGTATCGACATCATCATCACCATAATTAAAAGTATTGCCAGGCGACTGATTGCAGTAAGAAAACGAATCCATGAAAAACGAGTACGGCTGAGCAAATTCATATCATTTACTTCCACGTAATCCTCCTCGATAGAAAGATTGGGCTAAAATCACTCCTAGTATTAGTACACTCCCTACTATGGCAGATACCTTTTCACTTGATAAACCAAGCATGGTCAAGCCATTTTGTAGAACTGTTATCACCAAAGCCCCCAGGATCGCACCGGTCAGGCTTCCCCGACCACCAGTGATAGGTGTCCCGCCAACTACTACAGCAGCAATAGCTAAAAATTCAGTACCTTGCCCTATAAGCGCATTACCTGTATTTACCCGGCTGGCCAGTACGGTACCAGCAATCCCAGCCATTGTCCCGCTCAATGCATAAACAAGTATACAGTACAGATCTACATTTATCCCCATCCATGAAGCAGCAGTCTCGTCACTTCCAATCGAAAATATATATCGTCCAAAAACCGTCCTTTTCATGAGAAATGCGACGATTAGAACCAATACGAAGGTAATCCATAAAGGTATTGGCATAAACAAGAAAAAACCCCCATTGATCATGGAAAAAGCTTCATCCTCAATATGAATAGATCCACCTTGGGTTAGCCCAAGAGATATACTCCTAGCCATAAAGAGCATACCAAAGGTGACTACAAATGGAAAAATATGGCCTTTTGCGATAATCAGCCCTGATATCAAACCGGTAATGCTGCAAATCAATATACCAATGAGTACAGCTATAGGCCAGCTTAATCCCCGATTTGTCATATAGCCTATCACGGTTCCTGCCAAACCAATGAGTGACCCTACTGATAAATCAATACCTCCACTTGTTATAGCCACCATCATACCCATTGCAACAATCATTAAAACTGCCCCCTGGCGAATCAAATTAAAAGCATTATCCACTGTTCCAAAATGAGGTACTATAAAGAAAAAAGCTACTAGTAACCCGCACAAAATCCAAGTGATACCTGGAACAATCTTCAACAATCGAAGGATATTGCTGTTAAAATTAGGTCGCATTGATGACCTCCTTTGTCCCAAATGCACACTTGGCAACACCTTCGGCAGTCACCTCTTCACGTTTAAATTCACCGGTAATTTCACCGCGGCACATTACATAAATCCTGTCACTAATATTCATGATCTCCGGAAGTTCAGAAGAGATAACCAAGATAGCAGCCCCATCCTTAGCAAGCTGGTTAATTATTCGGTAAATTTCGACCTTAGCTCCCACATCAATACCACGTGTTGGTTCATCAAGAATGAGGACAGACGACTTTGCGCAAAGCCACTGCCCTAAAACTACTTTTTGTTGGTTACCACCACTTAAATAAACAGCCAACCGATCGATAGATGGAGTAGCAATATCAAGTTCGCGAATATACTTCTGTGCAATTTCGTTCTCCCTTTTCCCCGAAATAAATCCCGAAGAAAATAATCTATCGAGTGAGGCGCGTTCAATATTTTCTTTTACTGATAATGCTAAGCATAACCCTTCACTTTTGCGATCCTCCGGCAAAAAACCAACCCCTTGCCTAGCCAATTCACTAGGCGACAGATGACTTACTTTCTTGCCATAAAGATAAATCAATCCAGTTTCCATCGAATCCAAGCCAAATACGAGACGCATTGTCTCAGTCCTACCTGCACCTACCAGTCCAAAAAGGCCTACCACTTCTCCTTTGCGCATATAAAGGTTGATGTTTCTGCATATTCCCCTGCGGGTCACTCCTTCCAGTCGAAAAGCTTCCTCACCAATCTCAGTTTTCTCTTTCGGATACATCTCGGAAATACTATGACCCACCATCATTTGGATTATATTATTCAGTTCAGCGTCTTTGATATCTATAGTATCGACTCTTCTGCCGTCACGCAGTACTGTGACACGATCACCAATCTGTAACAGTTCCTCCAAACGGTGAGAAATATAGATGATCCCCACGCCTTCCTCTTTAAGTTTCTTTAGAGCTGTAAATATTAGATTCGTTTCCTGCGCAGTAAGCGAGGAGGTTGGTTCATCCAAAATAATTACACGAGGATCAAAGGAAAGCGCTCTTGCAAAAGCTATTAATTGTCGCTTGCCTAAACTAAGATTAGCTACTAATTCATTTGGGTCTATATCGATAGATAGATATTCCAATAAGTCATTCACTTTATGTACCTCTTTACTAACATCCACAACAAATCCAGCTCGGAAAGGTTCATGACTTATAAAAATGTTTTGTGCAACAGTCAGATAGGGTGAGAGATTTGATTCCTGAAAGATAATACCGATCCCCAACTGTTGAGCGCGCCTCGAGTTAGTAATATTCACTGGAGTACCATCTATATATATCGTTCCATGGTCTAACTTTATCACCCCAGCAATTATTTTTGCTAAAGTGGATTTTCCCGCACCATTTTCACCAACTAACGCATGTATCTCCCCAGCTTTTAATTCAATGCTAATATCATCTAAAGCTCTAACACCTGGAAAATCCTTTGTGATATTATTTGCCCTAAGAATTGCTTTTCCTTTAATCTGACTTTTATTCACCATAACCCCAATTGATTTATGAGCAAATTACAATATTTCTAAAACTAACTGTATTTAATCCTAATTTTATTCAATCTTCTTAACTAATTTTAAAATAGAATTTTACCTTTAAACCAGAGATATTTTTATAGTAAGAATCACTTAAATTAAACCGATTACGTAAACGTTTATATTCTACTAACTCCAAAATATTTTGTCAATAGGTCGAATTGCTTTATTTAAAATCTATATGAAACGGTATCGTTGCTTCATATAAAAA
>CAYPYW010000023.1:0-35302 GCA_964415365.1 uncultured Actinomycetota bacterium | reverse complement strand
ACTGGATGACGCCATATATGCATATCTTCTTCATTGCCCAGTTGAAATTCATAGACCCCGTTATCCTGTGCCCATTTTGCATTATCCAGTATTGCTTGTCTAAAAGCAGGCCAATTTTCAGCAGTTATCGTGTAATTGGGGTTGGTTGTATTATAAGATGAGACCCCCCATATTACATTTGTACCTCTGGCGATTGCTCTTATAACTGCAGCCTTCGACTGAGCTAACCAGACTGTATCCTGGTAATTGGGAATATCGATACGCAGTTCAGTAAATCCATTGGCCAGCAGTGTATCTATATAACTATCGAAAACCGAAGGATTGCTTGTGGAAAAAAGCCCCATACCCAACCCGGGCCATTTACTGTACCCCGCTTTGGGAGAGCTACTTTCTTCTTTTATATTTCTATCTGCTGAGCTTGATGTCATTCCTATTTCAGTTTGGCCGGTTGGTTTTAAAGCTGCTGAAAATATAAATACAACTGAAAGTACCATTACTGCAATTAAGATTGGTACTATTGAACGTTTTAAATTTTTCTTATTTTCTTTTACTTTCATGATAAATAAAAAAGCCATTCAACCTTTCCCATAGAGGCTAAATGGCTTTTTGATTATTTTTTTAAATAACAAAATAATAGCCGGTTGCATCACTGGCTCCTTACATTTCGAGATGCCCAAGTAATGAAATGTAAGTCTTAGCCTCTATTATTTAAAATAAGTATTTATTTAATTATCAAAGAAATAATTAATTATTATAACAACAAGGATATTACTACATATGTAAATTATTGTCAATAACTAATCTTAATACAATAATTCATAATTTAATTTATAGATTAATAATTTAAAAATTACAAATATGTATTTTAAGTATTATAATTTGTAGTTTAAGAAAGACATAAAAATACAATATATAAGCCAGTAAAAGAGTTTACACAAAAGACTTGATGCTGTTGGGAAATGTAATAATCTTTATTTTGGGGTAATAATATTTTAAAATGGTATGTAAGTTTTTAAGATAAAAAGAGGGTGTTTTAAATACTGGCAATTGGGTTAAATTTGAGTTCTTACCGGATATACATTGTGGAATTATTGAAATCAAGAAAGAATCTTATCATAAGGAAAATGGTAGGAGCGGAAGTACCATCCAGTTCTATTGTAAAGGGTGAGGTTCAAAATCCGGGAGTTCTTGCCGGCAATTTGAAAGAAATATGGAAAAAATATAAGATTCCTGACCGGAAAGTATTTATTGGAATTGCCAATCAAAAAGTAATTGCAAAAGAAATTAAAGTACCGGTTGTAAATGATGATGAAATAAAAAGTTCCATCCAGTATCAGATAAACGATTTCATCCCCATACAAAGGAATAATATAATATACGATTATTATGTGGTAGAAAAAGGAAAAGATGATTCCCGGATTATGCTTGTGGGTACAATGAAAAGCATGATTGATGATGTTGTTTCCAGTTTCAAAAGTGCCGGTCTGCTTGCACAGGCAATCGATTTAAACTGTTTTGCACTATACAGGACAATAAGCCATATATATAATTTTGAAAAAAACAGCCAGCCCGGTACTTTTTGTGTAGCAAATATCGGACTGGAAACGTCCATAATTGAAATGATTCAGGATAATGATCTAAAGTATCCCAGATTTACTTCTACTTCCATAAAAAGCTTCATCGATGAAATTTGTAGGGAAACAAAAAAAGATAGTAAATACTGCGAAAAGATAATATCGGGGTTTGATTTCAAATCTTTAATAACCAAAAAAAGCAAATCGGTAAAAAAAGAAGGATCGAAGAATTCTCCGGATAAGTCCAGCGGGAAAACAGGTAAGAAAATAAATAAAAATAGTGCTGGAGTTGATATTGATAAGGATAAAATAGCCGGTATCATGAAAGGAATAGCAGATCGTTTTGTAGAAGAGATAAAACTATCGATAGAACATTTTTTACAGGAGAATCCCGAATCCAGAGTTGGGAAAATAATCTTAACCGGTGAATACATCAAAAACATTGATAGATATATAGAGCAGAAAATGAAATATAAGGTTGAGTTGTTGAATATCTCTGATTATTTTTCATTGAAATATTTAAAAGGTAATGCTGATTCCCACAAGGGTTTAAAATATATCCTGGATCCTCTGGCAATAGGTATGGCACTTAGGGGCTTAAATCAATAAAGGGGCTGTATTTTACTTGTAAAATGGTATCACGTAAAGCAAGATTGCAAAAGGGTCATATGGTTCGAATTCGTAATTATTTGGGAGATATATTTAATAGTTGATGATTACCTTTTTTAAGGTAAGTTGTCTTCCAGTAACCATTTGTGAGCTGGTTTAACAATTATTGTTTTTTGTCCGATTTTTATTGTCTCTTCTTCATCATCCGTTAATATCATTCCTTTTAATATTGACAATTCATCCATGGCTATAAGCAAGCTTTTTATCTCCCTTTCTCTGGCTTTTTTATCATCCAGACTCCATGAAACCTGTATCAGTTCTTTTTCTCCCGTTTCTTTTTTTACAATAAAATCAACTTCTAGATTATTTTTTGTTTTATAATAATAAACTTCTTTTCCCACCATTTTAAGATGCAAAAATACGATATTTTCCAGTATTCTGCCGCTGTCTTTAGAGAATCTAAAGGATACGGCGTTAGCAAGGCCACTATCAATTGAGTATATTTTTTTTAGTGCCTTTTGTTGTTTTTTTAAGGAATATGAAAATTGAGGAAGTTCAAAAATTAAAAATGAATTTTTTAAATAATCAATGTAAGAAGAAGCAAGAGCAAAGGAAATGCCGAAGGTTTTTTTTAATGATTCAAGCGACATAATTTTACTTGAGTTGCTTAAAAAATAAACAGCTATTCTTTCCAATATTTCTTTTTCTCTTATGTTATATCGCATAACAATATCTTTTTGCAGGATATCGTAAAAATAATTTTTAACCAGTTCGGAATTTTCGGTTAAAACGATTTCCGGGAAACTGCCAATATCCATGTATTTATAGAAATGTTTGGCAATGATTCTCTGGTTTAAAACAATGTCTTTCCTATCTTTTATATTTATATTTTTAAAAGTTAGAAACTCGCTAAAAGAAAGGGGGAAAACTTTATAAGACAGGTGTCTCCCAGTAAGAAGAGTTGATATTTCTCCGCTTAAAAGGCTGGAAGATGATCCGGTAATAAATATTTTAAACTCCCCACTATCTCTTAGCTTGCGTACCATGTTTTCCCATTGTTTGATTTCCTGAATCTCGTCAAGAAAGAGATATTTTAACTCGGGAGTGAAATATTCTTTAAAGACGGAAATGAATTCTTCTATAACATGAGGCTTATTATTTTCAATAAAAAAGGGATCTTCAAAGTTTATAAACAAATAATTGTTTTTTAATTTCAAATGCTTAATAATTAATTTTAAAATAGAAGACTTGCCGCTTCTTCTCGGACCAATTAGATCAATGATTTCTTTGCTTTTATGATCTATAGTTTTTACAAGTGATCTATCTTTTAGTTCATCTTTTTCCACAGTTTTTTTCCAGAAATCTATCACTCTTATAATTTGTTGACTGTTCATAGTACAATCCTCTCTTAAATTTTAGTCAAGTAAAGTTTATTATAAATGGAAATTTTAGTCAAGTATACATTACTATATTTGTAATTATAATAAGTCTTCTTGTTACTTATGCCGATAATTTATGAACTTGACTTTACAAATTATCGGGTTAAAAAACAAGTGCGGTAAAGAAATTATCGGGAAGCGCAATCCCCAAAAAGCATTTATTGTAAGTTTGAATTATAGGGATTCAATTAAAATCAATAATACTGAAGTCATATTTTTGCCATATTATGAATTATGGAATATTAATTGAAAAAAAGTTGACAGTGAAAAAACCAATCTGGGAATGGTTAATCGGGTAAATATCCGGCAATCCTGGCGAAAATAATTAACCTTCTAGTCGCGAAGTATTTTGGGGTACAGGTAGATAGAACCAGGGAAGGGTAATCAGTATTTTCCAGTACTGACATATCAGTTGGAAGTACTGCTTTTTGTTCGGTTACGATATATGTAAATTCTTCATTTCCTATTGTCTCTATTAGTATTTCATCGCTCTCCTCTAATTCGTCCAGTCTGTTGAAAGGAGCTCCGTAAGTGGTCCTGTGCCCCGCGACTACACAGGTTCCGTCTTCACCCGGAAGGGCCGAGCCAATATAAAAGCCGGGGCCTTTCTTAAGTGTTGCACTATCAGTGCCCTCATTTACCGTCCATTCCAGATCGATTTTGGGAATTGAAATCTTGAATGGAAGCTTTTTTTCAGGGTCAATAAGTTTGGTTTCTTTTTCCGGTGCCGGCCTGGTCTCATCCTCTTCACTGCCGATTTGTATAGTAGCCAGTCCCTCTTCCCATGAGGCAAGTACATCTGCTTCTCTTCTTACCATGACAAAGTTTATATAAAAGGGCCATATAATAATTACCAGCCCTATTACTATTAAGGCTATTCCTCCATACCTTATGATCTTTCTTTTATTTCTTCTGAAAAAACTTTTAGTACGCATAGCAGAAATATTATCATTATTTTTGCATTTATAAAATTTATTTTGTCTCCATGTATACTTTTTTATCATAATCTGGATTGATAGTGAGAATTTTTTATATTTGACATTTCTATAATAAATGTAATATAATTCCCTTGCACAAATATAATAGTTGTATAAGATTAGTAGGAAGAATTAGTTTATAGGGTAGTAAAATATATATAAAAATTTTAAGAGATTTAGAAGCTTAGAAACTTTCCTCAAATTTGGACGCTAGAGGAAAGTGGAGCGAGTAGCGAAACCGACTAATGATGTCGGTTTTTGTTTTTTCAGGTTATATGAAATTGGGTTAGTAGAGAGTATGAGATATAAAGTTATAAAAATAAATTTTTATAAGCAGAGATACCTGAGGAAAGTAAGAAAAATTCTACTGGCTATGAAAACCAGTTTTTCTATAAATATATAAATAAGTTTGCAAAAGATAGGGGGGCAAAAATAGATATGAGAATGAAAACATATCTAAAACGAGGTGAGAAGATAAAATGAGTTATTTAAAAAACAACCTAAAATTAAAGTTGACTGTGTTTCTGCTCATCACTGCTCTTATTTTCTGGATGATACCTTCAAATATGATATTTGGTGAGAGTGATGATATAGAATTACTTCAGCAGGCCGTTACAGAAGCGCAAGAGGCTCTTGATGCAGCAAAAACTGCGGCAGACGAGGCAGCGACAGAGCTAGCAGATGTACAGGCTGTAGCGGATTCAGCAGCAGCAGCACTGGCAGATGCCCAAAACGCGGCAGACGCAGCTAGTACAGCCCTGGCAGATGCCAAAGTTACAGATGAGGAAGCCAAGGCAGCACTGGCAGATGCAGAGACAGCACTGGCAGACGCACAGGCAGCCCTTGATGCAGCAGGTGAGGGTGATGATATAGAATCACTCCAGCAGGCTGTAGCAGACGCACAGGCTGCACTCGATGCAGCTAAGACTGCAGTAGATGAAGCGGCAACAAAGTTGATAGATGCCCAAACCGCAGCAGACGCAGCGGCAGCAGCATTAGAGAAAGCTAAAACTGCAGCAGATGAGGCCAATGCAACATTAGCAAATGCGCAGGCAGCACTTGATGCAGCTAATGCAGCAGTGGCAGATGCAGAGACAGCACTGGCAGACGCACAGGCAGCCCTTGATGCAGCACTTGCAGCATTGGAAGAGGCAACACCACCGGAGGAAATAGAACCTCTGGGAGAAACACTGCCGGTAGTGAATCCTGTTCTATCAACCGATAAAGGAGATTATGCTCCGGAAGAAACGGTTGTAATAACTGGTACAGGATTTCTGCCAAATGCAGTGTATATGATTGTAGTAACCAGACCTGATGGCTCTGTGGTTATTGGTGATGGTTCATTTACACCTGGATCGGATTCCGTTCTTTCAGATGCATCGGGTAACTTCACTTATAACTATATCCTGGACGGAATTGAAGGAACATATCTGGTTGAGGCAAAGGATGAAGCATGTAGTGTTGTTGCCACCACCACTTTTACAGATTTCGGTAATGATATAACTGTGCATAAATTTGGCGACACTAATGGCAATGGATCGCAGAATGGTACCGAGCCTAATCTTTTCGGAGTTCAGTTCAAACTGGAAATATGGGCTTTGGGTTGGTGGAATTCAGGTACAGAGACAACTGATTCTTCTGGTAATGCAACGTGGTACAGTAAGCTTAGTGGATATTATAGGATTACAGAATTAAATACTCCCACGGGATACGAACCCAAGACAAATCCGGTAGTATGGGAAGGTTATATTTCCCATGATAAAACTATAGACATTGCGAATGATCCTTTAGGCTGTGAAGATGTTGAAGTTAAGCTAAGTGCTACACATCAAGGAGCAAATAGTGCAACCTTTACGCCTGATATTCCCGGAGATAATGGTGGGATAACTACTCCAGGTGTTGTCTGGCATTTTATACTTAATGGGCTTGATAGTGACACCACACCACCTGCGACAATTTATGGTGAATTTGTTAATGCAGGGTCATTCAGTGTAGTTGCATCAAATGATGGTAAGACTCAACATTTTTGGGTATGGACACCCACGGATGATATTTTAGTATATGCGGGGACAAATTATGTTTATGCTTTGGTAGATTCATGTGGGTACAACAATCTGGTGCTTAGCCATGTTTGCCATAATGGAACCGCTGGTAAAATCATAGTCAATAAGAATGTCTTTGCTCCCAATGGCACAACTGATGTATCTGATAGTCATACCTTCACGGTTACACTCCAAAAGAGCAACAGCCGTAATGGAACTTATCATGATATCAGTACAAAAACCTTTAGTGAAGGATCACCGGCAGTTTGGGAAGATCTAGAACTTGACAAGTGGTATAGGGCTGTTGAAGAGCATTCAGATTCATATGTAGAATTCTATAATACTGGAAAGGTAAAGTTGGAAGGATCTGGAGATGTTGAAGAGATACTCATAAAGAACAAGCAAAAATTAGGCTCAATAGAGGTTAATAAAGATGTAAGAAAAGCAAATGGCTCTAATACGAGTGACCACCATCATTTCTGGGTAGAACTATATGTTCAAAATGATTCAGGTGGCTGGGATCTAGTTCCCGGTACAAACCCCAAAGAGTTCTGGGAAGGACATAATGCTGTATTCGGTAATCTCTTAAAGGGAAGGATATATAAAGCTGTAGAACTAGATGAGCCGGGTTATACGCTCTGGTCGAATGATGGTCCTAAAGAACTGGCTTGTGATGTAGTTATTCATATTGTTAACAGGCAGTGTCCAAAAGGTTCAATAACTGTCACCAAGGAAGGACTTGAGGGATCTGATCAGGCTAAGTTGTATCTCTGGGATACCAATGGTACTCCTGGAACAGGTGATGATAATCTGGTTGATACTGCAGCTGCTCCTTCACCTCAGACAGTATCTAATGGTGGAACTGCAAGCTGGGGTGAACTTCCATATGGAGATTATTATATAGTGGAGGACTTTAACGGTATCACCAATGTATATACTTACTCGGTTGGAAATCCAGTAGCCAATATAACTGTTGGCGGTGATGAAAGTCTGACTATAGAAAATACTGCTGAAAAAGGCTCTATAGAGATATTCAAAACCGATGCAACTACTGGTCTGCCTCTGGGTGGATCAACATTCGAGCTGTATAAATGGGGCTCCTGGAACTTGATTAGTACAGTAGTTTTAGGTGCTGACGGACACTATAAGTGGGAGGATCTGCCATATGGACTTTATAAAGTAGTAGAAACAATTGCTCCTACCGGTTATCTACTGGCACCGCCCGTAGAAGTAACTCTGGATTCAGAAACTCCTAATGTTGTCCTGAAGAAAGAAATAGCAGACCCCAGAATTCCTGGTAAAGTAACCATAATTAAGAGAGATGAGAGTGGTGCAACTCTTGATGGCGCTGGATTTACTCTTTACTATAAAGACAGTGGTAATCCTGTAATGCCTGAAAGATTTACATCCGGTGGAATGGTTACTTTTGATGGTCTTGGATGGGGAACCTATATAATATCTGAAACTACGGTTCCTGGTGGCTTTAATAAGGCTGGAGATGTTGAAGTAACCATAGGACCGAGTAATGCAGAGGCAGGAGTTGCTGTTACTATTACCAATACCAAAACTCCACCTCCACCTACACCTCCATCTCCACCAACTACTACGACCACAGGTGGTGGGATACAGGTATTAGGTATACAGGAACTTCCGTTTACCGGAATGAATCCCGTTATTCCTATATCCGGTGTTTCCACGATATTTGCTGGTGGACTTATGGTAGTACTTTCGACCATAAGAAGGAGATTCAGAAGGAAGTAACAGGAGTTATAGGTTAAATTGATATAGAAAAATAGCCCGGGTTTTTAATCCGGGCTATTTTGTTTTAACAAGTAAGGGTGTAATATGTGTTGGTAAATACAAAGAATGTATTACTATTTCTTTTAGAAAATTTTATTTATAATTGCTCAAAAAGTTCTTAATTCTTCCTGTTTTTTCTTTGAGTCTATCTAAATCTCCCTGGTCTATCTGTATGCAATGAGCTATGGAAATTCTTATATCATAAATTACTGAGAACCAAGATTCTAAACTCTCTTTATATTTCTTAATTTTTTTCTGATCTTTTGGATCTTTTAGAATTGATTCTAAAATGCATACAATAACTGGGCAATAGTGCTTGATATCAAAGTAATCCAAAGGAAAATTATATTCTAAGCCGCTTGATTGTTTGTAAATATCGTCTTTAAGATATTCCAATTTATTAATTAACTTATCCTTACCTATTTTTATTTTGGATATCCCTTCTTCAACCCATCTCTCACCATAAATTTCTTTTAATTTACTTTCTATAAAATCTCTAAGATAATTTTCAAATTCGAATAATACTTTATATCCTTCGTAATTAATATTTTCTTTCGATTTGGATATGACCTCATCTTTTTTAATTTCTTTTTTTGCTTTTGCAAATTTTTCTCCATATATTTCTCCATAATTATTTATATCCGAAATCATCTTGTCTATTAACTTTCTAGATTCTTCCAAGTCAGCTTTGAATGCTTCTTCTCTTTTTTTGTCAGATTCTCCAGGATATTCCTCTGGTATTAAATATGCACCAGGACTAAAGGTTATACCCTTAAACTCATCAAAATATGTGTCATCTACAAACTCGTAATTATCAAAAATTTCCCAGAACTCTTTATGCCAGATTTTAAAGTCAGGCTTTTCAGGATTGCTATAAGATAGTCCGTACGTTCTAATCCTTAAATCTGTTAATTTCTTTCTTAGCTCTAAAATATCTTTATTCATTATTTTCTTTTTTAATAATTGTTGTTTCAATTCAAGAATATCATTATGAATTAAAATAGAAAAGTATTTTGGTTATTATAATATTTAAAAGAATATATATTTCAGAATTACTCTGCAACTTGGCGAATATAAGAAGTGTATTACTACTTTTTATTATTAAGAGGTTGTTTTTATTTTTCTATCTACATATATAATTTGGTCCAAAAAAGTTTCTAAATACCATAAAGCTTCTTCTTCTTTAGGTTTTGGAGTATTACCTGCATGGGCAACACCCCATACATCTCCTCTGTAATCTTTTAGATTTTTAATTAGTTTTATCTGAATTGGATGTAAAAATTTTTTCAAACTTTTAAGTGCATCATCAGAAGAATTCTTGACAGTAACTTTCTTAATATAATCCTCAAATACTATGAACATATCGCCGATAGCGTGAGTAGGATCAATTGATCTTCCAACTAAATCGTTAATAAGACTTACATATTTAATTTTAGCGTTCTCAACAGGTTCTAAAATAAGTTTTACAGTATCAATTTTTTTTACTGTTTCTTTATTTAATATCAAATTTACCCTGCCGTCTCTACTAAATTCATATACAGAACTAGAATTTTTAAATGCTAAACAGATATCTTTATATAGTAATTCTCTTTTTTTGCAATCTAAATCTTGTAAAGCACGATTGTAATAAAATTCAATAAAATCAAAAACATCGTCATATGTTGTCTTCTTATCATCACGAAAATCATCTAAAGGAATCTTCTTACCAAAATGCATTTGTAAATCTTTGCTGAATTGTTTTTCATGTATCCAGTTAGTATTTCCCACACCAAATGAAGTTTCATTCCCGCTATAGGGGTAACCATGCAATTGTAATAATCTATTCCTTAATTTTTCTGAAGCTTCGTGGTAACCAGAATACTCCTTTTTTGTTTTATTTCTTTTAGAAAATGGCTCCATGAACTAAAACTCTGATTTGGCTTTGATATATAATAATTTAGTATTATTCTTTTTATATACTTTGTCAATAATGTTAAGCTTATCTTATAGATAAAAAATTGATGACACCTATACTAACAAAATAAAGGCTGCAAGAGTATATGCAGGTTTAACACAATCTGGAGCACTTTACCTTAAGGTAAAGTGCTCTTATAATATACTGTTAAAAAATAATAATTATTATTAGAGTTAGACGGGCGGTATTTAAGATGGCAGAAGAAAAATCATCAAAACCTAAAAGTGCAAAACTACTTACGATTTTGATAGGTGTTCTGGCAGTTGTGGGTGTTCTTCTTATCACGTTTTCACTACTGTTTCATTTTGGAATCCTGGGTAGTAAGAGAACTGTTCTAGCCGCCGGGGGAAATGAAGAAGAATCGGCGGCAGTAGAGGAGAGCAGCGTATCAGTGGATATAATCCCTATGACTGTGGATGAAGCTTATGAAGCTTACAACAGTGGCAAAGGTTATATATTTCTGGATGTGAGATCCGAAGACGAGTATAAAAGCGGTCACGTAGAAGGAGCCATACTTATACCTGTTTCGGAACTTGGAGACAGGCTAAATGAACTACCCAAGGATAAACCCATAATTGCTTATTGTAACGGTTCCAGTTGCGGGAGAAGCGAAAGAGCTGCACATATTTTAATAGATAATGGATTTACCGAGGTCTACAATCTGGCAGGAGAAGGCATCATTGAATGGGAAAAAAAAGGTTATCCTGTTGAGCGAACAGATACTGAAGAGGAAACTTCGAGTGCTACAGAGGGGGAAGCTGAAGCTATACTGATTTCAGTTGAAGAAGTTTATGAGATAATTACTAATGGCGAGAATTATCTAATCCTGGATGTGAGGAACCAGGATGAGTATGACGAGGTCCATATAGAGGGAGCAGTGCTGATACCTGTAGACGCGCTGGAAGGCAGATTGAATGAACTGCCCAAGGATAAGCCTATAGTCGTTTATTGTAAAGCCGGAAGCAGGAGCGCCAGAGCAGCAACTATTCTGATAGAAAATGGTTTTACTCAAGTTTACGATATGGGCGGTGGTATTACGGAATGGGTAGATAAAGGGTATCCTACGGTAAGCAGTGAGTAATAGCTCTAATTTTTTTAAATACGGTATTAATAGTAAAAGTTAATAGCGATAATACTAAATTAGTTCCCTGATGGTTAGTAGGTTTAAGAGATTTGAATATAAGTTTATGATATTAACAATCTCTCAATATTTCAATGAATCTATCCATAGATATTTTAAGTTCATTTCTTCTTATATCTTCCAATAATCCTATCTTCAGTGTTTTTCTGGTACTAGGTATTACTGCATAACTATTTTCATTTTTGGGGTCTATTAGAAAAACATGAGAGCCCTTACAATATTTCTTTATTTCATATCCATGTTTTGTAAGAGCTCTTATTAATCGAATTCCTGTTGGCTTTTTATATTCACCCATTAGATTGCTACAAGAGTTTTTCTATAATAAATATTTTCTTCATCAGTCATGTTGATTGATATTGCCTCATTTTCTTTTTTGGGTATTTCTTTGTATTTATATATTTTAATATTCTTTTCTTTAAATATCTTATCTCTTAAACCAATAGATTCTATGCTATTAAGAAAAACATATATCGCATCTTCTATATTTTTTTCTGATTCTTCAATTGTGTCACCTTGAGTACTGATACCAAGTTCAGGACACTTAACCACATAACCATTATCTTCTTCTATAAATATATTTGTAAGAATAATAAATATACCACTTTTTTTATTTATTGCTCTGCCAACATCCATCCTTGCCATTTTGTTAACCTCCTTTTTTATTAATTAATGGTGGTATATTCTAGTGTTTTGAATTATATTTGACAATTGTTAAATTTTCAATAGCATGATAGTTTAATATAGTTGTAGTATTGTGGGTTCTCGTAAATATTTCAAATTGACCCACTACCTGACAGGTAAGGAACTTGAATGTATATAATATAGGGTCATTAATTTTGTGTTGAAAATTCGTTAAATAAATATATGGATGAGAAAAAAAGTTCAAAATCTAAGAGGATAAAGATACTAAAGATAGTTATAGCTGTTATTGCCGGAGCAGGCTTACTGTTTATGTTATATCCTGCCTTTGTTAATGCTTTTGCTGAAGCAAAACAGGAAACTGTACTGTCAGAATGGGAAGCCCAGAAGGAGAATTTATCTGAGGAAGGAACTGAGCAGGCTGAGTCGGTGGAAAGCTCAGAGACCACCCAGGAGAATGTCCCCGAAGAAGAAAATAAGCAGGATAATGGAACTACAGGAAAATCCGGCAGTTCGGGTGTTGGTTCAGTTAAGGTTGATGAAGAAATAGTGGATTATGAGAATTTAACCGCAGAAGATTTTTTCCCATTAAAGATTAAAATCCCTAAAATTGATCTTGAATGGATTGTAAATGAAGGTACAGACACAAAGACTCTGAAAGAGGGGCCGGGGCATATACCGGAGACACCGCTGCCTGGGGATAACGGAAGGTGTACTATTTCCGGGCACAGGACAACTTACGGAGCACCTTTTAATAAGATTGACATGCTTGAGAATGGCGATCTGATTTATCTTGAAACAATAAATGGAGAGCTTTTTGTATATGCTGTGACCGGACTTGAAATAGTTAAACCAAGGGATGTATATATTCTGGAAGGCACTATTAAAAAAGAACTGCTGCTTACTTCATGTTATCCTGAATATTCTGCGGCAGAAAGAATTGTTTTAATATCAGAACTTTTAAACTTGTATTCGCTTGAACTGGCATCCGCTAAAAATAAATAACTAAGGTAAAGAATAGAAAAGATTGGATGAATTGGTAAAAAGGCTTAAATGATTAAATCAAGAAGTGAAATTATAATTTCAATAGCACTCGTTCTGGTTGTGGTTCTGCTGGTAGGATACAACATCTTTTCCGTAGAGATGCAGAAAATGGAGATACAGAGGCAATTGGAAGAAGAGGCCAGGCTGGAAGAAGAGAGGGAAAGATTGGAAAGAGGAATGCTGGAAGAATTAAAATCGGAAGAAACTAAGGAACTAGCGGAATATTACCAGAAGTACAAGCCATTAAAAGATGAATTTATTGAAAAAACAGTTGAGCTTTCGGAAAAGATGGGAGATGAAATTATAAGTACCGGGGAGTTAAAAGAACTTACCACCGAGCGGCTGGATGCGGCAAGGGACTATAAGGAAAAACTTATTGGGATTGGAAATGTTCCCAAACCTCTGGAAGCTTTTTTAAGTTACGAGCTGGAATTTATTGAAAGTGACATGAAAACCGTAAATCTTGTCCTGTCTTATTATGGTAGTGAAAACTATTCGGGTTTTAACAGCAGTGCAATAGACAAATTGTCGGAAGATACCTGGTCACTGCTATCCAGGGCCGAAAAAGAACTGCAGAGAGTATATGAGCAGTATGGTCTTGAGTACCTGCTTGAAGAACCTTCTTAATTACCAAAATGTGTCGTGCTGGTTTACAATTTTGGTACCAAAATGTCGGGTCTGACCGACAAATTAGTTATATTATCGTTTGGATGAAAACAGTAACATCAATATGTGTTTTAAAAAGACCTTTAGCTCATTTTTTATGTTATAATAAATATCATCAATTTACATTAATTTATTTTTTTAGATTAACTTTATGGAAAAAGAAATAGAAAATTTGCTATCTTCTTTAAAGTTGCTTTTAAAAAAGCGCTATGGGAATGACTTGGCGAAAATATACCTTTTTGGCTCACAAGCTAATTCATATAAGCCAGATTCGGATTTTGATATCATGCTGATTTTCAAAGAATCTAAAAATTGGAAAGAAATTAATCAAATACTTGATATAATTATAGATTTTGGAATTAAAAATGATATTGTGTTCGATTCAAAAATTTATTTTGAAAAGGATTTAGATAATCCATTAATAAAAGAAACACCTTTTGTTAAAAATGTGCTTAAAGCAGGAATTAAAATATAATGGAGAGTTACAAAAGAGAATTAGTTAATTATAGGATTGCTCGAGCTAAAGAGGCGATAGAGGAAGTAGATATTTTAATAAAATCAAAAAAATTTAATGCTGCAGCCACAAGGATATATTATGGCGTTTTTTATATTACGAATGCTTTATTATTAGTGGATAGTTTCTCTACATCTAAACATAGTCAAATAATTGGTTATTTCAATAGAAACTATGTTAAAGAAAAAATGATAGATCCAAAAATTGGAAAATTTTTAAATAGGGCTTATGAGCTCAGAACCAGAAGTGACTATGGTGAATTTATTGAATATTCTGAACCCGAAATTAATAGCTATTTTAAAGAAATGAAAGATTTTATTTATAGCGTTGAGAGTATCATTAAGAGGAAATTAGAAGTTGTTAAATAGTATTTTATTATAATTATTTTTTAAAGTATTCTTCAAAGCCATAAAGCAGTATTCTAGGACCACTTTTGGAAAATTAAAGTCCATATCTTCTAAGAATCCTAGTAAATTATAAAAATATCTGGATAGCATTTCACTGACAAAGTAATCTAAATTTATTTTACTTTCATCGTTATCTGGTATAAGATATAAAATATTTTTACTTTTAATAAAAAATAAAAATTTTATGGAATTTGGGGAAAATTACTATGAAAACGGTAAAAATCAGCAGCAAGTTCCAGATAGCTATACCAAAGAAAATCAGGAATATGCTTGATTTATCTGCTGGCGACACTCTGGTAATAGATACAAATGAAAATAAGATTACACTAATCCCACTCCCGAAAAAGTATACAGATCATTCTCATAAATTTCATTCTGAAATCTGGGAAAATGTAGATATAGATGGTTATATTAAAAAAGAAAGGGAAAACTGGGGCCGTTAGAAAAGTTAAGATTATAGGTGGTGGCAATAGGAGGGTTGCGATTGAAGGCTGGCCTTGAAAAAATTGAAAGCATTTTAAAACACTATACCCAGGTAGCAATTGATACCTGCATGTTTATCTATCACTTTGAAGGGAAAAACAAGTTTTCCAACCTCACCTATAAGATATTTTCTAAAATCGAATCAGGAAAAATTTCAGCTTACTGCTCAACTTTGATTCTCACAGAAATTTTAACTCTTCCTTACAAGTCAGGAAAACTCAAGGAGGCAATGGAATATGAACTGCTTATAAAGACCTTTCCGAATTTATCCATTACTCCACTCTATGATGAAATAGCGGTTAGTTCAGCCGTTATTCGGGCAAAATACAATTTGAATACTGCTGATAGCATTCACATTTCAACTGCTTTGTTTAATGAATGCCCAATTTTCATTACCAACGATTTTAAGCTAAAAAATATCAGCGAAATCAAGATAATCTGCCTGGAAGAACTGCTGTAGTTACTAAAAAGCTATTTTTATCTCATATTATTAGTACTATAATAATATTTACTAAAATCTATATTGTAATTAACAGAATCTTTTCAAATACTATCAACACTAGGGGAGGCATAATAATGAAAAGGAGACTTCTATTTATAATTTCAATAATACTAGTATTTTTACTTGTTTCCTGTGCACCCGCAAAGGGAGAACCAGAAAATAATCCTCCCATTGCTGATGCAGGAGAAGATCAATACTGCTACTGTGGAGAGACCGTTACTTTAAATGCTGATGGCTCGGAGGACCCGGATGGAGATAGCCTGGAATATAAGTGGACTATTGGAGGTAAAACCTATACTGATAAAGAACTGTCTATAAGCTTTGACAGCCAGGGAGTATATACTGCTTATCTTGAAGTATCAGATGGAATAGATATAGATATAGATTCTGTTGTAATCACTATAGAGCTCAAGGAAGAAGTTACAGAAGAGGAAAAAGAAGAAGTTACTTTCTGGCAGGCTAAATGTATTGAAGTAATTGATGGAGATAGCATAGAGTTAGAGACAAGGGAGAGAGTAGAGTATATTGGCATTAACTGCCCAGAATCTGATGATAAGTATGGGGGCGCTGCAACAGAGATAAATATCAGCCTTGTATTTGGAAAAGTTATTACCCTGGAAAAAGATGTATCAGATACCGATCAGTATGGAAGAGTTCTGGCTTATGTGTATGTAGATGATATCTTTGTAAATGCCTATTTAGTGGAGAATGGTTATGCGGAGGTTGCTACTTATCCTCCTGATGTAAAGTATGCAGATTATTTTTTGGAGCTTCAAGAAAAAGCCAGAGAGTAAGGAAGAGGCTTATGGGCTAAAGCTAGTGAAGAAACCGAAGAAGAATCTCAGGAAGAGCAAACTCAGCAAGAAGAAGAGACTCAAGAGGCCCAATCTCAGCAGGATCAAGGAGAGGAACAGCAAGAAGAGCAGCAGGTTACATATGGGATAAATGTGGTATCTTTGACCTCTCCGATAAGTAGAGGGTCACAGGCTTCTATAACTATTAATACTGCTCCTAATGTATTATGCACTATAACTGTCTATTACAAATCAGGTCCCAGCGAAGCCCAAGGGCTTGGACCTAAGAATTCTGACGCCAATGGCAACTGTACTTGGTCTTGGAAAGTTGGAACAAGGACAACTCCTGGAAATTGGAGAATAGTGATAACTGCTGATGGTGTAGGGCAGATTGAGACTTATTTTACGGTGACCGGATAGGAGTTTTATTTGTTTTTAAAGATAATAGAAATGATAAGAAAAGTATTAAAAGAATCTATATAGAAGAGTAATAGAAAACCCCCAAACTCACTAATATTCCAATTCAATTTATCAGATAACCACAGAAGAAAATAAAGTTTAGAGATAATCTTGCAATTTTTTAAAATAGTTATATTAATATTGGTTTAATTGATTTTATAAAAATTTTATAATACAATAATAAAATTAATAAAATTATAAAAAAATATTAGAATAAAATATTATATACAAGATGCATTTACTGTTTAAAAAGAACGAGTTTTTGGTCTATGTATTCGGAATAATAACTTTAGCCGGACTGTATATTATCAGCCTTTATAGTTATCTTCTTTACCATAGTTTTATTGAGATATTCAGTATTATTATTGCTGCAGGAATCTTCATGGTTACCTGGAATACTAGGAAACATTTAGATAATAGCTATCTCCTTTTTATAGGAATAGCATATATTTTTGTAGCCTTCTTAGATACACTGCATACTCTAGCATATAAAGGTATGGGGGTATTTCCTGGTTATGGATCTAATTTAGCTACCCAGTTATGGATATTTGCAAGATATATTGAAAGCTTTTCACTCTTGCTGGCAGTATTTTTTATTAATAAAAGACTTAGAGTTGGTTATGTATTTTTGGGATATGGCATAATAGTGTTATTTTTCCTTTTATCAGTATTCTACTGGAATATTTTTCCAGTTTGTTTTGTTGAAGGAACCGGCCTAACTCTATTTAAAATAATTAGCGAGTACATAATTTCAGGAATATTATTGGTATCGATTTTATTTCTTATAAAAGAAAGGAAACAATTTGGTAAATCAGTATTCAGGTTGGTTATTGCGTCAATTATAATCACAATATTTTCAGAATTGGCGTTTACTTTATATACTGATGTATACGGTCTATTCAATCTAATTGGACATATTTTTAAGGTAATCTCATTCTACCTTATCTATAAAGCTATAATAGAGACCGGGCTTGTAAGACCTTCTGATCTTTTATTTAGGAAACTTAAAAAAAGTGAGGAATCTTTGAAAGCAAAGTCTGAAATGTTAGAAAAGGTAAATGAGGAACTTAAATCTTTTTCATACTCGGTGTCTCATGATCTTAGGGCGCCACTTAGAAGCATAGATGGTTTTAGCCAGGCCCTATCTGAGGATTATTCTGATAAACTTGACGAACAAGGAAAAGATTTTATAAGGCGTATACGTTCTTCAGCCCAGAATATGGGGAGATTAATAAACGATTTGTTGACATTGTCCCGTATTGCCAGAAAAGAAGCTAAGTATCAGGAAGTAGATCTAAGCAAATTAGCCAGTGAAATTGCAGATGAATTAATAACCTTACATCCAGAAAGAAAAGTTGAATTTAAAATAACGCCAAAATTATCTGCAACGGCAGACATTGGCCTGGCAAAAATAGCCTTGAAAAACCTTATAGATAATGCTTTTAAATTTACCGGGAAAAAGGAAGAAGCTCTTATAGAATTTGGAATTAAAGATAGTAATGGGAAAAAGGTATATTATGTAAAAGATAATGGTATAGGTATAGATATGGAATATTCAAAAAAAATATTTGCCCCTTTCCAGAGGCTCCATTCAGAGTCTGAATTTGAAGGAACAGGAATAGGCCTTGCTACAGTACTAAGAATAATAAATCTGCATAATGGAACAATCTGGGTAGAGTCTGAGAAAGGAAAAGGAGCTACTTTTTATTTTACTCTATAATTTTAGGGGGTTTTAGTGAATAGGGGAAAAATATTATTAGTAGAGGACGACCCTAATGATGAGATGCTGACAATAAGAGCCCTTACAAAAGACAGGGTATTAAATGAGATTATAGTAGCACGGGATGGAGAGGAAGCGCTGGATTATTTGAACTTGAGTGATGCGAATAAAAGTGAGAAGGAAAGATTTTTTCCAGAGTTAATAATTTTAGATTTAAAATTACCTAAAATAGATGGGCTTGAAGTATTAAAAAGGATACGCTCAAATGAAAGAACAAAACTCCTTCCTGTGGTTATTTTAACTTCTTCAAATGAAGAAGAAGATCTTATAAATAGCTATAGTCTGGGAGCTAACAGTTATATACAAAAACCTGTAGATTTCGACCAATTTGTAGAAGCCGCAAAGCAATTGCAACTGTACTGGCTGGTTCTAAATGAACCCCCTCCCCAAAGGGATCTTTAGATGAATAAAAAACTAAAAATATTAATTGTGGAAGATTCTGAGGATGACGCATTGTTGATGTCACGTAGTATTGAAAATAACGGATTGAATGCGTACTTCCAACGGGTTGAAACTGCCGAGGAAATGAGAACTGCTTTGGAGGACAAAAAATGGGACATTATATTATCTGACTATAATTTGCCAAAGTTTAATGGGCTCGATGCATTAAAGTTATTAAAGAAGATGAATCTGGAAATTCCGTTTATTATAATATCCGGCACCATTGGAGAAGAGCTAGCTGTAGAGATCATAAGAAAAGGGGCCAATGATTACCTTATGAAAGACAACCTTACAAAATTGGTTCCAACAATTAAAAGAGAATTGGAAGAAGTGAAAATAAAAAGGGAACGGAAAGAAGCCATAAGAGAGCTAATTGAAAGCGAAAAGAAATTTAAAGATTTAGTTGAAATGCTGCCGGAAATGGTTTTTGAGGCTGATCTAGATGGGAATCTTATTTTTGCCAATACCAATGCCTATAAAAAGTTTGGTTTTGATAAAAGAAATGGTAGAAAAAATATTAATGTTTTTGATCTGGTTGCTTCAAATGATAGAGGCCGGTTAAGGGAAAATATAAAAAAGATAGTGAGTGGTAAAAAAGTTGGATTGTTAGAATACGAAGCAGCAAGAAGTGACGGCGGAACTTTTTCTGCTATGACCCACTGTAGCTTGACATTAGATGAAGATGGTAAAAAAGTTGGATTAAGAGGAATAATAATAGATATTACAGAGAAGAAAAAAGCAGATGAAAAAATAGAATATTTATCATTTCATGACAATCTTACCGGTCTATATAACCGTGCATTTTTTGAAGAAGAGTTAAAAAGATTAGAAAGAGGAAGATTGCTGCCGATATCTATAATTATAGGTGATGTAAATGGTCTAAAACTAATAAATGATGCTTTCGGCCATAACCAGGGGGATCTTTATTTATGCAAAATTGCGGAAATTTTACTGGAGTGCTGCAGAATGGAGGATATTGTAGCCAGATGGGGAGGAGATGAGTTTTCTATTTTATTGCCCAGAACCGGTAAAAAAGTTGCCCTGAAAGTGATTGAGAGAATAAGAGAAAAATGCAGCCAGGTAAGCTGCAACAATATACCTCTTAGCATCTCACTAGGAGCTTCTGAAAAAACAGAAAACGAGCACGATATTCGAGATTTATTAGTAGAAGCTGAGGATTATATGTATAAAAGGAAGTTGCTTGAAAAGAAAAGTATTTCAAGCTCTATAATATCCTCTTTGGAGGCAACTCTGATGGAAAAAAGTTTTGAAACAAGGGAACATGCAGAAAGGTTAAAAGGGATTACGATAGAGATTGGGAAATCTATAAGTTTGTCTGAAAATAAATTAGATGAATTATCACTTCTTTCCACGCTTCACGATATAGGTAAGATTGCAATTCCTGAGGATATTCTTTTAAAGAAAGAAGAATTAACGAAAAAAGAATGGGATATTGTCAAAAGACATCCTGAAATTGGGTATAATATAGCAGAATCATCACCACAACTCGCACCTATAGCTGAAGCAATTTTATCTCATCATGAGTGGTGGAATGGAACAGGGTATCCAAGAGGTTTAAAAGGTGAAGATATTCCGATTACTTCAAGAATTATTGCAGTAGCAGATGCTTTCGATGTAATGACAAACGGAAGAGTATACAAAAGAAAAATAAGCAAAAAGAATGCAATTGATGAGTTAAAAAGATTTAGTGGCAAACAATTTGATCCACAACTGGTAAATAAATTTACAGAGATCATTGATAGATAACATTTATATTAAAAAACCTGCCCTGTCCATAATCTACTCCCGGTTTCATAACAAAATAAGGTCTAATAATCTTCTTTATAATGTTTGATTGATTGTGTAACTGTATTATAAATATTATTTTGATATAAAAATAATATAAAAGATTATGGTTCAAGTCCCCTATGCGTTACCAGGTATATTTATTCATAATACTTTAAAATTCTTTCTCTGTTATGGTTGCTTTGTTTTCCTTTAAAATATATTTCAATAAATTCTATTTTCTTTTCTTCTTCAAATAATGCATAAGTTACTCTAATACCGCTATTTGAACCACTACCTTTTAAAGATCTACAACGGAATTTCTTAACCTTAAAGATTTTGGTTTTTATCCCTAAATCACCAATTGGAAAGATTATTGGAGGAAATCCTCTGGGATGTTTATGCAAGAATTGCCTTAATATATTTAAATCTTCTTCTAAACTTGGGTATTTCTTTAACAGTTTTTCAAAATCTTTTTTAAACTCAGCAAGACATGAAAAATCCATGTACTAGTACTCCCTAACTGAGTGCATTTCTTTTCTGTAAAAAACCGTTTCATAATCGATGATGTCAAGATCAGCTGTAATTTCGTAGGGAATATCTTCATGAGAATAATCTTCAATTTGAGTTGCATTCATTGATGAGAGTCTTTCTATTGCATTATCAATGACTTCCTTGTCAATAGCAGTTAATAGATTTATATTTGATTTTACCAAAGGGATATATTTTATTTGTTTATAATCATGATAATCAACAATTGTTTTAAAAATCTTTTTATTTTCCAATAGTTCTTTTTCTACTTCTTCAAAATGACAAGGTGCTGGACCGTGTCCTATTTTTCGATATGATTCCCCTGTCAAATACTCTTCATTTAATTCATAGTAATCAAAATCAATAAAATACAATAATTTATATATTACAGTTTTTCCAACATTAATTTTTGATCCACATTTTTCTATTACATAAAGTAGGATTTGTTTGAATTTTTCCCTATCAAATCTTGGTTTTTTGCTGTTGCTTTTTAAATTAATTTCCTTATCACATTTATTTTTATAGAGTAACTCATCTATAGATAGATCGAATAGCTTTGCAAATAATGCTAATTCGGAACTGGAAATCTCTCTTTTACCAGATTCAATTAAAGATATTGCAGATCTTGGCAGATTCATTTTCTCTGCAATTTTTTCTTGAGAATACTCAAATTCTTCCCTAAACTTTTTTATGAGTGCTCCCAATTCTTTTTTATTGTTAATTTCTAAATCAAACATATTACCTCCTTACCTTAAAAGTATACCACTTTATGTTAGTTATTCAAACAATTATTGTTAGATAATAGAACGAATAATAATATTTAATTTTAATTTAATGAATAAGAAATTACTTATTTTTGATATCTATTAATTCTTTTAATATCTGGTTCGAAATTTTGTAACTTGAGGCTCCTTTAAATTTCTTTTTTAATAAACTTTTATTTTATTTTAATAATGTTTATTAAAATGTTTTAATAATTATTATATAATAATAATATAAAAAAAGTTCTTGACATTTATATCTAAAATAATTAATATTACTTTACAATTATTAATTATAGTTCTTTTGACAATTTAGTTTTTACTATCATTGATAGAGGCGATGATTTACATTCCGTTATTTGGGCACTTTGGAATGTAATGAGCTAGTAGTGCAACCGGCTAGAAATAGTCGGTTTTTTGTTTTTCTAGGGGGAAAGTAAGGACTAAAGCAATATTAAATTTGTTAATTTTAAAGAAAAAGTAGAAAAAATGAATTATTTAAGAAGTAAAATTGCAGCCAAATTTATAGTTTTTCTTGCTGTTGTTTTAGTAGTTTTCTGGTCGATTCCATGTAGTACGGTTTTTGGAGAAACACAGGAAGGATTGGAATTGCAGGGCTCTCCAGGCAGTGAACAGTCAGAGGCTGTTGAGGAAACGGAAGAGACAGTAACTGAAGCAACTGAAGAAACGACAACGGAAACGACGACCGGGGAAACGGGAGAGACAGCGACCGAAACAACAGAAGAAGTAGTAACTGAAGAAACAGCAACTGAAGAAACAACGAAAGTAATAACTGGCACAACAGCAGTTGATATAGTAGATGCTGAAGCTATTCCACTTCCTGATACAACTCCGCCAGTAATTACCGTTATTGGAAACAGTCCTGTAATGGTAGAACTGGGTTCCGAATACACAGATGCCGGTGCAACCGCGGTAGATGATGTTGACGGAGATCTTACTGGTTCTGTAAAAATTGTGAGTGCAGTTAATACCGCTGTTCCAGGCTCTTATAAAGTAACGTACAATGTCAGTGACAAGGCCGGAAATGCTGCGGTTGAAGTCACAAGAATTGTAGATGTACTTGGTAAACCCACAATCACTACTGATAAAGATGACTATTCACCCGGAGATATAGTGGTGGTTGCAGGCAGCAGATGGCTGCCGGGTGAAACAGTAAAATTAGATTTTGCAGTATTACCCTTACAGTTGACTTTAACTTATTTCGCAGTCGCAGATGATAAAGGTAATATTTATAATAATGAGTACATAATTTTTGAGCATCACCTGGGTCAGGAGATTATACTTACGGCAACCGGTCAGACAAGTGGCATGAGCACTATGACTGTATTTACTGATAGCCTGCAGATTGACTTAGGCCCGATAGCTATAGCTATTATTGATAATCCACAGATTGGTTCTGTTACAGTAGGAGCTCAATCGCCAGTTGTAGTTTATCCTGCCAGTAATGCCCGTTATACCATTACCATAAACAGGGGAACCGGAAAAGGCAGTTTTTATGCAGATTTATCTGTAATAACTCCACTTCCTGACGGATGTGCAGCCAGTTTTAAGAGCAGTCATATTTATTTTTCATCGTCAAGAAGCTCTGCAACTACAACTCTTACTATCAGTACTACCAGTGGCACTACGCCGGCAGGGATTACATCTTTTACTGTGAGAGCTGAAGTCTCAGATACTTCTACTGATTGTGCAAAAGGCGATGGAACATTAACTGTGGGTGGAATCGGTTCGGTTACAGCGAAGAGTCAGTCACCAAATCCGGTTTATACTCCTGGTAGTGCTACTTATACTGTTACTGTAAACCGCAGTGGCATTGGACCATTTTCGGTAGATCTATCTATAATAACTGAGCTTCCTGATGGATGTACATATAGCTTTAGTCCATCTACAGTTTCTTTTTCACCCGGGGATACTTCAAAAACCTCAACTCTTACTATTAATACCTCCGGTTCTACACCTGAAGGGAGTACATCCTTTACTATAAAAGCGGTAAATTCAGATAACCCTGACGATTATAAAACACGTAGCAGAACATTAACTGTGGCAACTTACACAAGCACTCCACAGATTGGCGCAGTTACAGTGGGAAATCAATCACCAGTTGTAGTTTATCCTGCCAATAATGCTCGTTATACAATTACTGTAACCCGTGGGACTGGAAAAGGTAGTTTTTATGCAGATTTATCTGTGATAACTCCACTTCCCGACGGATGTACAGCTAGCTTTAAGAACAGTCATATTTATTTTTCGTCGTCAAGGAAATCTGCGACCACAACTCTTATTATTAGCACCACCAGCGGCACTACACTGGCAGGGACTACATCTTTCACTGTGCAGGCTGTGAATTCAGTTTATTCTGGTGATTTTGCAACAGGTGATGGAGCGCTAACTGTTGGGGGTGTTGGCTCAGTTACAGCAGGTTCCCAATCTCCAAATCCGGTTTATGCTTCTAATAGTGCGGTTTATACTGTTACCGTAAACCGTAGTGGTCTTGGGTCATTTTCAGTAGATCTGTCTGTAACAACCGTGCTTCCTGACGGATGCACATATAGTTTTAATCCTTCGACTGTTTCTTTTTCACCCGGGGATACTTCAAAAACCTCAACTCTTACTGTTAATACCTCCGGTTCTACACCCGAAGGGAAGACATCATTTACTATAAGAGCAACAAATTCAGGTAATCCTGATGATTATAAATCACGTAACAGAACTCTAGTTGTTAGAACTGATACAACTATTCCTACAGTTACTCTAAAAGAGTACTTACCGGATCCGGCAAGTGATAATACTCCTACCTACAGTGGTTCAGCTGCAGATACACGTACAAATATTGTTGATGTAGAATATCGTGTAGATGATGGTTCCTGGACAGATGTGGACACATTCACGCCGGATAAGAATGTCAATTTTACTTTTACCACCTCTGCTTTAACGGGTGGAGCACATACAATATATGTCAGAGCTTATGATGCAGCAGGTAACATATCGCCAACGGCTTCGGATACTCTGACTGTTGATCCTATAACTACCAGCCTATCGGTTTTGCCTGCCAGCGGTACTTATGGTGGAACTGTTGACCTGTCGGCAACACTTATCCCGGCTGTTAGCGGTGAAGTTATTAACTTTACTTTGAATGGGAATGGTGTTGGAGACGCGATTACAGATGCTAGTGGTGTGGCAACACTTGATAATGTCAGCCTTTCGGGAATAGATGCAGGATTGTATCCAACCGGTGTTGATGCAAGTTTCGCAGGTGATTCCGGTTACAGTGCCAGCAGTGGTTCGAATTCCCTGACTGTGGACACTGCACCTCTGACTGTTACGGCAGATAACGCCTCAAGGATATACGGCAATCCTAATCCGGCATTCGGCGTTACTTATTTGGGGTTTGTGGCAGGTGACGATGGAACTAATCTTACAGGCACACTGGAAGTTACAACTACTGCCACAGAAGCCAGCCCTGTAGGAATCTATCCCATAACTCCGGCCGGGCTTAACTCAACTAATTACAGTATAACCTTTGTTGAGGGATCACTTACAGTTACCCCTGCACCACTTACAGTAACTGCAAATAATGCTTCGAAAGTATACGGCAGTCCCAATCCGTTGTTTAGTGGGACTATAGCCGGAATAGTAAATAGCGATAATATAGGAGCGATTTACGATTCTACGGCTTCGATTAACAGTCCTGTGGGGACATATCCGATTTTTCCATCACTTTCCGATCCTGACGGAAAGCTAGTTAACTATACTGTTACCATTTTTAATGGAACACTTACGATAACTGCTGCAGCTGTAACTGAGTCCACTAATACAACCAGTGGGGGTAATTCTGATAGTAAATCTGAGAATAATATTGTCGTAGCTGGTGAAGAAGAGATACAGAATATGACTGTTGCAGAGCTTTCTACAGCTCCTGATAATGATTTTGATGAAGTTTTTTATAACTATGCTACTGCAGATAATTACAAACCACTGGATACGGTTTCATTTGTAACACAGGACGACGAAGTAGAACCCAATATTGAAGTAGCCGGAATATCCGGTTTTGAAACTGTAGAAGTGCCTTTGTTTACCAGACTTAGTCCTATTATTCTAATATTGGGAATTGGATTTGCAGCTGCCGGCTTAATAGCATTTTTTGTGCATGTGTTAAGAATAATGAAACTCAAGAAAGTTCAGCTGTAATTCCTGGATAATCTGACTGACTATAATTAATCACAAAAATCTCTTCACTTTTCAAAAGGGTTCACTACGAATATGTGCTAAAATGGTATAAAATTATTTCCACAAAAGAATTTTGTAGAAATATTTTTTATTCCTGGAAGTTGAATCATGGGAAAAGAAGAATATGAAAATAACGAAGACAGTGGCGAAGGGACCACTGGCGGGAAGGCCTCCGGTAAGAAAACAGGAGATAAAATAGCTGCCGATAAAAAAACTGATATTTCTCTGGATACACTGGAAGTACTTCTCAACATTGATGTCGAAAAAGTTAAAGATCCTCAAGGAATGGCAAATGCTCTTCGCGATGAAATAGCGAAGCACAATTATTACTACTATATCAAAGATAATCCCATAATAAGCGATGCGCAGTATGACAGGCTTATACGCAACCTTGAAGCGCTCGAGAAAAAATTTCCTGAACTTATAACTCCCGACTCTCCCACCCAGAGAATCGGAGCGCCTCTGGAAGGAGGTTTCAGCACTGTAGAGCATGGAGAAAGGATGCTCAGCCTTCAGGATGCATTCAGTCACCAGGAACTGAAAGACTTTCTTACGCGGGTATATAAGGATCTTGACAAGAGTGAAAATGAGGTGGAGTTTGTTTGTGAATTAAAAATAGACGGATCGGCAGTTTCTCTTGTTTATGAAGATGGGATATTTGTAAGAGGTGCCACCAGGGGAGACGGCGTACTGGGAGAAGATATAACCTCCAATTTAAAAACAATAAGAGCAATTCCCCTGAAGCTGTTCAGAAAAACCGGCCTGAAGATTCCTTCAAGACTGGAAGTAAGAGGAGAGGTCTATCTTGCGAAAGATGAGTTCAAAAGGATTAACACTGAAAGGGAAGAGGAGGGGCTGGCTACCTTTGCCAATCCCAGGAATGCTGCAGCGGGGTCACTCAGGCAGATAGATCCCAGAAATACTGCCAGAAGGAGACTCAATGCATTCATTTATGGGGCGGTTAATCCCGGTGAGCTTAATATTACCAGCCACTATGAAACACTGAATTATCTGGCAGAGGTTGGACTCAGGGTGAATCCAAATATAAAAAAGGTGATTGGCTTTGAAGAGATTAGGAAGTATCTGGAAAGCTGGGAGGAGAAGCGTAAAAGCCTGCTCTATGAAACAGATGGGGTTGTTATAAAGGTGGATAATTTCAGCTATCAGCAAAAACTTGGCCAGACCTCCAGGGACCCCAGGTGGGCTATTGCCTATAAATTCCCGCCGGAAGAAGAAGTTACCCGTATTCTGGATATAAAAGTAAATGTCGGAAGAACCGGAACGCTTACCCCGGTAGCAGTTCTCAAGCCGGTTAAAGTGGCAGGTTCCACTATTTCCCATGCTACCCTTCATAATGAAGATGAGGTAAGGAGAAAGGAGGTTATGATAGGTGACTGGGTAGTAATACACAAGGCAGGAGATGTCATACCTGAGATAGTAAAGGTTATAAAAGAAAGAAGGGACGGAAGCCAGAAAAAATTCAGGATGCCCGACAAATGCCCGGTGTGCGGATCCGATGTGGTAAAGCCGGAAGGAGAAGTGGCACTGCGGTGCACATCGATGGCCTGTCCGGCCCAGCAGTATGAGAGGATAATTCACTTTGCCTCAAAAGGTGCTATGGATATAGATGGACTGGGTCCGGCTATTGTAGAAAAGCTTTTGGATAAAAAGTTAATCAAGGATGCTGCGGATATTTATTATTTAAAGTATGACGATATTTATTCGCTTGAAAATTTTAAAGAAAAATCGACTAAAAATCTTCTTGAGGCCATAGATAAAAGCAAGAAAAGGCCGCTTTCGAAGCTTCTTTTTGCAATGGGAGTAAGGCATGTCGGCTCCCATATGGCGGATATACTTTCAAAAGTATTTCCGGATCTTGACAGTTTAATGCATGCCAGGTATGAAGAGATTGAAGAGATAAGAGAGGTAGGGCCGAAAATAGCGGAAAGTGTGGTTGCCTTTTTCAAGCAGGAACAAAACCTTAAGGTAATTGAAAGATTAAAGAAAGCGGGGGTCAATTTTGGCTCGGTGGCAAAGAGGTCTTTAGAAAAAGAAGCTTTTGCTGGAAAGACTTTTGTCCTTACTGGTAAGTTGAATGATTTCTCAAGAGAAGAAGCCAGTGAGATTATTGAAAACTTTGGTGGAAGAGTCACTTCAAGTGTCAGCAGGAGTACTGATTTGGTTCTTGCAGGTAAAGATCCCGGAAGCAAATTGAACAATGCCCTGAAATTAAATATCAGGGTGATATCTGAAGAGGAATTCAAAAAAATGGTAAAGGATTAAGTTTTTTAAATATGGTTGATGATGATTCAAAGGAAACAAATTTGCCTCGAAAAAAGGACAATGTTCTGAATATAAAGTGGACTGCCCTTGATGTCATAATTTCTCTTGTCTTTTTGACAGTTTTACTGGTTGCCATTTATTTTGGTTCGGCGAAGTTATTCGAGATACTGGAAGGCAAGCAGTTCTTTAACTCTTCCAACATAGGTAATATAAGCTTTACCCTCCTTTATGGAATCCAGGTAATACTAATGCTGGGAACGGTCTGGTTTTTTGCAATATTCCGGAGGAAAGCAAGTTTAAGAGATCTGGGTTTAAGATATTACAGTATCGCAAAAACGGTCTGGTACTCTTTTCTTTCGCTGCTGGTTATTTTTTTGATCAGCTTCTTATACGTATTTTTAATGAATTCATTATTTGGATTGGAAGCCCCTTCAAGCAAGATCGAAGTACTTGTCGAAAACAGAAGTATATCCAGTAATATTTTGCTGGTTGTGGTGGCGGTGGTCGCTCCTTTTAGCGAGGAAGTTTTTTTCAGGGGATTCTTATACTCTGCATTTAAGAAAAGCTGGGGGATCAATGTGGCACTGTTTTTATCTTCTTTTTTATTTGCCCTGGTCCATCTGGAGCTTTACAGCTTTATACCACTTATGATTATCGGATGGATCCTTGCTTATCTGTTTGAAAAAACAAAGTCACTACTTCCGGCAATTTTCCTGCACGGAGTTTACAATCTTCTGCTGATATTGATTCTACTGGGGCGGCTGGAGATTATAAAGCTATATTAAAGTATTAATGAAAGAAAATATCTGTTAAAATGTTATACTTGAGTTTGCCGCTTTGAATTGCAGACACAAGAGAATGCATAAAGAGGTAACCGAATGGAAAGAGTTTCTAAAGACGACATAAAGCATGTAGCAAAACTGGCAGAACTGGAATTTGATGAAAATGATATAGAAAAAGTCACTTCTCAACTGGACAGGATACTGGACCATGTTGCGAATGTGAGTAGTGTAAATACCGAAGGAGTTCCGCCGACGTCACATATACTGGATATAAAGAATGTTTTCAGGGAGGATATAGTAAAGGAATCAGTTACTCAGGAAGCCGCTCTGAAAAATGCTCCTGATGAGGCAAATGACGGTTTTAAAGTGCCAAAGATAGACTGAGCAAGGAGAAGTTTTGGAGACATATTATCTTACCGCCCATGAGCTCAAGGACAGGTTGAAAAAAAAGGAGATATCCTGCACTGAAATAGTTAAAAGCATTTACTCCAGGATTGAAGGGGTCGAGGATAAATTAAATTCTTATATCAGGTTGGAAAAGGAGAGAGCCTTATCCAGGGCAGGGGAAGTAGATAAGCTTATAAGCTCCGGCGGTGATATAGCGGATTTTACAGGTATACCTGTGGCTATAAAAGACAATATATGCACCAGGAACATAACTACAACCTGTGCCTCCCGGATTCTGGAAAGTTACATTCCAATATATAACGCTACCGTGATTGACAGGCTGGAAAGTTGTAATTATGTACTGGTAGGAAAGGCAAATATGGATGAGTTTGCGATGGGCTCATCCAATGAAAACTCTTATTTTGGACCGGTAAAAAATCCCTGGGATATTGAAAGAGTTCCGGGAGGATCCAGCGGTGGGCCTGCGGCCAGTGTGGCAGCAGGTGAGGCTGTGTGTTCGCTGGGGTCTGATACCGGCGGCTCTATAAGACAGCCAGCATCTCTCTGTGGTGTTGTCGGGTTCAAGCCCACATACGGGATGGTATCAAGATACGGGCTGGTAGCGTTTGCATCTTCACTTGACCAGATAGGGCCGCTTACCAGAGATGTCGAAGATTGTGCAGCTATGCTCAATGTAATCTGCGGTCATGATGAGAATGATTCCACATCCATTAATACAAAGACTCCGGACTATAAGAGTTTCCTCACGGCAGATATGAAAGGTATGAAAGCCGGAATCCTCAAGGAACTGATGGCAGAAGGAATTGACCAGGAGGTAAAGGAAGCAGTTGGCAGGGCAGTTAAGCTGGTCGAAGATATGGACGGCAGCGTTGAAGAAGTTTCGGTTCCCAGCCTGGAGTATGCACTGAGTGTTTATTATATTATTGCTCCTTCCGAAGCCAGTTCCAACCTTTCCAGATTTGATGGAGTAAGATATGGATACAGGAATACGGAGGCGAGGACTTTAAGGGAGATGTACCGGAAAAGCAGGGCAGAGGGATTTGGCGATGAGGTTAAAAGAAGGATAATGATAGGAACCTACTGCCTGTCAGCCGGGTATTACGACGCATATTATGAAAAGGCCCAGAGGGTAAGAACCCTGATTATAAATGATTTTAGGAAGGCCTTCAGTAAGTTTGATGTCCTGATCTCTCCGACATCACCCACCACTGCTTTTAAGATTGGGGAGAAAATAGAAGATCCACTTACTATGTATCTATCGGATATCTGCACCATACCGGTAAATCTGGCAGGGCTGCCTGCGATTTCAATTCCGGCAGGGCTGTCTGCCGGTAAGCTGCCTATAGGTGTGCAGATTATCGGGAATATATTGAGGGAAGATAATGTGCTTAGAGCGGCCTACAGCCTGGAGAAGGCAATAGGTTTTGATAAGAAACCGGGATTATAAAAGGTTTTTGGTAGATTTACGGATGTTTTTATCAGGCTATAGGGATTAGTTTTTTTGAATCAATTGTCATTATATCTGGACTTATTAAAATGAAAAACGAATATGAGCCGGTTATAGGGCTTGAGACCCATGTTGAGCTCTCCACCAGTACCAAGATGTTCTGTGGTTGCAGACTTTCCTTCGGCGAGGAGAAAAACATACATACCTGCCCTGTCTGTATGGGGCATCCGGGGTCACTGCCGGTTACGAACAGAAAGGCGGTTGAATATGCAGTCAAAATTGCCCTGGCCTTAAACTGTAAGATTAAAGACTATACCATATTCCACCGCAAAAATTATTTTTATCCTGATATGCCCAAAAATTACCAGATTTCGCAGTATGACCTTCCTCTTGGGGTGAAGGGTTATCTGGACGTTGACATGGGAGATTATGTAAGAAGAGTAGGGATAACCAGAGTTCATATGGAGGAGGATACCGGAAAACTTCTGCATACAGGAACAACCGGGAGGATAAGCGAGTCCGAGGCCAGCATAGTGGATTTTAACCGGGCTGGAACTCCTCTTATAGAGATTGTTACCGAACCAGATATAAGGTCACCTGAGGAAGCCAGGGAATATATGATAGCTTTGAGAAATTTGATTTTATTCCTGGATGTAAGCGACTGCAGCATGGAAGAAGGCAGCCTGAGATGTGACGCCAATGTCTCCGTAAGGAAAAAAGGCAGTGATAAAATTGGCACAAAGACTGAGATAAAAAATCTAAACTCCTTTAGATTTCTGCAAAAAGGATTGGAGTATGAAGTTAAAAGACAGATTAAAGTTCTTGAGGCCGGAGACAAAGTGATCCAGCAAACAAGGCATTATGACAGCAAGACAAGGACCACCAAAGCTCTCCGTTCCAAGGAAGAAGCTCATGACTACAGATATTTTCCGGAGCCTGATCTGGTTCCTATTTATATGGAAGATAAGATGGTTGAGAATATTGGAAAGACAATTCCTGAACTGCCTTCCGCCAAAGCCAAAAGATTTGAGAAGCAGTACAGCCTCTCTGCATACAATAGCAGTTTTCTGGCAGATAATAGGGATCTCGCGGATTATTTCGAGAAATGCTGTGGTTGTTACGGTAATGCCAAAAATGTTGCCAACTGGATAATGAGTGACTTTAGCGCACTTTTAAATAAAGAAAAAATAACCATCAAAGACAGCAAGGTAACTCCTGAGAACCTGTGCAAGATGCTGGAAATAGTTGATGGTGGAAAAATTAGTTCTAGAATAGCCAAATCTGTATTTGAAGAGATGTTTAACACCGGCAGAGCTCCACAGAAGATTATTGAGGACAGAGGGCTGGAGCAGATAAGTGATGAAGGACTCCTGGAGACCGTTATTGAAGAAGTGATAAGGGATAATCCCGGCCCGGTGGAGCAATTCAAGCAAGGAAAGGAAAAAGCATTAAGCTTTTTAATTGGAAAAGTAATGGCAAAGACCAGGGGCAAGGCAAATCCCCGAATGGTAAATGAAATTATAATTAGAAAATTAAGTTGATTATATGAGAAAAATTAATATAATTTTGTTTTAAATTATTATTCGAAAGTAGAAGGGAATAAAAATGATAAGTAAAATAGGTGTATTAACTGGCGGTGGGGATTCTTCGGCAATAAACGCAGCCATAAGGGCGATTTATTTAAAAGCAACACAGTATGGATATAAAGTAATTGGGATTAAAAATGGATGGGAAGGTCTGGTTGAAGGCAATGTAATGGAACTGGACAGGGAATCAGTTTCAGGAATACTGGCAGAAGGCGGAACTATAATAGGTACCTCCAGAATCAATCCTTTTAAGATAGAGAACGGGGTGGAAAAGGTTAAGGATAATATAAGGAAATTTGAACTGGACGCAATAATAACCATTGGTGGGGATGATACAAATGGAGTCATAACTAAATTGACCAAGTATGGTGTAAAAGGGGTTGGCATACCCCAGACTATAGATAACGATATTGCCCACTCCGACCATGCAATAGGCAGCGACACTGCGTTGGAAGTAGTAGCTGATTGCATTGGCAAACTTCACACTACCGCATTTTCACACAACAGAATAATGATAGTGGAAATTATGGGAAGAGATGCAGGCTGGCTTGCCTTGAATGGAGGCATTGCTGGTGGGGCTGATGTTATACTGATTCCCGAGGTCGCTTTTGATTACGATGAAATCATAAATGTTATAGAAGAGAGAAGAAAAAGAGGCAGGGAATTTACTATCATTGCTGTTGCTGAGGGAGCAAAGCCTATAGAAGGGGAAGGACAAGTAACGGCTTCCGCCGCAGTTGACAATTTTGGTCATGTGCAGCTTGGCGGCGTAGGTAATGTTATTGCCAGGGAAATTGAAAAAAGGACTGGCCACAGCACCAGGGTAGTCATACTGGGTCACCTACAAAGAGGTGGAAGACCAACTGCTTTTGACAGAATAGTTGCCACCAGACTGGGAGTAAAGGCAGTAGAGCTGGTGCGTGAGGGAAAATTCGGACAGATGGCAGTTATGGAAAATGGCCAGATTACGTCGGTTTCGCTTGAGGAGGCCATTAATGAAGAAAAGCCTCTGGATCTGGAACTTTATGAAGTGTCCAAACTCCTCCATTAGAGATACAATCTCTGTATAGCAGTAGTCAAAAAACTTAAGCAACTGGGAATTTCAGTAAATGGAAGTTTGAAGTTCTGGCTTCACAAATATTACAGGACAACCTTGAAACATTTTAAGGGGCCTGCCAGGTGATAAAACTTGATGCCACCCAGGTTTTATATCTTCACAATTTATTCTCGTTTTGAATTTATGTAATTAATTTTTTAGTTAAAGTTTTACCTATAATTTTATGCAATATTTTGTATAATTATGCTACAATTGAAAAAATTATAATAAAATTAATAACTGGGTAGGCTGGAAATGGCGGTTATAAATATCTCAATATCTTCTGAATTACTGGATAAGGTAAATAAATATAAAAAGATCGTAAATAAAAACCGTTCGGAATTTTTTGCAGATGCAGCGAAGCTGTACTTTGGGAAAATAGACGAATACATCGCTTTTGAGAATAGAAAAAGAGCAGTTAAAAAATTAATGAAAATAAATGAGCAGATAAATGAAGAAGGATTGTTCAAAGGCGTCGATTTTGTAAAAGAAATAAGGGATTTAAGACAGGCAAGAACCGATGAACTACTTAGAAGAACCAAGTAGTAGTGAGTTTAAAGATATTGACGAATTTATAGTCAGGGAAAAAAGCAAGGAAATCTTTGTCTTAGATTCTTCTGTCATATTTAAGTGGTTTTATTCTGAAAATGAAAGCGGAACCAAAGTTGCCAGGGCTCTTTATGAAAAGGCTACCTTAAGGAATTTATATATTTTATCTCCTGAGCTTTTAATTTATGAACTGTTAAATATTTTTAGATTCAGGACTAGTATTTCTGAAAAGTTACTGGAAGACATAATAAAGGAGATTTTTAACATATTGATTTTATTGAAGCTGGATTACAGATCTTATATAAGTGCATATGAGATTTCCAGGAAAATCGATGCTTCTATATACGACTGTATTTATATTGCAATGTCTGACATGTAGATTTCAGTGAAATCTGCCATCTATTCCGTTTTAAACCTGCCACTTTTATCACATCTTAAATTTTCAAAAGAGCTGATCAGAAAGTGGTAAACTTTGATCCTTGCTAGTTCTTGTATATTCCCCTAGCACCTGACTTGACCGCTTAATCCGATTTTTCACGCACTCTAACTATAAAAAACCTG
>CAYPYW010000022.1:0-37425 GCA_964415365.1 uncultured Actinomycetota bacterium | reverse complement strand
GTTTAAGGCGCACGCTTGGAAAGCGTGTAAGTGGCGTAAGCTGCTTCGAGGGTTCAAATCCCTCTCTCTCCGCCATAATGTTACTAAGGTTTATATGTTTAGCAATCGTCTTTTATTCGAGCCGGATGCAATTTATAAAAAAGTCATTATAACTAAAATCTTGGGGATGATGATGAAGAAAAGCGAAGAAGCAATTTCCTTTTTTAACGGAGGCTACAATTGCGCACAATCTGTATTTTCAGTTTTCAGCCAGGAGTGGGGGATAAGTAAGCAGCAAGCAAGATCGGCTGCTTCCGGTTTTGGAGGAGGTATTGGAGAGCTGCAAGGTATTTGTGGCGCAGTAACTGGAGCAATAATGGTGATTGGGTGCAAGTACTTCAACGAAAACAATTGCGCCGGCTCCAAAAAAGTAGTTTATGAAAAAACCAGAGATTTTATAGAAAAATTTAAAGAAAGAAACAGGTCAACTAATTGCTTGGAACTTACCGAAGTCAATTTTAAAACTGGAGAGGGTGTCCGGACTGAGGAGGAAAAAACTTTATTCAGAAGCAAATGCGAAAAATACGTCAGGGATGCCTGTGAAATACTGGAGGAAATTATATAGAATACAGTTAGTTATGAGGAAAGATGTTAATCAAAAGGAAAAATGAAGGGGGATAATATGCCTAACCAGGAGACATCAATTGCTTACTGTGGTATTTTCTGCGGTGATTGTTTTAGCTATCAGGGTAAAATCGCTGATTTATCTAGAGACTTAAGGAAAGAGCTCCGACAAACAAGATTTGATAAGGTTGCCGAGTCTTTGTCCAATATTTCATTTTTTAAAACTTTCAAGAAATACCCGGAATGCTATGAAGTATTGGGCGCTTTAGTAAAGCTTAGATGTAAGAACACTTGCAGGAACGGGGGAGGTAATCCCTATTGTGCTATAAAAATATGCTGCCGAAAGAAGGAAATAGAGGGTTGCTGGTTGTGTGATGAGTTTGAAGGTTGTAAAAAGATGGATTTTTTAAAGGCAGCTCATGGGGATGCCTGTCTAAAAAATTTAAGAATATTAAAGAAAAAAGGTAAAAAAGAATTCTTAAAGGGCAATAAGTACTGGTATTCGAAAATTAAGACCTAATTATTCTACTATACTGGAAAAATTTATTAGAATTTATATATCCTGGAAATATATACATAATTTGGCAGAATGGAGAGATGGCCGAGCTGGTCGAAGGCGCTCGACTCGAAATCGAGTGTACTGCTAACAAGTAGTACCGTGGGTTCGAATCCCACTCTCTCCGCCAGTGAGAGTCTGGATCGTTGGATACGCTATATTTAAATTTGTTGTATTGTTTTTTATGAAGCATAGGAGAAATGTTGGATAAAATATCTATACTCTTTCTCCGTTATTAAAGAAAAAGATTATCGTCTCTTTTATCTATACGATACTTAAAGATATGATAAATTGCCAGACAGATTCCGCCAATTAAGGCTATGGCAAGGACCTCGCTTATAATGAAAAACGGCCAGGCTGGAATATCTATACCATTGACTGTATCCATGATTTCACCCATGTTCATAAGTATGGAAAAAGGCATCGCAAACAGAATAATAGGAGCCGAGAGTCCGGCAAAACATATCCAAAGAATTTTCTGCATGTTTTTTAACTTTTTTTCCTTCATAGTTATAGTATCTGTTGTCATGATTGTTTCCTTTCTTGATTATTTTTTATTAAATTGTTTTTTTGAATAAGGTCAGCAACAACTGGATGCTGAAAGACCTGGATATTCCGGGAAATGAAATGACTTAGAAGTTCTCGTCCAAAATCAGTCAGGAAAAAGTACCGGCGGTTAGGTCCGATATCAGATTGCTGTATTTCGCTGTCAATTACCCTGGACTCTGCCAGACGATAGAGGGCGCGATAAATACTATTCTCATCAGCGTTGATAGTATTTTGGCTTAATTCGGCAAGGAGCCCTTTTATCTCGCGGGGGTAAGCTTTTTTTCGGGATAACAGGAGAAGCAGCCAGAAGCTGAGAAGTCCTTTCTTGTATGTTTCTTCCCATTGAGTAAGCAGTGATTTAAGATTGTTTTTATTCATAAACATTCTCCGTAAGTAAAATACATATAGTATTATACCATAAGTATAATAGGTATGAATCATAATGTCAATGAATAATTATTTTTTTAAAGTTGTTTCTCCTTTACGGAGAATTTTTAATATAAAGGAATCATGGGTGACTGAAAGAATTCTCATTAATAGTTTCTGATCTTAAGCTTGTGTTCTGTTTACTCGATTGTTTTTGAATATTTGCCTAAAAAATATTAGAATATAGCTAACTTTTTTATGGCTCAATATAAACATGTCTTTGCATAGTTAGTTATTGCTGAAAAATAATACTTATATATGTGGCTATCAGATAAGAATCTGCTGCTCAAAAGATACTAAAAAATATGATAAAAGTTTTATGCTAAGTGTTGTGAAAATATGAGTAACGTAATCGAAACAATTCGCCAACAATTAAATCAGAATGCTGACCAAAAAACAAAAGAAAGCGGGCAGAATTTTTTTAAAGAGAAGGTTAGGTCCTATGGAGTAAAAACTGCTGTTGTGGGTAAAATCAGCAAAGAAAACTTCGAGACTATCAAAGATAAAGGGAAAGAGGAAATTTTTGTTCTGTATGAAGAGTTGTGGCGATCAGGTTATATAGAGGAGTCATTTATTGCCTGTAATTGGTCTTATTATATCCATAAAGATTATAAACCGGAGGATTTTAAAGTATTTGAAAAATGGGTGAATAACTATGTAAGTAATTGGGCATCATGTGATACTCTTTGTAATCACACCATGGGCACTTTTGTGGAAATGTATCCGGAATATTTATCCGGCCTAAAAAAATGGGCAAAATCACAAAACCGTTGGATGCGCCGCGCTTCAGCGGTGTCTCTAATTGTCCCTGCCAAACGGGGAAAATTTTTAAAAGATATTTTTGAAATCGCTGATATTTTACTTTTGGATAAAGATGATCTGGTGCAAAAGGGTTATGGTTGGATGCTCAAGGCAGCAAGCCAGGCTCACCAGAAGGAAGTGTTTGATTATGTAACCAAAAATAGGATGGTGATGCCCAGAACTGCACTTCGCTATGCCATAGAGAAAATGCCAAAAGAGCTAAAGGAAAAGGCAATGGCTAAGTAGTATTTGTATTTATACAGAAAAACTACGCCAGTAATGGAAAAGAGTTTATGAGGATCGGTATATTATCATCACTTGAATAGCTTGCTTTGTTACAAACAATGAAAATAGGAAAATATAACATAGATCTTATAATATTTGATATGGATGGGTTAATGTTTGACACTGAGAAACTTATATTCGAAACCCGGGAAGAAGCATGTAAAAAATATAAGCAAAAGCTCAGTTACCAGCTTTTTAAAGAAACAATTGGCATGGATAGAATAAGAACTAGAGAAGTATATAGAAAATATTATGGGGGCAGTTTTCCTTTTGAAAAGATTGTGAATGAAGCAAACAGACTTCTGGATAATCGTATCTGCTCGGAAGGAGTACCTTTAAAGGAGGGTCTTTTAGAACTTCTGGAATATATAAAGGAGAAACAGTTAAAGATGGCACTGGCCACGTCAACGGGAAGAAGCAGAGCAGAAATGATGTTGGACTTATCGGATACGAAAAAATATTTTGATGTAATTACGTATGGTAATGAAATAGTAAACGGAAAACCTGACTCAGAGATATTTCTAAAAACATCTCAAAAAATAAATTGTCCGCCGGAAGATTGTTTGGTTTTAGAAGATTCAGAAAATGGAATAATGGCAGCTTATAAAGCAGGAATGCTGCCAATTATGGTTCTGGACATTATTGAACCTGGAGAAGAAATAGAGGCAATGTTATTTAAAAAGTTTCACAGCTTGAAAGAGGTTAAAAATTATTTTGAGGATAATTTTAAGTAGGTAGTTGTGCTTGTCTAAGAAAATTTCTATAATAGGGCAATCAGTAATGGTGTGATACTATATTATTTGGCTTTGTTATGTTGTAAGCCTTTGTGTACTATTATTATGTCTGAAATCATAGGGGAGTTATAAATTGGCTTTGAAAGTAACAGTAATAGGAGTTGGATTAGTAGGAGAGACGATTGTTCATTGTCTTAAGGAAAGAAATTTTCCCTGCCAGTGGCCGCCTAGAGTAGCAGCAACACGAGAACGCTCCAAGATACTGGCAGGAGAATCAATGCTGGTTGAGGAAACAACAGAAAATGTTTTCAAAGGAGCCGATCTTGTACTTTTTGCCGGGAAAGAGGGAGCAAGAGGAGCAAGCGTTACATGGCGAAAGACAGCGGAAGAGGCCGGTGCGATATGCATAGACAATGGAAGAGATTTTCGTCTTGCTGAGGGTGTACCTCTGGTAGTCCCTGAGGTCAATGCTGATGCCATCAAAGAGGGAGTACGTTTTATTGCAAGTCCTAACTGTTCGACAATTCAGCTTGTTGTGGCCCTGGCTCCTATACATAAAGCTGCGGGAATAAAAAGAATAATAATTTCAAGCTATCAGTCTACCAGCGGTTGGGGTGTAGAAGGTCCGGAAGAACTTCGCCGTCAGGCACCTATAGCACTGGAATCACTTGAAAGCATCACTTTCAACCCGGTCGTTTTTGCCTGTCCGATAGCTTTTAATTGCATACCGCATATAGAACCCTTCATGGAGGAAAATTATACCCGTGAGGAGTTAAAGCTTGTCTATGAGACACGCAAAATATTAGAAGATCAAAACATCCAAATTTCTGCTACTGCAGTGCGCGTTCCTGTTTTTGTGGGACACGGCGAGTCAATATGGATAGAAACTGAAAGACCGGTGGAACCGGAAGAAGCTCGTACTATTTTGAGAAATTCTCTGGGTATAGTTTTGATGGATGATTTATCTGGTGAAAATCCACGCGGTGATAGAAGTGAGAGAAGTTATCCAACTCCGCTTGATGTTCATAAATATCGTGACGAAGTTCTTGTTGGAAGAATCAGGAAAGACTTAAGTTGTCCAAATGGGCTGGTGCTATGGTGTGTGGCGGACAATCTTCGAAAAGGGGCAGCGTTGAATGTAGTTCAGATAGCTGAAGAACTTGTTAAGAAGAATATTTTGAAGCCTTAGGTGATTTGGGATCAGCGGCTATTAACTGAAATTGGCCTTTCTACGACTTTCATAATTTTTGATGTAAATTCTGATTTTCTGATAAAAAAGTTTTACAGAGAACAGAAAGTGGATTTTGAAATTTATTTCCACCATGGTAAACAATATTAGGGATCAATTTTATTAACTAATGACTGGAATTAAAAAGAATAAGGAAATTAAAATAAGAAACGCTGTAAAACATGATCTTGGAGCCATTGTCGGTATATACAATTATGCTGTTATAAATACTACTGCTACTTTTGATACCAGACCTAAAACCATAAAATCTCAGGAGAAGTGGTTTTATAAACATTCAGAAAAGTATCCCATCATAGTGGCGGAAGATGATAGAGGGGTTGTAGGCTGGGCATCTCTTTCCAGATGGTCGGATAGATGTGCCTATGATAATACTGCTGAAATATCGGTATATGTTGATAAAGATAATCAGAATATAGGAATAGGTAACCAGTTGATGACTGAGATAATAAAAATTGCCAGAAAGAACAAATTGCATGTAATTATTGCCAGGATTGCTGGAGAAAATGAAATCAGTATTCGCCTTCATAAAAAATATGGATTCACTTATGTCGGTTCTTTGAAGGAAGTAGGATTTAAATTCAACCGGTACGTTGATGTTCATCTGATGCAGTTGATTCTGGATTGAAATAAAGAGAAAGAGAGGGGAAATGAAGAATTTTACGTTCAGAAGTGCAACTAAAATAATTTTCGGAAAAGATACAGAAAATCAGGTTGGAATCGAAGCAGCCAGATATGGTAATAAGATTTTATTGCATTATGGCGGAGGGAGTATCAAGAAGTATGGGCTCTACGACCGGGTTTTAAAATCACTAAAAGATGCCAATCTGGAAATAATTGAATTGGGTGGTGTCCTTCCTAATCCAAGGTTAAGCATGGTAAGAAGAGGAATTGATATCTGCCGCAGGGAAAAAATTGATTCTATCCTTGCAGTGGGCGGGGGGAGTGTAATAGATTCAGCTAAAGCAATAGCGATAGGGGTGCCTTATAACGGTGATGTATGGGATTTTTATGCTGGTAAAGCTGTAGTAGACAAAACTATTCCTGTGGGAGTGGTTCTTACTATATCTGCTGCTGGAAGCGAAGCCAGCGACAGTTCAGTAATTACCAATGAGGAAGGATTATATAAAAGAGGTCTCACCAGTGAGTTTCTAAGGCCTGAATTCGCAATATTGAACCCGGAAATTACTTATACCCTTCCTCCTTATCAGACCGCCTGTGGAATTGCAGATATAATGGCACATGTAATGGAAAGATACTTTACAAAAGTTCAAAATGTCGATCTTACTGACAGGCTATGTGAAGCTACATTGAAGGCAGTAATAAACAATGCTCCTGTAGTATTAAAGGAACCGGAAAACTATGACGGCCGTGCTGAGATTATGTGGGCGGGCACTGTCGCTCATAACAACCTGCTGAGTACGGGGAGGATTGGAGATTGGGCTTCACATGGTATATCACACGAGCTTAGTGCAATTTATGATATTGCTCATGGTGCCGCGCTGTCTATTATTTTCCCGGCATGGATGAAATATGTATACAAAGAGGATCCGGAAAGGTTTGCACAATTTGCTTCAAGGGTGTGGGATGTAGAACCTGATTTCAGGAATGTTGGAAAAACAGTGTTAGAAGGGATAAGAAGACTGGAGGGTTTCTATAAGGGAATAGGACTACCCACTACTTTAGAGGAAGCAAATATTCCTTGTGATAGACTGGAGGAGATGGCTGAAAAATGTACAGTGAGAGGGCCTAGGGGTAATTTTGTTCCCTTAAGAAAAGATGATGTACTTGAAATATTGAAACTGGCAAAGTAGATAAGATTATTAAATATCAAGAATATTTGACAGTCAAGTTTATTACTTGTACTTTGACCTCACCAGTGGGAATAAAAATAACAGTAGAGATGCCAGAATTGGTAATATCAAGATATAGTTTATAGTCTTTATCATCCCAATGTGATCTGCAATTTTACCGATGAGGATAATAGTAGCTGCTGCAATTCCTGCGCTTACTCCCATAACGATTGAAGAGGCAAAGCTTACATTACCCGGAAATATATCCTGTACCACTCTGATACATAAAGGAATGGTAGAAGATATGAAAAGTCCGGCGAGTATAAATAAGACTATTGATATGTTCATGGGTACTATAAAAATTGAATAAAAAAGAGGCACGGATATAGCCAATCCTGTTTGTATTACAATTGTTCTTTTTTTTATCCTGTCTGAATAATAGCCGGCAAAAAGGCCGCCGGTACCTCCAAGCAAAGTAAAAGCCAGGACTATGTAACCAAAATTTATAAGTTTTATTCCCTGCCCGGTAAAATACAAAGGTATAAAGGTGAGCATAGATAAAACGGTTGTGTCTCTGGAGTAAGAAGCAAATACTATAAGCGAAAGTAAGCCGAGTTTTGCTTTTTTTATATTTTTAATTTTTTTTATGAAACCCGCTTTAAACTTTTTGGTTCCACTCAGGAAAATTAATGGGTCAGATTTCATAATGACCATAGCCATAATAATCCCGGGAATAGCAGTCAGAGGAGTAAATTTAAGGCCAAATTTATTTATAATAAAAATAACAAATAGTGAACCCACCGAAAAGCCAAAGGTGCCACCAAAGGATATTATAGAATTCAGCAGACCTTTTCTGCTTCCTCCTACATGGCTGGCTGTAGCTGCGGTAGGAGGATGAACAGCGGCAACTCCCAGATTTCCTAAGAATAAAAATACCAGGATAAACCAGTAACTTGGAAATATTCCCAGGATACTTATAAATATAGCAGCAACCAGCGGTCCCGCAATTAAAAAATGTCTTATACCATATTTATCGGATAAATACCCGAATACAGGCTGGGTCAAGCTGTTGGAAATGAAATTTATCGAAGTTAATATACTCACCAGAAAAAGAGAAAGTTCCAGTTTTGCCGCCAGTACCGGGATAAGTCCTATTATAAAACTGGAGTAGGTATCGGTTACTAGATGTGTACTGAAACTTAAAAAGATTTTAGTTTTGTTAATTCCCCTGTTTAATCTAATCATTTAAGTAATAGTGAATGGGTAAAAATTTTGTCTTGCTTACTCCTGCTGTTTTTCTCAAGTTGAGTAAATTCCTAGAGTAGAAATTCTACTCCTTTAAATTAAATATTCAATACTATTTTCTGATTAAACTGCTAAGTAGCCAGTTTTATTTTTTTGATTAATTTTATATAATCAAGTTGGCCGTGCTAGGTGGGGAGCTAGCGGTGCCCTGTAACTCACAATCCGCTATAGTGAGGCTGATCAACAGATATGAGGTTTATGATGGTAAGGTTAGCGCCTGTATAAGTGGCGTTGAAAGCCGGGTCTTGTGCGGCGGAGGGTTACAAACCCCGTCAGGTCCGAGAGGAAGCAGCGGTAAGTAATATTCTCCGGGTGCCACAAGGAAGCCTGGTTGGAGTTAACTGTATGAGTTGCACTTGTTATTGTAAATCAAGATCTGGGGCACGGTCATTTATTATTAATTAGATAGTTATATCCTTATGAATTATATTTCATTTTATAGAAAATGGAGACCACAGAGTTTTGGAGAGATAATCGGACAGGAATATAATATCAGAACTATCAGGAATTCCATATCCAACAATAGATTATCACACTCATATATATTTTGCGGCCCCAGGGGCACTGGCAAGACATCAACTGCACGTATACTGGCAAAAGCCTTGAATTGCGAGAAAGGCATCACTTCCGATCCATGCAATAAATGTGAAAATTGTATAAGTATATCTAATGGTTCCAGTGTGGATGTGGTAGAAATTGATGCTGCTTCGAACCGGGGAATAAACGAAATAAGAGAGCTCAGGGAGAAAGTAAGATATCTGCCCAGTATCTTAAGAAAAAAAGTTTATATTATTGATGAAGTTCATATGTTAACTACGGAAGCCTTCAATGCGTTGCTTAAGGTTCTGGAAGAGCCTCCTGAACATGTAATATTTATAATGGCTACCACCGAACCGAATAAAGTAATTCCCACTATAATATCAAGGTGTCAGAGGTTTGATTTCTTTCCGGTACCAATGGATAAAATTAAAGAGAGACTGCAAAAAATTGCCAAAAGCGAGAAAATAACCATAAGTGACTCGGCCTTGAGCTTAATCTCAAAATATGCAGACGGCAGTTTGAGAGATGCCGATGGTATGTTGGAGCAGCTGGCAGCATTTGGTGAGGATAAAATTGAGGTCGGGGATGTTATTTCACTTTTAGGGGTTACGGATATAGATCTGCTTTTTGAATTTACGGATATTTTGATTGAAAAGAATTTAAATGCAGGGTTACTTCTTGCAAGTAAAATTATCAGCAGTAATCAGAACCTTAAAGAGTTTGTGTCCGGGTTCCTGGATCACCTGTATGATTTGTATGTTATTAAAAACTACGATAATCCTCTTGAGGTTATAAATATAAGTGAGGATTATAAAGAGAGATATTATGATCAGGCTAAAAAGCTGCAGAAGGAAGAAATAGAATTTTACATGGAACTTTTTACGGATCTACTCAAGCAAATTAAATGGGGTGAAGACTCAAAGGTTTTTTTCAAATCAGCAATAGTTAAGGCCGTCAATTTTATTGTCCTGGATGAGAAAGAAATAGAGAATAAAACCAGGGTTATGGAAACTCAAATGGAAGCTTTAAGGGAGGAGATTGATAAAGTTAATTCAATGCTAAAGGGTGCCAGGGATTCTCGCGATCAAAGAATTGATGCTGATGCAGTTGCTTATGAAGGCGAGGATGATGATTTTGATATCATTAACAGCAATGAGATTAATAAAATGGTAAGCGAGGTTGAGGTTCAGAGCAAGCATACCGGAGGTGGGAAAAAGGCCGCCGCACCGGTCAGTGCGGATGTTGAAGTAAAGAAGAAAGGTGAAGATATTAGTTTAATTAATAATAATATGGAAGAAATCTCCCGAAGTTTAAAGAAAAGGAAAGTTTCAGTTCATGCCATGTTTACAGAGGCTGTTCCTGATAGAATAGAAAATGGCGTGTTGTATTTCCGCCTGGATGAAAAAAAGGAATGGCACAAAGACCATTTGAATAAAAGTAGTAATGTTGATTTGATATCAAATGTGATAAAGGAGGTTACTGGCAGGAGTTTCAATGTTAAGTTTGAGCTTAGTAAAAAAAAGAATAAAATTGATAAGGCAATTGACACGGAAAGTAAAGCAAAGAATCATGCCGATGGAAAAAATAAAGCCGAAAAGGATGTATTCAGTTATTTTGAAAAAAAATTTGATATAAAGGAGTAAGAATTGAGTTTTAACTATGGGAATATGATGAAACAGGCAAGGATTATGCAGCAGAAGTTGCTGGAAATACAGAAGGAGTTAAAGGGAATGAAATTTGAGGCCTCGGCAGGTGGAGGCGCGGTAAAGGTAAAAGTAAATGGTGAACAGGAAATTATGGAAGTAAAGATTAATAAGGATATGGTTGGATCGGACGATTTAGAAATGATTGAAGATATGGTAATAGTTGCTGCAAATGATGCTATAAAACAATCCAGAGATGAAGCCAAAAACAAAATGGCAGGTCTTACAGGTGGAATGAATATACCAGGATTATTTTGAGAAGCATTAAGAATTACCTGCGTATGGTAATGGGTATATTTATAGTTATTAAATTAGTTGCAAATTACAAATGGGTTTATATATAAAAAGTGTAGAAAATTTAATAGACGAATTCAAAAAACTTCCGGGAATAGGTCCTAAGTCTGCAAAGAGGATCGTATTCTTTTTACTTAAGCTTTCCCATGATGATATCTCAAGATTATCCCGGAGCCTGGTTGAAATGAAGGAGAAAGTTAAATTTTGCAGCCAGTGTTATGGTCTGACTGAAGAAGATATCTGTCAAATTTGCAGGGATCAGTCCAGAGACAGAAAGAAAATATGCATAGTAGAAGAAGTAAGTGATGTGGTGATTATTGAAAAAACCGGTGAATACAGGGGGCTATATCACATTCTTGGAGGACTATTATCCCCCATAGAAAATATTGGGCCTGATGAAATAAGAGTACCCAGGCTGTTGGAACGGGTTAAGGCCGATAATGTTGAAGAGGTGATAATTGCATTAAATCCTACTGTGGAAGGTGAAAGCACTGCTGCGTATTTAAAAAAGATGTTAGTACCCCTGGGAGTTAGAGTTACCAGACTGGCAAGCGGACTTCCTGTCGGAGGCGATCTGGAATATGCGGATGAGGTGACCATAGGAAGAGCGATTTCCGACAGAAGAGAACTTTAATCAGGGGCTTCTGAACTCCGGGCGGCGTGTCTTACTTTATTAAAAAAATGGATTAAATATGTTATAATTCAATGATTTTGTGTTTGTTTGAAAGCCTGCTTTAAGAATGTTTCTGACAGACTATTAAAGCATTTGCGGTTGGGAGTAGGTTATTTTTACTAATCAATTTTAAAGTCCGATACCGCAAGTTTAAATATAAAGGAGTAGATCAAATATGAAAAATATGAAAACCATGGATGGAAATATGGCTGCAGCATATGTGGCATACGCTTTTACCGAAGTGGCAGCTATCTATCCCATTACTCCTTCTTCTCCTATGGGTGAATATATTGATGAGTGGGCTGCCCATGGGAAGAAGAATATGTTTGGACAGGTTGTCAGTGTAAGTGAACTCCAGTCCGAAGGGGGTGCGTCAGGAGCAGTACACGGCTCACTTGCGGCAGGTTCTCTTACTTCAACTTTTACTGCGTCTCAGGGACTTCTTCTGATGATTCCCAATATGTACAAGATTTCAGGAGAACTTCTGCCCGGTGTATTTCATGTAAGCGCCCGTACCGTTGCTTCACATGCTCTTTCCATATTTGGCGATCATTCTGATGTGATGGCTGTAAGACAGACTGGTTTTGGACTGCTGGCTTCTGGCTCAATACAGGAAATTATGGATCTTGCCGGAGTGGCGCACCTGTCCGCAATTAAATCGAGAGTACCTTTTCTGCACTTCTTTGACGGTTTTAGAAGTTCACATGAAATTCAAAAAATAGAAGTCATAGATTATGAAGATCTTAAAAAACTGGTTGATATGGATGCACTAAAGCAGTTCAGGGAGAGAGCCTTAAATCCGGAACACCCGGTTACCAGAGGTACGGCTCAGAACCCTGATATATTTTTCCAGGCAAGGGAATCGTCGAATAGATTTTATGATAAAGTCCCGGAAATAGTTATAGATTATATGAATAAGATCAGTAAATTGACCGGGAGAGAATATAAGCCATTTAATTATGTGGGAGCAAAAGATGCAGAATATGTAATCGTGGCTATGGGATCTGTTACTGATACCATAGATGAAACTGTGGAATATCTGAATGGGTTGGGTGAAAAAGTAGGGGTGGTTAAGGTTCATCTCTATAGACCTTTCTCTACCAAGCTTTTACTTCAGTCTATACCTAAGACGGTCAAAAAAATTGCTGTTCTGGATAGAACAAAGGAACCAGGCGCAGTTGGAGAGCCTCTGTACCTGGATGTTAAAAATGCATTTTTTGAAATTGAAAACAGACCGGTTATTGTGGGCGGAAGGTACGGGCTTGGTTCCAAGGATACTACTCCTGGCCAGATAAAAGCTGTATTTGACAATTTAAAGGAGGCAAGTCCAAAAAATGGATTCACAATAGGTATAAATGATGACGTTACCCACACCTCCCTTGAGGTTAAAGAGGAGATTGAAACTGCTCCCGAGGGAACTATAAGGTGTAAATTCTGGGGGCTGGGTTCCGACGGTACTGTTGGAGCGAATAAAAATTCCATCAAGATAATAGGTGATAATACCGATCTTTATGCCCAGGGCTACTTTGCTTACGACTCTAAAAAATCCGGAGGACTTACTATTTCTCACCTGCGGTTTGGAAAAAATCCCATAAAATCAACTTATTTTATCAGCGATGCTGATTTTGTAGCCTGCCATAACCAGGCTTATATAGGACAATATGATTTGCTTAAAGGATTAAAGAATGGTGGGACCTTTCTTCTGAATTGCCAGTGGGACACCCGGCAACTGGAGGAAAAACTCCCGGCAGGTATGAAGAAGTATCTGTCAGACCATGATATAGATTTTTATATAATCGACGCCACGGATATAGCAGCTGAGATTGGATTGGGCAGCAGGATAAATATGATTATGCAGGCTGCTTTCTTTAAACTGGCAGAGGTTATACCTATAGATGATGCTGTAAAATATATGAAGAAAGCCATAAAAGATACTTATGGGGCAAAAGGGGAAAAAATTGTACAGATGAACTATCAGGCAGTAGATAAGGGAATAAAATCACTTAAGAAAGTAGAAATTCCCAAACAGTGGAAAGATGCAGTGGAAGTGGAGGATATAAAAGCAGCACAGGAACCGGATTTTATAAAAAATATTTTAAGAGTTATGAACAGGCAGGAAGGCGACAGTATCCCGGTCAGTGCATTTATAGGAGTCGAGGACGGAACATTCCCTCAAGGCACAGCAGCGTATGAAAAGAGGGGTATAGCGGTGAATGTACCGGAATGGCAGAAAGATAATTGCATACAGTGTAATCAATGTTCCTACGTATGTCCCCATGCTGTTATAAGACCGGTGCTGCTTACAGATGAGGAGATGAAGAATGCTCCTGATAAATTTGAGACTGTAGGAGCAAAAGGGAAGGGTCTGGAGCAGTTCGCATACAGAATACAGGTAAGTCCACTTGATTGTACCGGGTGCGGGAACTGTGCAAATGTCTGTCCGGCAAAGGAGAAAGCCCTGGTTATGAAGCCTCTGGATTCACAGGAGGCCCAGGTTGAAAATTGGAATTTTGCTTCAAAGATTCCGGTGAAGGAAGATGTTATGCCTGTTGATACGGTCAAGGGAAGCCAGTTTAGGAAACCATTATTTGAGTTTTCGGGAGCATGCGGCGGATGTGGCGAAACTCCCTATCCAAAGCTTGTCACCCAGTTGTTTGGAGATAGAATGCTTATTGCCAATGCTACAGGATGCTCATCTATTTGGGGTGGCTCGGCTCCTTCAGCTCCTTATACTACTGATGCAAAAGGAAAAGGGCCGGCATGGGCAAATTCCCTGTTTGAGGATAATGCCGAATACGGATATGGAATGGTTCTGGCGATAAAACAGATGAGAAATAAAATTGAAGATTACATGAAGCAGTTATCTGAAATGGACATAGATCCTGCGGTGAAAAAAGCGGCAAGTGAATGGATTAGTGGGAAAGAAGACGTGGAGATAAACAAAGAGTCCACCGCGAAGGTTCTAAAATTGTTTGAAAAGGACCTTGGTAATAAGAAAGCAAACGAACTAAAGAGTAGAATACTGGGGCTCAAGGATTATCTGATTAAAAAATCGGTATGGGTGTTTGGCGGTGACGGCTGGGCTTATGATATAGGCTATGGTGGCCTCGATCACGTGCTGGCATCCGGAGAAAATATAAATGTACTTGTGTTTGATACTGAAGTGTATTCCAATACAGGAGGCCAGTCTTCTAAGGCGACTCCTCTCGGGGCGGTAGCGAAATTTGCCGCTTCAGGCAAAAAAACCAAGAAAAAAGACCTGGGGCTTATGGCTATAACCTATGGTTATGTATATGTAGCTCAAATTGCGATGGGTGCAAGCCATAAACAGACACTCAAGGCGTTTCTCGAAGCTGAGAAATATAACGGACCTTCACTTATAATAGCTTACTCTCCGTGTATTAATCATGGAATTTATGCTGGAATGGGTTGTTCACAGTTGAGAGAAAAGCAGGCGGTGGATTCGGGATACTGGCATCTTTACAGGTATAACCCGGAACTTAAGAAAGATGGAGGAAATCCGTTTGTTTTGGATTCTAAGGAACCTACAGAATCATTCAGGGAATTCCTGATGGGTGAAGTAAGATATGCATCGCTTACCAAAACTTTCCCGGAAATAGCTAAAGACCTGTTTGGTAGAGCGGAAAAAGAAGCTAAAGCCAAATATGAAAAATACAAGTCTATAGCTGAAGTGAAGTAAAGAAGATTTTAGTCAAGGTAAGACTCAAGTAAAAACTAACTGTTTTTAAAGATGAGAGGTAAAAAGAATATAATAATCCTGAAGTTTGGTGGCACTTCTGTTGGCAGTATAGATAAGATAAAGAATGTTGCCGACAAAATTGTCAGTACCAAACTGAAAGGAAGTAGTGTAGTGGTTGCTGTTTCAGCGATGGGTGATACCACTGACAGATTGATTGATCTTGCAGGTGAAGTAACTTCCAAACCCTCCCGCCGGGAGATGGATATGCTTATGTCAACAGGGGAACAGGTATCAAGTGCTCTTCTGGCTATGGCTATTCAGGAAAAAGGTTATGGCTGCATATCTCTTTTGGGTGAGCAGGCAGGAATTCTGACTGATGATGTTTATTCAAATGCTAAAATTTTGAGTATCAAAGTTGATAGAATACTCAAAGAATTAAGAAAAGGTAAAATAGTTATTGTGGCAGGTTTTCAGGGTATTAATATAGACGGTGATATCACAACACTGGGCAGAGGCGGTTCGGATACGACTGCGGTTGCCCTGGCTTCAGCACTGAAGGCAAAATACTGTGAAATATACACGGATGTTGATGGGGTTTATTCGACCGATCCTAACGTGGAGAGTGAAGCTATCAAATTAGACGCACTTTCGTATGATGAGATGCTGGAATTAGCCTCCTGTGGTGCAAAAGTGCTTCATTTAAGGGCAGTAGAATTCGCCAAGAAACATGATGTAGTATTACATATTAGATCAAGTTTTAATGATATTGAAGGGACATGGATTATGGATAATTATAAAAAGGATGAAAGAATGGAAAGGCCGATACTCACCGGCGTAACCTATGATATAGGAGAGGTAAAAGTTTCCATTTTTGACCTGGAAGATAAGCCAGGTGTTGCCGCTAATCTTTTTGGCAGATTGGCAGAAGAAAATATAAATGTTGATCTAATTGTGCAAAATGTCAGTGAGAAAAACCTTGCTTCTATCTCCTTTACAGTAAAGGATGAGGATTTGTCTCAGGCAGAGAAAGTTTTGAGTAAAGTAGAGAATATACGGATGGAAATGGATGCTGATATTGCTAAAGTATCGATTGTCGGTGCCGGAATGCAAACACACCCCGGTGTGGCAGCAAAAATGTTTAAAATCCTGGCAGATAAGGATATAAATATTGAAATGATAAGCACCTCTCCCATAAGAATTTCCTGTGTGATAAAGAGGGGCAGGGTAAAGGAGGCCGTGAAGGCACTGCACAGCGGTTTTGGTTTGTCGGAATAAAAAAAGAAGCGTTAAAAATATTTCCCGGGTATTATCCCTGTTTTTTCTTTAATATATTAATGGCTCTAAGTCTTTCGAGCAGTTCCTTCTCAAATCCTCTGTTAGTAGGAGCGTAGTATTTTCTGGCCAGCAGTTTATCCGGAAGATGAGTCTGGTCAACTACTGCGCCTTTGTAATCATGAGCATATTTATATCCCTTACCGTATCCTATATTCTTCATAAGCTCTGTTGGGGCGTTTCTTATATGATAGGGAACCGGGAGTGATCCAAACTCTTCCACATCTGATTTCACCCTGTTATAGGTTGCATACAGTGAATTGCTTTTTGGAGCTAGAGCCAGGTAGATTACTGCTTCAACTATGGCAAGATACCCTTCCGGAGGGCCGATAAATTCGAAACTCTGTTTGGCCGAGATTGCAACCTGTAATGCATTTGGATCTGCAAGTCCGACATCTTCGGAAGCAAATCTTACTATTCTCCTTATGATATATAAGGGATCCTCACCGCCTTCAAGCATTCTCACTGTCCAGTAAACTGCCCCGTCGGGATCACTGTCCCTTAAGCTTTTATGAAGAGCCGAAATAAGGTTGAAATGTTCCTCACCGCTTTTATCATAGAGAAGTGCTTTTCTCTGAATTATATTTTCGATTAAGGGTGTATCTATATTCATGACTTTTTGTGTTTCTTCCTTTGAAAATGTGTTTACCGCAAGCTCGAGTATATTATAGGCAATCCTTGAATCGCCATCCGAAGACCTGGCTATAAAATCAACGGTATTGTCACTTATTTTTATGTTGTAATTTCCCAATCCTCTCTCTTTGTCAGTCAGCGCTCTCTTTATAAGAATCTTTATATCTTCGGTTGAAAGTTTGTACAGCACAAAAGTTTTGGTCCTTGACAGAAGAGCGGAATTTACTTCAAAAGAGGGATTTTCAGTGGTCGCTCCTATTAAGATTATAGTACCGTTTTCAACAAAGGGGAGAAATGCATCCTGCTGGGCTTTATTAAAGCGATGGATTTCATCAATGAATAATATGGTTCTTATATCATGTTCTCTCTTATTATATTTAGCTACTTCCATTATTTCTTTTATCTGCTTTATTCCTGAAGTTACTGCCGAAAAAGAGATAAATCTGCTTTTGGTTCTTTCGGCAATAATTTTAGACAGAGTGGTTTTCCCGGAACCAGGGGGACCCCAGAATATTATTGAATAAAGCCTGTCATTTTCGATGATTTCCCTTAAAATTTTACCCTTTCCTACCAGATGTTCCTGCCCTACGAATTCGCTCAGAACATGGGGTCTCATTCTGTCAGCAAGGGGTACTCCGGATATATTAGGCGGCTGGTTGGTTTTAATTTGTTCAAATAAAGTCATATTATGTTTTAATCTTATGATTATAGAAATTATAGTTAAAAAAGGAATTTTTATAAAGCTGCCATTGTTTTTGGGTCGATAATATTAGATTGATAGTAATTGACATATATCTAATAATTCTATTAAATGATATCGGAATAGAAGGAGAATAAGAGGGAATTAATCCCAGGTAGATTATTTATTATCATTATAGGCAAAAGGAAATAATGCCGGTAAAGAAATACAAAGTTGTCGGTATTGGCAATGCTATTGTTGATGTTCTGGCTAATGTAGAGGATGATTTTCTGCAGAAGTACAATCTTAAAAAAGGGATGATGAGGATTGTTGATGAATCCGAAGTAAGGAGACTTCATACATGTGTTAATGTGATGAAGGAAGTTTCGGGAGGTTCGGCAGCAAATACGATTGCCGGCCTGTCATCTCTGGGTAATCCCGTAGCTTTTATAGGTAAGGTTAGAGACGATCAGCTGGGAGAATCTTTTGAGAAGGGGCTAAAGAGTCTTGGAGTTAATTACTGTACCCTGAAGGCCAGCAGCGGGCAGCCAACAGCATGCTGCGTAGTACTTACTACACCGGATGCACAGAGGACTATGAATACTCACCTCGGCATTTCAGGGTTTCTTGGTCCTGAAGATATTGATGAAAATGTTGTCTCGCAGTCAGAGATTATTTACCTGGAAGGGTATTTATGGGATAGTGATGAAGCCAAGAAAGCGTTTGAAAAAGCAGTAAAAATTGCCGGCGAAACGGGTGGGAGAGTTGCCCTGAGTTTGTCCGATTCTTTTTGTGTCGAACGCCACCGCACTGAGTTCTTGTATCTGATCGAAAATTATGTAGATATTCTTTTTGCCAATGAGGAAGAAATTAAATCATTATTTAAAACAGACAGTCTGGAGACGGCAATCTCCAGGTGCGGCGAGATGAAAAATATCTGCGTGATTACCCGGTCGGAGAAAGGATCGGTTATTGTGTCGGGGGATAAGGTTCAGACAATACCACCGGAAAAAAGCATTGATGTAATTGATTCTACAGGTGCCGGTGATCTTTATGCGGCAGGATTTCTTCATGGCCTTGTTAAGGGTATGAATCTTGAAGCCTGTGGGAAAATAGGGAGTATAATCGCGGCTGAGGTACTCGGTCATTTTGGAGCGCGGCCGGAAGTTTCTTTGATTGAATTGTTAAGCAGTAGAGGTTATTAATTTTATACTTGTATTGTAATGAGATATATTTAAGATAATAAGAAAGGAAAAAAATGATTGGTGAGCCAAAAGCTGAAGTTGGTATATTTGGAGGTTCGGGATTTTACTCGTTTATGGAGAGGGTAAAAGAGTATAAGATAGATACTCCTTATGGTACTCCTTCAGACAAGGTGGCAATTGGTATGCTGGAAGGGAAGAGAGTTGCTTTTATACCCCGCCATGGAAGGAATCATAGTTTGCCTCCACATAAAATAAATTACAGGGCAAATATTTATGCCATGAAAAAAATAGGTGTGAAACGTATTTTTGGCCCCTCTGCTTCCGGAAGTTTACAGCCGCATGTAAAACCAGGACAGTTTGTAGTGTGTGACCAGTTCGTGGATAGGACCAGGGGAAGGATTGACACTTTTTACGACGGTCCAAAAACCATCCATATAGCTATGGCTGAGCCATATTGCCCTGTTTTGAGGAAAATTGTAATTGAAAGTGCTGAAGAGCTTAATATAGACTGTCATCCCACTGGCACCGCGGTCATTGTTCAGGGTCCTAGGTTCAGTACCAGGGCCGAGAGCAGATGGTTTGCGGCGCAGGGTTGGGAGGTTATAAATATGACCCAGTATCCAGAGGTGTACCTGGCCAGGGAGCAGGAAATATGCTATGTCAATATTTCTATCATTACTGATTATGATGCGGGACTGGAAGGTCATCCCGAAATGGAGCCGGTAACTATCGGAGAAGTGACAAGGGTCTTTAAGGAGAATAATGAGAAGATGAGGAGTTTGCTTTTTAAATCAATTTTGAAAATTCCTGAAAGGAGAGACTGTATCTGTTCCCACGCGTTAAAAGGTGCCGCTGTCAATTAAGGGATGATCAAGCATGTTAGGGATTTGGTATTTTTTATTTAATGCGATAAAAAGTTTTATAAAGAAAGAGGATAGAAAGAGGGATAATTTATGAAACTGGTAGGGGATGTAGAAATTAAAGATTTAGAGAAATTAAGAAGTGGCAAAGTCAGAGAAATGTTTGGGTTTGATGATAAAATTTTGATAGTGACTACAGATAGAATTTCTGCTTTTGACTTTATTTTACCTTCACTAATTCCTTTGAAGGGCATAATTTTAAATAAGATTTCGGTTTTCTGGTTTAATTATTTAAAAAGTGTGATTGGTAATCACCTGATTGAAGTTGATGCGGAAAGATTCCCAAAATTTTTAAAGAAATATAAAGACACTCTGAGTGGAAGATCGGTTATAGCAAAGAAAGTAAAAGTTTACCCGATTGAGTGTGTAGTCCGTGGTTATATAACCGGCTCTGGCTGGGAAGAATACAAAAAGAGCAGTATGATAGGGGATTTAAAATTGCCACCCAACCTTATTAAATGTGACCGGCTGCCGGAAGCTATATTTACTCCCACCACCAAAGAGGTGGCTGGCCATGATGTGGCTCTTACTATAAATAAGGCTAAAAGAATATTCGGCGCTAAGACAATAGATTTTTTAAAGGAGAAAAGTATAGAACTTTACCTTAAAGCTTCCGAATATGCCTTGAGGCAGGGAATAATAATTGCAGATACAAAGTTTGAATTTGGCGTAACTGATGACGACAAGATAATACTGGCTGATGAAGTTCTGACCCCTGATTCATCCAGATTCTGGCCTCTGGATGAGTACATGCCGGGGGAAGAGCAGAAGAGTTTTGACAAGCAGTATGTCAGGAATTATCTGCTTGGAACGGATTGGGATAGGAAATCAACTCCTCCTCCTCTGCCTCCTAATGTTGTAGAGAAGACATCTGAAAGGTACATTTCTGCCTATGAAAGGATAGTGGGAGAAGAGTTCAAAATATAAATAATTTTTATCCGAATACAGCTTATTCTGTACAGGGGTAAAGGCGTGCATTACCCTGCAGAACAGGAACATCTTTTGCTGAGAACCAGAAATGTCCCTCCAGAACAAGGTCAATTTGAATCACATATATACCTTTGTGGGTTATGTCATTGATTAGTACTTCTACAGTTACGCTTTCACCGGGTTCTACATTATTGGGAAGAAGCGTTCTGGTGTTATTATCGTACTCTGAGTAGTCTACGTCCTGGCCATAATAATGATAACCAACCCTTACCGAATCGTTTCCATCTTTTTTCCAGGTAAAGTCAGAGGTATTTGTAATTTCAATTTTTATATAATTATCACTGTCCGTGCATAAAAGAGAAGGTATGTAACCTTTTATTTCAGCTCCAAACTGAGCGTTTTCATAGTCTACTGTTGCAATCTCTTCTTCCGACTCTTCCAATTCTTTAATTTCTTCTTCCGAGATACCTTCAGTTTCTTCTCTTTCTACATCTATTTTTTCAGTCTCCAGGGGAGCACAGGCAAAAAGTGTGAAAACTAAAAATATTGATATTATGCTTATTATTAATATATTGATGACAGGTATTTTAAATTTCATGTTTTTTTTCCTCACCTTTTCTTTTGTTAAGTATGTGGTTTCGTGATTTATTGATAGCCTATTATAAATTAAATCTTTTATTTTTTGAATAAAAGAAACAAAATATATATAATGTTAGTGACTATTTTATAAAGAATCCAGGGGGTTATTATGACACCGTTAGAGATAGTAGGCCTGGTTGCAATAATTTTAATTTCCGCCTTTGCAGTGGTAGCAATAGTTGTCGCTGTGCCTTTATTTAGATTGATAAATAAAGTTAAGTTCATGGCAGGGAAATTAAATGAAAGCCTGATCCCAACTGTGGAGAAGCTAAATGATACTGTGACTAATCTGAATACTGAAGTCAGCTCAATTGCCGATCTTACCCAGAGTATCAGTTCAATAGTGGAGCAACTGGAAAAGGTCATAAGGCTTGCCAGGGTTCTGATAACCAGTCCTATAATTAAAATAATAAGTGCTTCAGCAGGGCTGTTCAGTGGTCTTTCAAAGTCAAAAGCTGATGCTGGGGATGAGAATGGGGAGGATGATAAATGAACGCAGAAAAAGATGATGGGAGAAATTGCTTTTTAGGAATATTTACTGCACTAATGGTTGGCCTATCTGCAGGTTTTATAGCGGGGATTCTTCTTGCTCCTAAATCAGGGGAGGAGACAAGGAAGGAGATAAAGGAAAAAGGCGAGGAGATGATGGAAAAGGGTAAGGAAGGTTTTGATATATTTGTAGGAAAAACCAAAGAATATGTGGATAAGGGTAAAATCAAACTGGTGGAAATAAAAAGTAAGGGAGAGGAATTAGTCGAGAAAGGCAAGGGAAAAATAACAGATATATCAAAGACTCTGAGTTCCAAGACCGGCAAAGCCAGGAAGAAAATGGAAAAAGTGATTGAAAAAGGAAAAGGTACTGCGAAGAAAGTTGAAGAAGACCTGTCATAGATAGGAAACTGAATTATATTGATCGAGAATAGACTTACCAAAAAGATTTTAAATACACTACTTGGAAATGGTGCTGATTTTTCGGAAATTTTCATCCAGAAAAGAGTTTTCAACAATCTGCGGCTGGAAGATAGTAAAATTGAAAACTCAAGCAGCGGTTATGAATTAGGCTGCGGATTGAGATTGTGGGTTGGCGACAGCACCTTTTATGCTTATGTAGATTCGCTTGATGAAAATAAATTGCTGAATGCTGCAAAGGTTTTAAGTTCTGCAGTAAACGGAAGCGATTCTATTAAGGTTTTAGATCTTACTGAAGCCAAAAGCTCTTATAGCACAGATATAAAGAAATTCCCTTCCGTGGTTAACCCTGATAGTAAAAAGGATATTCTTGAACTGGTTGATAAGAGTTCAAGGGATTTTAACTCCGCTATAGTTCAGGTTGCATCCACTCTTTTTGATTCTGAGGAAGAAATATATGTCGCGAATTCTTATGGCCGTTTTTCATCTGAAAAAGTTGTTAAAGCCTTCCTGTCAGTAAATGTGGTGGCTAAGAAAGGAGAGGATATAAGAACGGGTTATAAATCACTTGCCAGATCAAGCGGTTATGAAACATTTGATTTCAAAAGTCCCGGGGATCTTGCCTGTGACGCTTCTAAAATAGCAGTTAACATGCTTGATGCTGTAAATGCACCCTCAGGCGAGCTTCCGGTAGTAATAGGACCGGCATTCGGAGGAGTTATTTTTCATGAAGCCTGTGGTCATGGTCTGGAAGCTGATACTATATTGAAGGATGCTTCGGTGTTCAAGGATAAAATGGGAAAAAAGATTGCGAGTGATGTAGTAACTGCTATTGATGATCCTACTCTGAAATATAGGTGGGGCTCATATAAATTTGACGGAGAGGGCTTTCCTTCTTCCAGAACAGTGCTGATAAAGGATGGGGTTTTACAAAGTTATATTTATGATCTGCGAACTTCCAAAAAATTAAAAGCAAAACAGACCGGGAACGGCAGAAGGCAATCTTTCAGACATGTTCCCATTCCAAGGATGACCAACACATATATAGATAGTGGAGACGAAAATCCGGAGTCAATTATAAAATCGGTGAATAAAGGCATATATGCCAGGGAATTTGCCGGCGGTCAGGTTGATCCGGCAACAGGTGATTTTGTGTTCGGAATAAGCGAAGGTTACCTGATAGAGAATGGAAAATTAAGTTTTCCTATAAAAGACTCCACTCTAATCGGGAATGGTCCTGCTATTCTTAAAAGGATTGAGGTAGTGGGGAATAATCTGGATTTTGCCCCCGGTTTTTGTGGAAAGGACGGCCAGTCAATTTCAAATGAGGTAGGCCAGCCGACTATAAAAGTGAATAAAATCACGATAGGGGGCACAAAGAGTTAAAATGCAGGATAATGAGAGGTATAAAATCAGAGACAGCCAGTTGATAGATATATGCAAAGATGCTGCTTTTAGAATGGGTAAGTATAAGGTGGATGAGTTTGAAGTTTTTGCAGCAAGCTCTGTAGAAGACGAAATAAAAATTTTTAGGGGAAAAGTAGAAACACTATCGTTTTCAGACTCGATTGGCATAGGTATTAGAATTTTCAAGGACAAATCGATAGGATATGCATATACTACTGTACTTGAGGAAAACAGTATTGAAGACTGTATCCGGAAAGCCGTATCCAACTGCAATATTACCAGCAGGGAAGAATATAATTACCTGCCCAGGGAAGAAGAATTCACCTTCAAACAGAAACTCATAGATGACAGGTTATTATTCCGTGAGGATTTTCTTGATTATGATATAGAAGGTAAGGTTGCGCTTGCAAAAAAGCTGGAGATTCTGACCAAAAATAAGGATACAAGAATTGTTGATATTGATAATGTTATGTATAGCGACAGTATTTATGAAACAGCGATCTTGAATTCAGTCGGATTCTGCGATAAATATAAGACAACCACCTGTTTAATTTATGTAAGCGCAATTTCCAAACAAAACGGGGATACTTCTACCGGTGATTTCTTTGGTTGCAGCCGGGCACCGGCTGACTTTGACCTGGAAGAAGTCGCAGAGAAGGCAGCCACTAGATCAGTTTCGATCCTGGGCGCGGAAAAAATCAAATCGCAGAGAGTAGATCTTCTTCTGGATCCGGTTGTTTCAGCACAACTGTTGGGTATTATTGCCGGAAGCCTTACGGCAGACTCTGTGCAGAAGAGAAAATCGCTTTTTGAAGGAAAAATAGGTCAGAAGATATTTTCCATTGATTTGAACATATTTGATGACGGCACCATGCCGGATGGGCTTTCTTCCAGACCCTTTGACGGGGAAGGGGTTATTAAAGGCAAGACTCGTGTGTTTGAAGACGGATACCTTAAAACTTATCTTTATAATACCTACACTGCAAGAAAAGATAAAACGCGGTCAACAGGTAATGCGGTAAGAGCTTCATACCGCTCGACGCCGGAAGTAGGTGTTTCAAACTTTTATCTGGAGCCGTCGGATATCGATTTTAGTAAGCTTCTGGGTGATATTGACAGGGGATTTTATATTATAGATATAATAGGACTGCACTCAGGTGTTAATCCCATTTCGGGACAGATGAGCGTGGGGGCTAAAGGAATATGGATAGAGAAGGGTGATTTAAAGCACCCGGTTAAAGAGGTAACAATTGCTACTGACATTTTAAGTTTCTGCAAGAGCATTAAAAAGGTAGGAAATGACTTGAGGTTTATTCCTGTAGCTGGATATTTAGGAAGCCCCTCACTTCTGGTAGAAGATATAATGGTCAGCGGGAAATAATAGGAAATAATTTATGTACTTAGTCAGCCTGCTATAATAAATCTTACATAGCCTACTGTCTGATAAACTACAGTTACAATTACTCCGGCCATCAGCACACCAAGAAATATATGAAGCAGTGCTCTCCTGGGAGGTATACCGAAAACAAAGGCAATTAACGCCCCTGTCCAGCCACCGGTAATCGGTAGTGGTATTCCCACAAACCCCATCAGGGCGAAGCCTTCATATTTTTCGAATCTTTTTGAATGACGCCTTCTGGTATAGTTGAAGAGCCAGTTAAAAAACCTTCTGGCTAAATTAAATCTCTTCATAAGGAATTTTGACACCGGCTCCAGAATCCATAATATGGCAATTACCGGGATCATATTTCCTACAACCGATATTATGAAAGTCTCATAGATGTTCATTCCGTAGGTCGAAAGTGCAATTGGAATGGATGCCCTGAGTTCACCTATTGGAATCATAGCTGTAAGGAAGGTGGCTATTCTTGGTGATAGAAATTCTAAGAAACCTGACCAGTCCATAACAATTTTTTATTTTTGATTATTTTATGCTATATTTAAAAACTAATTATAAATTATTTAAACAAAATTTTAACTATTATATAAGTTGAGCATAATACAGTCAATTGTTTTAGGCATAGTTCAGGGTATTACTGAGTTTTTTCCCATAAGCAGTTCCGGCCATCTGGTAGTTTTACCCTATTTTTTAAACTGGGATTATCCGCCCCTTTACTTTACAGTGACGGTTCACTTTGCCACGCTTGCTGCGATAGTTACCGTTTTTTATAAAGAAATCTTTAGAATAATAAGAGCAGTAATCCTGGGTATTTTTATCAGAAAATACAGGATTTCAGATGATTTCAGGCTTGGTATTTTTTTGATTATAGCCAGTGTTCCTGCTGCTGCCGTGGGGTATTTTCTGGATGATTATGTGGAAAGTTTATTCAGTAACCCGCTGGCAGTGGCAGCATTTTTGCTGGTTACCGCATTGTTCCTATGGCTGGGTGAACTACGGGGAAAACGTGTTGAAGTCAGGCTTACCAACAGCCGGAATATCCGGGGTGACAGATATTCTTCAGGCGCAGGTAGAGGATTCAATTTTTTTACGGCAATTATGACTGGAATAGGACAGGCTATAGCTATTTTTCCGGGAGTTTCAAGAACAGGAGCTACTATATCCTTCGCCCGGTTTTTCGGGGTGAAGAGAAGCGAGGCAGTCAGATTTTCATTTTTACTTTCAGTTCCGGTTATTCTAGGCTCGTTCATATTTGAGCTTTTCCGTTCCTCGGATATTATTTTTGGTGGTAACTTAAATATAATTCTAAGTCTTGTGGCAGGGCTTTTATTCTCTTATCTGGCAGGACTATTTGCTATAAGATTCATTGTTTATTTAACCAGGAGAAAGAATCTAAATATTTTTGCCATATATTGTATAGGGCTTTCCGTAGTGATTTTTATTTTTTATATAATTAAGAGATTTATCTAAATCTAAAGGAGTGTGAATAAAGGATTATGAAAGGGGTTATACTGGCAGGTGGGCTGGGGACCCGCCTTATGCCGTGCACCAAAGTCACAAACAAACATTTACTTCCGGTATATGATAAACCAATGATTTACTATCCTCTGAGAACCCTGGTGAATGCAGGACTGGAAGATATAATGATAGTTACCGGAGGTAACAATGCCGGAGATTTTTTAAGACTTCTGGGTAACGGCAGTGAGTTTGGACTTAAGGATATAAGCTATACCTATCAGGAAGGAGAAGGTGGCATAGCTGATGCCTTAAAGTTCGCTGAAAATTTTATTGATAAGGACAAAATGGTTATAATGCTTGGCGATAATATCATCAAGGATGACATCTCAAATGCAGTAAAGGAATTTGAAAAGCAGGATAGGGGAGCAAGGATATTTTTGAAGGAAGTCACCGATCCGGAAAGATTCGGGGTCGCTGAAATTGAAGATGACAGGGTAATAAATATTGAAGAGAAGCCCAAAAACCCAAAATCCAATTATGCTGTTGTCGGCCTTTATATGTATGACAGTGATGTATTTGAGATAATTGATACTCTTAAGCCTTCGGGCAGAGGTGAACTCGAAATAACCGATGTTAACAATGAATACATTAAAAGAGGTGCAATGACATATTCAATTCTCGAAGGATGGTGGACTGATGCCGGCACCTTCGAATCATTATTCAGAGCAAGTAATCTGGTAAGGGAAGCACTAAAAGATGATAAACCCTTGCGTTGATATTTTGTGGACGGGTTAGTTTATATTCGGTTAGAATTGTTCTATATTTTCTGATTTGCAGTAAAAACATCTGCTTATATGATGTGAGCATTTCCAGTTGTTGTCTGAGGTTAAGAAGGCCCAGGTGAGGGAATCCATGTTGGTTTTATCGGTTTTTTTATCCGAGTTCTGGTATATAAAGGCATTTCCTTCTTCTTTTACCATCCCGATGAATTTATAAGTGTTCCCGCAGTTCAGACATTTATACATTTGGCCTCCTTAAAAAGATAAGTTTCAGTTAGTATAGGTTATTATAGTATATTGCCATATAATATCAATACAAATTATATAAATTTTTAATAAAAATTTATATATGTTATTACTATTTTACACTATAGTATTATTATTTTATACTTGTAGTTGATAAGATTGAATTTATTTGACTAAAAAAAACAGCTCTGATAATATCATTGAAGAATTATCATCGGATTTTTTTAAAGCCATGCAAATGAAAATTGAAAAACAAAAAGTAAGAGTAAAGATTAAGACGGAATCTTCTGTTGTTAAAGGTACAGTCTTCACTCTGGTAGATGGAAGACTGAGTGATTATATAACATCCCAGAAAAATAAATTTATACCGGTGAGTGATGCAGAAGTACAGTATATAAGCGGAACCGGAAAAGTTATGGAGGGAAATAAGACTAAAAGAGAGATCGTCTTTATAAATGTGGAAAAAATAGAAATGATAGAATATCTGTAATTGTGGATTGTAAAAATACTATTAGAAGGGAAGAAGAATGTCCGAAGCTATTTCTCAGCTGAGCGATTCTAATTTCGAAAGTGAAGTAATTAATTCAGAAAAGCCGGTCCTGATAGATTTCTGGGCTGTATGGTGTGGCCCGTGCAAAATGATTGCCCCGGAACTTGAGAAACTGGCGGCAGAAACAAGTGAAGGGTTAAAAATTGGAAAGCTTAACGTGGATGATAACAGAGATACTGCCATAAAATTCGGTATCAGTAGCATTCCTACATTATTACTATTTAAAAACGGCGAGGTAGTCAAAAAACTTGTCGGTGTTATGTCCAAAGACAAGATATTAGCCGAAATATCTCAATTTTTATAAATTTTTTATAAATTAATGGAAAGTATTTTTGTCGGTACTTCAGGATACAGTTATGCTGACTGGAATATTAACTTTTATCCTGCGGAGCTGGACAAAAAAGACCAACTAAGCTTCTATAGCACAGTATTTAATACAGTTGAAATAAATTTTACTTATTATAACCTTCCATATCCCAGCATATTTAAGAACATGGCAGAGAAAGTTAAGGGCGACTTTATTTTTTCGGTAAAGGCCCACAGTAGTGTCACTCACACCAGGGATTCAAAAGAAGAGGATATTGCAAGGTTTATTTATTCGCTTCAGCCTCTGATTGAGAAAAACAAACTGGGATCGGTGCTGCTGCAGTTTCCGTGGGCTTTTAAATTCAGCAAGAGCAACTGCGATTATTTAAATCAGATCAGGGAAAATTTTAAAGACCTGGAACTCTGTGCGGAGTTTAGAAATAGAAGCTGGCTGAGGGAAGAAACTGTAGATTGTCTAAGGGAGTTAAATATAGGGTTCTGTAATGTCGATGAGCCCAGGTTGGAGGGACTACTTCCTCCTACCAGTATAAGTACAAGCGATGCAGGATATATCAGATTTCATGGCAGAAACGACCTTAACTGGTGGAGGCCAAAATATTCCTACCAGAGGTACGATTATCTTTATAACAGGGAAGAACTCAGCGAGTGGGTGCCCCGCGTAAAAGAGGTGGCGGCAAAAACCAAAAAAACCTTCATATATTTTAACAATCATTATAGAGCTCAGGCTGTGAAATCGGCAAAAATTCTCCAGAAGCTTATAGAAGATAGTGATATTTCCACTTCACAAAATTAGACTAATTATATAAAATCTATTAAACAGTTTTTGGGAAAGACATTTACGAGCAAGAAGTATACAGGGTATGATTTATGTTTAAAAAAGTTGACAGCAAAGTAGATCTGGTAAAACTGGAAGAAAAAATTCTTGATTTCTGGAAAAGCAGCAATATTTTTGAAAAGAGCCTCAAAAAAACTGAAGGCAAAAAAAAGTTCGTGTTTTATGAAGGCCCTCCAACTGCTAATGGGGCACCGGGCGTGCACCATGTTCTATCGCGTGTCTATAAGGATATTTTTCCCAGATATAAGACTATGAAGGGTTATTATGTGCCCAGAAAGGCCGGCTGGGATACACACGGACTTCCGGTAGAGCTGGAAGTAGAAAAAGAGCTCAATATTAATTCTAAGAAAGAAATAGAAGAAATTGGCATTGAAAAATTTAACCAGCGCTGCAGGCGGAGTGTTATGAGATATGAAGAAGACTGGAAGAAACTTACCGAGCGCATCGGGTTCTGGCTGGATATGGATAATGCCTATTTCACTTTCAAGAACTATTACATTGAAACCGTATGGTGGATCTTAAAAACTATATGGGATAAAAATTTATTATATCAGGACTATAAGATCGTTCCCTATTGTCCACGCTGCGGGACGGCACTTTCGTCCCACGAAACAGCCCTGGGCTATAGCGAAGTCGAAGACTTTTCGGTTATAGTTAAATTTCCTTATGCCAAAAGGGATAACACATATTTTCTGGTGTGGACTACAACACCGTGGACCTTAATCTCCAATGTTGCCGGTGCAGTAAACAAAGCCAGCGATTATGTAGAAGTGGAATATAAGGGTGAAAATTTGATACTGGCAAAAAACCTGCTTACGGAAGTCTTTGGGGAAGATGCCGGTTACAAGATTACCGCCAGTGTTAAAGGCAGCAAGCTTGTTTCTTACCGTTACAAGCCGCTTTATGACTACGCGGACGGTAATGGCAATGCTTTCAGGATAATAGGAGGAGATTTTGTGTCTGATGAAGAGGGTTCCGGCATTGTGCACGTAGCACCTGCTTTTGGTGAAGATGACATGAATGTAGGGAGAGAAAACAACCTTCCGGTAGTACAGATGGTCGATGGAGAAGGAAAGTTTAAAGAGAAGGTTGAAGGATTTGCCGGTATGGGCATAGAAGAAGCCAATCCAAGAATAATAGAGGACTTGAAGGAAAGAGGACTTCTTTTCAGCATTAAGAAAGTAAAACACTCTTATCCCTTCTGCTGGAGATGTGACAGCAGGTTGATATATTATGCCAAAAAGAGCTGGTATATAAAGACCTCAAAGGTGAAGGATGATCTTTTAAAATCCAACGAGGAAGTTAACTGGTATCCGGAATATATAAAAGATGGCAGATTTGGAAACTGGCTGGAAAACAATGTTGATTGGGCCCTTACCAGAGAAAGATACTGGGGTACACCTCTTCCGGTATGGATGGACGATGATGGCCATAAAATCTGTATAGGCAGTATTGCGGAACTGAAAGAAAAGGCAGTAAATATCCCGGATGAGCTGGATCTGCACAGGCCTTATGTGGACAGTATTATCATAAAGTGCCCGCAGTGCGGTAAGGATATGAAGAGGGTGCCTGAGGTAATAGATGTATGGTTTGATTCCGGCTCTATGCCTTACGCACAATTTCACTATCCTTTTGAAAATGAGAAGCTTTTCAAGGATAATTTCCCGGCTGATTTTATATGTGAAGCAATAGATCAAACCAGAGGATGGTTCTATACTCTGCTTGCTATCTCCACGCTGCTGTTTAAAAAATCATGTTATAAAAATGTGTTGTGTCTGGGCCTCATAAATGATGAAAGTGGACAGAAAATGTCCAAGTCCAGGGGTAATGTTGTAAATCCATGGGATGTCCTGAACAAGCAGGGAGCGGATGCCCTGAGATGGTACTTCTTTACCGGTGTATCTCCATGGCTGTCCAAGAATTTCTCCGTAAAGGCTATAGATGAAGTAGTGAGAAAGTTCATACTCACCCTCTGGAATACTTATTCTTTCTTTGTGATTTATGCCAATATAGATAATTTCAATCCTTATAATCACACTCTTAAAGCAGAAGATAGATTTGAAATTGACAGATGGATAATATCGGAGTTAAACAGAACTGTAAAAAAAGTAAATGAACTTATGGATGATTTCAATGTTACAGAGAGCGGGAGGTTGATACAGAATTTTACCGACGTTCTTTCCAACTGGTACGTTAGAAGGAGCAGAAGGAGATTCTGGAAGAGCGAAGAAGACAAGGACAAAATAAGCGCTTATGTAACCCTGTATGAGTGTCTGGTAACTATTTCCAGGCTGTGTGCACCCTTTATACCTTTCCTTAGCGAGGAAATTTATAAAAATCTTACCGGAAGTTTGGACAGTGGTGAAGAAAGTGTGCATCTGGAAAGCTATCCGGTTGCGGATGAAAACCTGATAGACGAGGATTTGAGTTTTAAAATGGAGACGGCACGGAAAGTAGTAGGGCTGGGGAGAGCAGTCAGGAGCAAAGTTAATATAAAAATCAGACAGCCGGTCGAAAAGGTGCTGATATATTTTGACAGCGATACCAGAAAAAAAGATGCCATAAATCATTTTGAAGATGTAATAATGAGCGAGCTTAATGTAAAAGAGATAGAATTTGCCGGAGAACTTGATGAGCTGGTTTCTTATGATATAAAACCTAACCTCTCTCTACTTGGTAAAAAATATGGTTCCCTTGTTCCCAAGATAAGAGAGATGCTGCTTTCGGAAAGTCCAATCCGCACTGTGCTTAAGGTTAAAAATGATAAGAATGTAAGCTTGGTTGTGGATGGTAAACAAATAGAACTCCTGCCCGAAGAGGTGCTGGTGGATATAAAAAGCAAAGAAGGTTTTGGAGTGGAAAGTGACGGGGAATTTACGGTAGGTCTTCCTACCGGCATATCGGAGGAATTACTGGAAGAAGGATTCTGCAGAGAACTGGTGCATCAGATACAGAACTTAAGAAAAGAAGCTGGATTTGAAATAGAGAATACCATAGACACTGCCATCGGTCCGGGAATGGAGGAGAATGTTTTAAAGAAATTTAAAAATTATATAATGAAGGAAACCCTGAGCAAATCTCTGGGTTACAACTTCACGGGGGATATGTTTGTGAAAGAAATTAAGGTAAATGACATAAAGATAAAAATTGGCATCAAAGTAGTAGGGAGTATTGTATAAATGTTAAGCAAGACGGGTAAAAATATTTTAATGAATGTATATTTTCTGATAACCGCATTTGGTGTTGTAGTTGTTGATCAGATAACAAAGTATATCATAACTCAGAGAGTTCCTATAGACAGTTCTATAGAAGTGATCAGGGGGATTCTCTATATAACCCCTGTCAAAAATACAGGGGCGGCATTTGGCCTGTTTCAGAATAGAACCAGGATCTTGATTATAGTATCAATTGTGGCCATTGTCCTGATAATTCTTCTCAAGTCGATACTTAAACTTAACTATGCTTTTTATAATGTGTCTTTAGGCCTCGTACTGGGCGGCGCATTGGGAAATCTTGTTGACAGGTATTTTGTGGGAGAAGTTACCGATTTTATTAATCTTGCGTTCATACCTGTATTTAATGTAGCAGATAGCTCTATTGTAATTGGTTTTTGCCTTATTATAATATTAGTATTAAGGGAATATTTTAAGAAGGAAAAAACTTAAGGGGAGTTGAGTAAGAAAGAAGAAGACACTTTAAACTTTATAGTAGATGCCGGGAGCTCCGGCCAGAGAATTGATAAATTTCTAACTGTAAAAGCAAAAAATATATCGAGAAGCCATATCCAGAATGTAATCGGAAGGGATAAAGTAAAAGTAAACGGCAGGGTTGTAAGTAAACACTACAAGCTGGCGGAAAATGACAGGATTACGGTCGAAGGCTTCAAAGAAGATCAGTCCCATACAGAATTAACACCGCAAAAGATAAATCTTAAAATAGTTTATGAGGATCAGTATCTTCTGGTAATATCCAAGAAACCGGGAATGCTGACGCATCCGGTACCGGGATTTGATAAAGATACAATTGTCAATGCTCTGCTCTATCATTATGATAAGTTGTCTAATCTTTCCGGCGGGGAGAGAGCCGGCATTGTGCACCGCCTTGATAAGGATACCTCAGGTCTTCTGATTATAGCAAAGGACGATAATACCCACCGGCTGCTGTCGGATAAATTCGAGAAGAGAGAAATTAAGAAAACCTATGCTTCACTGGTATGGGGTAGTTTTTCCGAAAGGAAAGGTGAGATAATTCTTCCTATTGGCCGCTCCAGACTGGACAGAAAAAAAATGAGTATATCAATTGATGGAGGCAGGGAGGCAGTAACCAGGTTTGAAGTGGTGGAAGAATTTATGAGTGCAACACTTCTGGATATTCATCCGGAAACTGGAAGAACTCATCAGATAAGAGTACACTTAAGCTACATTGGTCATCCTGTAATAGGAGATGAGACATACGGCAGCACCCAGTCAAAAAAAATGGCCAGAGAACTGGGACTAGAGAGGCAGTTCCTGCATGCAAAAAAGTTGGAATTTTCACATCCTGTAACCGGAAAGCAAGTGGTACTGGAAGATAGACTGTCGGGTGATTTGTTGAAGTGCCTCAAGATTTTAAGGGGGGAGAGGTAAAATGACTGATTGACCTGTTGTTTCAAGCTTTTATATTGATTAATATTTTTTTAAAAAGGAGATAATAAATTGGCAAATATAAGAAGAGTGGTATTGGATGTACTAAAACCTCATTCGCCCAGCATGGTAGAACTCTCATCACAGCTTGCTGACCTTCCCGGAGTATATGGGGTGGATATATCCTTAATTGAGATGGATCAGAAAGTAGAGAATATAAAGATCACCTGTGAGGGTGATTCAATAAACTACGATAGGGTGGAACACGTTATAAAGCAAAGTGGTGCCTCCATCCACAGCCTGGACAAGGTATCAGTAGGCACCAGCCTGATCGAAGAAGCAACCACCCACCAGGACTAGGTTGATCTTATTTCCTGTCTCATAAATATAATATACGATATTGCAAAGCATATAATTGCCAGTGCGACGATGACTACGAGCTGCGGCCACACCTGGATGAGACTCTGCCCAAGTGAAAGCGGATTGAGTAACATCTGGCTGCTATAAGATTGCTGATATGCCACAGGATTTACGATAATAGATCCTTCCACAGGTAAAAGTATCACAGTGATGGCCTCGCTAAAAAGAGTTGCCGGAGAGATTCTTGAAATGCTTTGATCTATTGTATAGTTTCTCATCTGGTCAGCTAACGAAGCATTATCCGCCAGCGGAACCATTGCATTGGCTATGGCATTGGCAATTATAGGGAGGAAGAACATAAGGAATATCCATATAGCGATGGCTGTGAGTATCGATGCAGCGGTTTTCTCCATAATCACCGAAAACAATATGGATAGCCCCATCCAGAATCCTCCGTAAAAAACGCATATGAATATAAAGAAGAATATCCTTAAGATTTCTTCTGTGGTTGGCGGTACTCCAATTGAGAAAAGGCCTACTCCTGAAATTATAAATACGATGCTGGCTATGATTATTGTAAGTGTAGTAATGCCTGCCAGAAATTTACCGTTTATAACGCTGTCCCTGTAAATTGGCTGTGACAGAAGCCTGCTTAAGTTTCCGCTGTTCTTCTCACTGTTGATGGCATCAAAGCCAAATATTATACCGATTATGGGAACAAAAAAGCTTATAAAGGTTATAAAAGAAGGAAGTATATCTCCTCCCGTGGTAAATAAGTATAGAAATACATTACCACCACTCAGTGAACTTGCCGATTCTCTGATGCTAGTGAGAGCAACATAGGTAGATGATAGTCCTGCAATATATATCAATGCTAAAAGGATTAAAAATTTATTGCTGCTAAAATGATCGGAAAGCTCTTTCCTGTATACAGTTAAAACGCTTCTCATTTTACTCCTCTTTAAAATATTTTAGATAAATCTCTTCCAGTGCGTCCTGTTTCATATCCATTCTGGTCATAAGTATTCCTTCGGTGGCAATAAGCTTGGATACATCCTGTCTTATATCTTTATCACACACAATCTGGATCTGGTTATCGGTTCTGATTACATTTACTACTTTGTCCAGTTTCTTTAACTTCTCTATTATTTCCTTGGATACTTTCTCCAACTCAATTTCTATTCTGTATTTTCCTCCACCAAACATATTTCTTCCAAGACTTTCAACAGTTCCTTCGGTAATGAGTTTTCCCTTGGACAGAATTCCTACTCTGGGACATACTCTCTGCATAAGATTAAGCTGGTGGGATGAAAGGAGGAATGTAATGTTTTTCTGTTTGTTTAAATCCAGTATGTTCTGCAGGATCTGATTTGCCACCTTGACATCAAGACCTTCGGTGGGCTCATCAAAAATAATAAGCTCCGGTTCTTTTATAAGTACATCTGCAATTCCAAGCCTTTGCTTCATTCCCTTGGAAAATGTTTTAACCAGTTGGTTTTTATTTTTGGAAAGTGCCACCATTTCCAGGGCTTCGTCAATTTTTTTGGGTATTTCCCTGTAAGGGATATTGTTTAGTTCTGCAGTGTAAGCCAGGTTGCCCTTTGCGCTCATATCTTCGTAAAAGCCTACTTTTTCAGGAAGATATCCGGTTATTCTTTTAACCTTCAAGGGTTCTCTGGTTGAATTAAACCCGGCCACACTGATACTTCCTGAAGTAGGTTCAGTAAGTCCCAGAGTCATCAGAATAATGGTGGACTTGCCAGCACCATTTGGCCCAAGAAGCCCGAATATCTCACCTTTCTTGATGATTAGATTGAAATTGTCAACCACCAGGTGTTCATTATATTTCTTGGACAGATTTTTGGAAATTATTAAATTATTGTTGTCACTCATAATTTATCTTCTTCCCAATCTTGTAAATATTATAGCAATGCCAACTATAACCACTACAATAATTCCTATTCCTACAATTCCCCAGATTGTGGGGGTTTCTACAGTTGTCCTGACTTCAATGCTGGATTCGCTATTTTCACTGGATGCCTTGAAGGTCAGCATGTAATCACCGGCAACGGTTTTTTCAGGCGGATTTATAGTTACATCTATTTCGGCTTTTTCGTCGGCTTCAATTGAATCAATGGTCTCCTTATCAAATTTAACCTGCCAGCCTTCGGGTTCGGTTGAGCTGAGGGTTATGTTTTCAACGGATGTTGAACTATTATTGGTCACAATAAGCTTATAGTGGTTATCTTTTCCTGCAGTCACTTTTGTGGTCAAATTCCCTGTTTTTGAGGTAAGTTTTATTTCATAAGTGGCAGTTATTACTGCAGTAAATTCTATCGATCCTTCCAGTGATTCACCTTCTACAGCAGATTTAAAAGTAGCCTTGAGATTATATTCACCGGGTTGCTGTGTTACCAATGGTACGGCTACCAGTTTCAGAGATTCACTGCTGTTAGGGGTTAAGTTGATAGTAAGTGCTTCTGTCGAACCGCTTGCAACGGCAGCAATCCAGCCGTCCGGATATTCAACTGTAATATCAAAGGCTTTGTCGGCTGTCCTTTCTTCCGGGTCGTCTGTGTCTCCCGGACTATATATTGCGCTGAAGCTAAAAGTAAATGTTTCTCCATCTTTTGCCTGTATTTTGGGAAGAGTAGTTTCAAATTCAATTGATGGCGGTTCGGGTGGTGCAACTTCCTCTTCAGTAGCTGCTTCCTCGTCTTCCTGTGCAAACAATACAGAAGGAATCATTAAAATGATTGACAGTGTAAGAGTTAGAATAATAATAAATACCGGCAATTTTCTTTTTAGAATTTCCAATTTATACCTCTCCTTTACTAAATTCGATTAAAGTTTTTGATTTTTAATTTTTTTTTGACCTTGTACAGCTATTTTGAAACTAAGTGAAAATTCTAATCACTTTAGGTATGGTTGTCAAGGAGGCGAATTGCTTTATTTAAAATCTATATGAAACGGTATCGTTGCTTCAT
>CAYPYW010000021.1:0-40106 GCA_964415365.1 uncultured Actinomycetota bacterium | reverse complement strand
GCTCACTAAAAATTATAAACTCATCTTTATGCCTTTTTCTATAATGATGACGTCTGAAATTGCAGATGGAGTAAAGGAATTCGTCTGTAAGGGTGGGAAATTGGTAGCGGAAGTCCGACCGGGGTGGAGCGATGAAAAAGGAAAATGTTCTGAAGTGATACCGGGTTTTGGTCTGCATGAGGTTTTCGGTTGTAGGGAAGAATGGATACGTGAGAGGCAGGAGCCGAAACTACGTGTGGAATCGTTACAGGAACTAATGCCCTCTTTAACGGATGAAATGGAGATATTGGGGTCAGTTTATGAGGAGGCTTTAGAGCCATTAAAGGATACTGCAAAGATTTTGGCGTGTTTTGAAGATGGTTCTCCAGCAGTGATAATAAATAACTATGGCGAAGGAAAAGCGATATTGGTAGGCTCACTAATAAGTGGAGCTTATGAAAAAGATCGAGATGATAAAAACGGAAGGTTTCTAAAAAATCTAATAAGATGGGCTAATGTCGAAACCCTGCTGGGTGTGGATGGGGACAAAGCAGCAGAAGGGCGGATCATGGAAGGTTTGGGATACAAGATCTTATTTGGTTTTAACCATGGGAGCAAAAAAGCTGATATAAGTTTCTGTCTTCAGGTTCCTAAAGGAGAATATAGAATTTTGGATCTTACCAGTCAGGCGGAAGTAAATTGGAGTTATGAAAATGGGCTTAGAATCCGGCGGGAGTTAGAATCACTGGAAGTCTGTGTATTGAAGATTGAGCAGATTTGATTATCGAAATTAATAGATAAAGTTTGTAAAGAGAGGTGTTATAGTGAAGGAAGTAAACAAAGATAGTCCCTTACCTTTGTACTATCAACTGAGGGATTTGATAATGGAAAAAATTGAACTTGGTGAGTATAAACCTGGGGATAAATTACCTACTGAAGAAGAATTATGTGAAAAGTATAATCTTAGCAGGACAACAGTTAGAAATGCACTCAAGGATTTAGAAAACAAAGGTTTAATAATAAGGGAAAGAAGCCTAGGTACCTTTGTTTCTATGGCAAAAATTAGCCAAGGGCCTAAGATATTGAAAAGCTTTACTGAAGATATGATAGATAGGGGATATAAACCTTATTCAAAAGAATTAGAGAAAAAAGTTATTAAATCACATGGGATAATATCCAAAAAGTTGCAGATTAAAGATGGAGAAAAGGTTACATATATAAAAAGGCTAAGGTTTGCCGATAATAAGCCTATGGGCATTCAAGAAGTTTTTTTACCTTATAGGAGGTTTCCTGATTTGTTATCCAAAGTTGAAGAAATTGGATCTTTGTACATTTTATTAAAAGAAAAGTACAACATAGCAGTTAAATATGCAAAAGAAAGTTATAGAGCTGTACTGCTTAATGATGTAGAAGCAGAATTATTGGAAATTCCAGATAATTCACCCGCATTTTATGTGGAAAGAATAAGTTTTGATTTAAATAAGAAGCCTATAGAGTTTGTTAAATCTCTTATGAGAGCTGATAGATATGAGGTGACTGTAGATTTGAGTAGGGATTAATAGATTGTGTGTAGAGGGGAAATTATGGATAAAAAATATTTAATTGCTATTGATATAGGTGGAACTAAGGTACACTATGGCCTATTTAATAATAAGTTTAAAGTTTTAAATGATGCAGAGAGGCCTATTAAGAGTACCGGGAATGTTTTTAAAGATTTTACCTGCATTGTTAATGACTTGAAATCTTTTCTTGATAAATCATCAGTAAAGACTACAGAAATAAGATGCGCAGGAGTTTGTGCACCTTCTGTGATAGATAGCAAAACAGATACTATTATTTGGACACCAAATTTAGGAAATTGGAAAAATTTTAATGTAAGAGATTTTTTTGAAAAAGAAATTGGTATCCCGGCTTTTTTAAGTTACGATGGTCATTCAGCAGCTTTGGGAGAGTATTACATGCATTATAAGAAGAAAGTTAATAATATGATTTTTATTTCTATTGGGACAGGAATAGGTGCTGGTTTAATTTTAGAGGGTAAACTTTTTTCGGGAAGCCACAATTTGGCTGGTGCTATTAGCTGGTTTATCAATGATAGAGATGAAATAAGCAAAGATAAAACATTAATCCTAGGTTGGTTGGAATCTAGAGTCTCGGGAAAATATCTAACGGGATTAGTAGAGAGGGGATTTTTAAGTGATATAAGTAAAGGTAGAAAGATTCTTCCAACAGAAGTTTTTGGGCTGTATAAATGTAAAGAAAAAAATAAGAAAGTAAAGTTCATAGTAGAGGAAATGTTGGAATATCTAGGAATGGCGATTTCAAATATAGTAACTCTTTTAGATTTGGATCTGGTTGTTATTGGAGGAGGGGTGGGATCCAAGATGGGTTTTGCTCTTGATTATTTAAAAAAAATAGTTATAAGAAATTCTCAACCTTATATAACTAAGGATTTAAAAATAAGACTAAGTAAAATTAAAAATGCTGCATTGATTGGAGCAGTGATAAATGCAGTAGAGAGAGGATGAATTATAAGAACTGTAAAGTTTTGGAATGATTTAAGAGGAGAAATGTTTAATGGATATTAGGTTAAAAAAAACTAAGGTGAAATTAGTTAAGACTAAATCTGTGTATTTTATAGTTCGAACTATAATTATTAACAATTTATGATCTATAGGTTATAAGACTGGGGGTAAAAATGTCTTGTGAAGTTTACTTAAAGAAAATTCAAAGTTTATTAAAGAAGTTGGAAAAAGAACAAAAAGAAAATATAAAAGAAGCAGCTAAAATAATGGCTGGTTCTATATATAAAGGGAGGTTTGTATTTTTGTTTGGCAGTGGTCATTCAGTATTACCGTGTATGGATGTATTCCCAAGATATGGAACTTTTGTTGGTCTTCAGCCAATCACAGATAGCAGATTAATGTGGAACAGTGTGGTTGGGTCAGGTGGAACTAGAGAATTACTTTGGATAGAAAGGCAAGAAGGTTATGTTAAGGAAATACTGAAAAGCTACAAAATGACAAAAGATGATTCAATTGTTGTGTTTTCACATGGTGGTATAAATGCAGCACCGGTTGAGATGGCACTAATTTGTAAAAGTAAAGGAATGAAAGTTATTGCAATAACAAATGTGGAGTATTTAAAGATATCAAAACCAAAACATTCGAGTGGTAAAAGACTTGGGGATATTTCTGATGTAGTTATAGATAACTGTGCTCCGGTAGAGGACGCTTTGGTAGAGATAAAAAATTTAGATTATAAAGTAGCTCCAGCTTCAACGGTAACAGGTATAGTAATATCGATGTCTTTAGTTTCTGAGACAGCAAAATTACTGACAGAGAAGGGTGTGAAGCTTGATGTATTTATTTCACCTACTGTTGAAAGTGTAGAGCCTGATCATAATGATAAAGTTTATGAAAAATATATGGTAAATGTATATAAAAAGTGGTAAAGGAAAATGAGAATACTAATGGAAAAGAATTATGAATTACTATCAAAAAAAGCTGCAGGCTATTTTAAAAATTTGATAGTAAAAGGTGATGTAAAAACAGTAGCGTTTCCTACTGGGTTGACACCAGTGGATTTTTACAAGGAGTTAATTAGATTATATAAGGAAAAAGAAATAGATTTTTCTAATATTACTGGTTTTTTAATTGATGAATATTATCCAATTTCTAATGATTCTAAAGATAGTTTTAGGTATTACATAGATAATATTTTTTTTAAACATATAAACATTAAAAAAAAGTATTATTACAATGGCGAAAATAAGAATTTTTTAGAAGAGTGTGCCTTGTATGAAGAAAATATAATTAAAGAAGGAGGGTTGGACCTGGTAATTTTGGGTATAGGAGACAATGGGCATATTGGATTTAATGAACCTGGGAGTGATTTTAATAGTAGAGTAAGATTGGTGGAATTAAAAAGCAGCACTATTAAAGTTAACAAAGAGAAGTATAAAATTAAGAATGAGCTCCCAAAATATTCTTTAACCTTGGGGATCTATAACATTTTTAAGGCAAAAAGAATTTTGGTTTTAGCTTCGGGAAAAGAAAAATCTGAAGAAGTAAAAGCTTTTATTGAAGGAGGTGTTACTAATTTATTGCCTGTTTCAATTTTAAAGTTACATAAAGATTTAACCATAATTTTAGATAGAGAATCCTCAAGTACTTTAAGTGAAGAAATAAAACAAGTAATAAAATCATCGTATTGATGATAAAAAATGTAAAAATATTTAAGATAGGGAGATAAAATGCTAGCAGGGAATTACTTTGAGAGTACCAACAAGATCTTGGATAGAATTTACAAAACACAGATGGATAATATAATTAAATCTGCGGATATAATAGTGGAATCAATTATTAGTAAAGGAGCTGTTTATATATTTGGTGCTACGCATGCTGGTATTATAACAGAGGAGCTTTTTTTTAGAGCAGGTGGATTAATACCGGTAAATCCAATATTCGCCTCAGGATTGACAGCATTAGAACATCCTATTAGCAATACTTCTAAAATAGAAAGGCTCGAAGGCTATGGGAGAATAATTGTTGAAGGGTCTGGTATTACAAATAAAGATGTATTAATTGTTCATTCAGTTTCAGGTAGAAATCCTGTATCTATTGAAGTAGCAATAGAAGGAAAGAAAAAAGGAGCAAGTCTTATAGTACTTACGAGTTTGAAGTTCTCAAGAAGTGTAAAGTCGCGTCATTCCAGTGGTAAAAGGTTGTTTGAAGTAGGAGCTGATGTTATTCTGGATAATTGTGGCGTAATTGGAGATGCAGTTGTAAAGGTGAAAGGAATGAAACAAAAAACAGGACCAACTTCAACAATTTGTGGTTGTTATATTATGAATGCAGTAATGGTCCAGGTGATTGAAAATTTAATGAAAAGAGGTTTAACCCCACCAGTTTTTATAAGTGCGAATGTTGACGGTGGAGATGAATTTAATAAAAAATTACTAGGGGAATATAAAAGTAGAATAAAATACTTGTGAGATAGGAACCATACTGTGGGAGTCTCAATTGGAAGGGTAGTAATTCTATCAAGCAGTCTTTGAGATCTTCAGATTTTACTTGGGGTAACTATATTTTTAATAATTTATGACTATGGTCCTTTTAATCTAAAGGCAGCTAGTGAAACATTGATTAGTAAATATAAAGCGAATAAAACTCTGCCTATAACTCTGAAAAAGGATTAACTTAAAAGAATATTTGACTGAATTTGTATAGAAAGATAGTGAAGTATTATGAGGAGAAAATTATTATCATTGGTAAAGCCAAAGGTTCAACTGCCACTTGATAATAATTTCCGGCCTGCTATTTTATGGAGCCGTACTTTCTTGGATAATGTCAAAAACTCAGGGGAGAGTATTCCTCTATCAATTGGCATTGAAAAAGAGGATGGTTCTGTATTGGTATATAAAACTAGGGTTCTTTCAGATAGATCTGACCTAGCTTCCTCTAATTATGAGTATGTTGAACGATTAGCAAAAGCACTTCTATGGATTTATGGTGGATATAAAATAATTATAGGTGGTTCAAAGAAGATTGGCGAATATATTAAAAAAATATATTCTGAGGGAGAAAAACGTGCTTTTGATGCTAAATTTATGTCTGGCATATATGAGAAGCCTTTTGAAGTAGTTAATATGAATATCGATGAAATCCCTTCTGCCAGGGAAGAATCTGTATCACTAGGGGGGCATCTTGAAGGATGCCGGATCGGGTTTGACCTCGGCGCAAGTGATAGAAAAGTTAGCGCGGTTATAGATGGTAGAGCTGTCTTTAGTGAGGAGGTAGTGTGGAATCCGGGTAAGCAAACTGACCCGTGCTACCACTATCATGAAATTATGTCTATGCTGCACCGTGCTGCTGCCCATATGCCACGTGTCGATGCTATAGGAGGAAGTTCTGCGGGAATCTACATAAATAATAGGGTAATGAGCGCTTCAATATTTCGTGGAATTCCAGAAGAACTATTTAACAAGAAAGTTAAAAATATTTTTTTAGACATCCAGAGTAAGTGGAGTGTCCCTCTTAAAGTAATAAATGATGGTGAAGTTGCAGCTCTTGCTGGTTCTATGTCTTTGAAGAAAAATGCAGTACTGGGTATTGCTATGGGGTCCAGTGAAGCAGGAGGTTATATAAATAGAAAAGGAAACATCAATGACTGGTTAAACGAGCTGGCCTTTGTGCCTGTTGACCTGGATAGTAAAGCACCTGTCGATGAGTGGTCTGGTGATCGGGGGTGTGGGGTTCAGTACTTATCGCAGGTAGCTGCTATACGGCTTGCTAAAAAAGCAGGAATCGTTTTTGATGGTGATCAAACCCCTGCTGATAAATTAAAATCTATACAGAAACTTATGGCTGGAGGAGATAAGCGGGCAAGAAAAGTCTTTGAAACAATTGGCTGTTATCTAGGTTACAGTATCGCTCACTATGCTCAGTTTTACGAGATAAAGGTTGTTTTGGTCTTAGGACGGGTTACGTCAGGAGAAGGCGGTCAGATAATTATGCAAAAAGCAGAGCAAGTATTAGAAGAGGAATTTCCTGAGCTTGCAAGCAAGATTACTCTCAATCTACCCGATGAATCCAGCAGGAGAGTAGGGCAGTCTATAGCTGCAGCCAGTTTGCCATTGATAGGTAAATAAATGTAATAACATAATAAATTTAGTTGAGAAGCTAATAGAAATTTTTGAAATGATTGGTAAGGATAAAAAAACTATTGTTTTAATTGGTAACGTAATTACGCCTTTTCAATTGCTTAAGGATAAGGCTATTTTTATTAGAAAAGAAAAAATCAGCTCAATTGAGGATGGGAGGGATATAACTAACCTGGCGGATGCAGAAATCATTGACGCTAAAGACGGATTTATAGTTCCAGGCTTTGTTGATATACATGTGCATGGTGGTGGTGGATTTGATGTTATGGATGGGGATTACGAGGCAGTAAAGCAGGTAGCTGAAACTCATTCTCGCTTTGGTACTACAGCTTTTCTTCCCACTACAATGACTATGAGTAAAGATAAAATTATTGGAGGTCTTAAAAGCGTAAATGAAGTATTTTTAAAAGGAACCGGAGCTGCAGAAATTTTGGGAGTACATCTTGAAGGTCCGTACATCAGTCCGGCAAAGAAAGGAGCCCAAAAAGAGAAGGATATAAGAAAAGCTTCGGTCGAGGAATTTATTGAATTCAATAAGGTTTCTGGTAACTTGATTCGTATTGTTACAATTGCACCAGAAATGCCAGGAGTAATAGAACTTATTCGTTGGTTATATAGGCATAATATTATTGCTTCAGTAGGACATTCCAATGCTACTTATAAGGAAGTACAGGCAGGTATTAAGGCTGGTATAACTCATGTTACTCATACTTTTAACGCTATGAGAGGGTTCAGCCATCGGGAGCCTGGAGTAGTGGGGGCAGCGTTATCTTACCCGGAGTTAACGCTGGAAATGATTGCTGATGGAGTACACTTGCACCCTGTAGCTATGAAAATACTGCTTAAGATTAAGGAAATAGAAAGGGTAATCCTTATTACAGATGCCATGAGAGCGACAAGCAAACTGGAGGGTGCTTATAATCTGGGAGGGCAGGAAGTTATAGTTACTAAGGGAGAAGCAAGATTAAAGGATGGGACTTTGGCTGGTAGTGTTTTAACTATGGATAAAGCTGTTCGCAATATGATAGATATAGTTGGAGTCTCACTTAAAGAGGCGATTCAAATGGCGACTATTAATCCTGCAAGATGTTTAGGAGTTGAAGACAAAAAGGGAAGCGTTGAGCCAGGTAAGGATGCTGATATAGTTATTTTGGATAAAAAGCTAAAGGTTGAGCTTACGATGGTTAAAGGGAAGATAGTTTACGAGAGGGGAAAGGAGTAAAAAAATTTTTTAAAAATGTGAGAGGTTAATTTATAGAGGAGAGTAGATGTTTTATATAGTGTGCAATATATGTAGTTACACTATTATTATTTTAAATTCCAGTTTTAACAGTTTTTTATTTTTTCAATAACTTGTTACACAAAGTCTGGTAATAACCAGTTTAAATGGGCAAGGGGAATTATTATAAATATAAATTTTAAAATTATATTATAAAGAAGGACAAGTATGGGCTATCATGTGCAAGATAGAAGAAGAACACCTGAAGAAGCAGAAAATTTAATAATTGAATTATTTACTATCGTTAGTTCAAAAATAATAGATGAAGTTAGAAAAAAGTACGGAAGAGAAAGTTTTAAACTAGCAAAAAAGGCCTTTATAGATTCTATTGTAGATTTAAGCATTAAAGGATTTAAAAAATTTAAAAAGCGAGATTTAAAAGTATATATTAAATTATTAGTTAATGGGGTTACTCAAGGTCATAAGTTTAAAATTGTTGAAAATAGAAAAGATAGTGTTCGTTTCAAATTTACAGCTTGTCCATGGGCTACTTACTTTAGAGCAATTGGAAAGCCAGAAATTGGTAGATTTTTTTGTGAAGTTGATGAACCACTAGCTAGAGCTTTTAATAAATGTATCAAATTTGAAAGAACAAAAACATTAATGGATGGTGATAATTACTGTGATCACCATTATTTTACCTAAGAATATGAATGCATTTTGCAGATGTTGTTTTTTTAAAACATACTATAATTGCGTTTTATACAAGGTTGGCTTAGGCATATACATATCTTTGAGTCTGGAGGATATTGTATTCCCATATCGGCTATTCCTGATTTGATGCCGGAGTTGGACAGGATTTCTAAAAGGTACAATATTCAAATTCCTTGTTATGGTCATACTGGTGATGATAACTTACATGCAACCTTAGTAAAGAACTCTAAAAGCACTATGGAAGGATGGTATGATTTAGGAGTTAAGGTCTTAAAGGAACTATATCAGGCAACTAAAAAACTTGGCAGCACCCTAAGTAGTGGTAACATGGTATTGGCTCTAAGCGGAAAGATTTTGTAGGGACCGTGAGTAGCTCGGCTGGAATGGATTTGATGTGCGGAATTAAAGAAGATTTTGACCCTAATAATATTTTCTTAAGATTCTTTAAAGGTCTAATTTCAATTGGTAGTTAATAAATATTTTTTTATATTTTTAGTAAATTAGAAGGAAAGAAATTAATAGGAGACAGAAAAATGGATAAATTAAGAGTAGCGATAATTGGTGCGGGTAGTTGGGGAAAAGCTCACGCAAAGATATATTCAAATCATCATCTTTCTGAACTTGTTGCTGTATGTGATATTTCTGAAAAAAGGGCTAAAGATTTAGCACAGGAATTTAATGTAAAATATTTTTCTAACTATGAAAAAATGCTTGATAGTGTAGAATGTGATGCCGTAGCAGTAGTAACACCTGACTTTGCACATGCTAAGCCTGTTGTTGAAGCAGCTAAAAGAAATAAACATATTCTATGTGAAAAACCTCTAGCAACTTCAGTTGAGGATATTGAATTAAAAGAATTGGTAACGAAAGTGTTAGAATATTGCTTGAAAGCATTGAAAACAATTATAATAAGAAAATTAAACAGCTTTTATTTGAACCAAGTTTAGTAATTAGAAATTCAGTCAAAAAACTAACAGTATAACCTTTAAGTTAGAGTAACAAGGAAGGTTTGTGTTTGACTTATCTTCTCTGCAGATTTCCTAAAAGAATTGTTTGACTCTCTGTACTATCTATTCCTTGGATTGATGTATGTATTAACAGGTAAGAAAGTGTATTTTTTTAAAACTGTCAGTATTTACTGAATAGATATCAGAATCACTATTGTGTAGAATTATTACATAGGCACTAACAGTGATAAGAGGAATTAAATGAAATCCTTAATAATCTATGGTGGCAGATATTCTACAAAAAAAGGTACTGTATTCTATTACGGAGATCTGGGAAAGAAAAAAGAAGTAACAAATAAACCCTGCAGCAGTGCTGCAGTAAGAAAAGAACTTATTGAAGAAATTATAAAAAATGATATAAAATATTTTCTTCTAAATCCTGATAATATGAAGAAGTATATGCTAAATAAAAGCAGCAAGATTTTAAACAATGATTTTAAAGCTATTGAATTTGAAAACAAGAAAGATAAGATAAATAATGATATTGATAATCTGTTAGAACTTTACATGAATGAAAATGTGCCTAAATCAATAAAAAAAGGCAATATTGAAGAAAAATTAAAGGAAAAAGAAAAGGAATTAAAACAAATTAATAGTATAATATATAAGTTAAAAAATAAGGAAAAATTAGAAAAGCTAAGAGAAAAGAAAATAAATAATTTACAGGGTTTTTTAAAAAGCCTGTAACTGGGTATTAGCAAGCTAAGTGATATTGACTGGAAAAATATAATAACCAGTTTATAGATAAGATTGAAGTTGATTCAGAAGGTCAGATGACCGATACTTCTAAACTGGATATTTATATCCACTATAATTTCAATGAGTTAGTAGCAGGTAATATAGACAAAATTAGGCATCACTGGGCGAATGGCGGAATTGGCAGACGCGCTAGGTTCAGGACCTAGTGTTCGCAAGGACATGGGGGTTCAAGTCCCCCTTCGCCCACCAGTGGATTTAATAGATATGATGAAAGTTGTGAAGCCATATTATTAGAGATATACTGCAGGTGCATGTTTTCAGAGATTTAAAAGAGTGAACTGGATCAAGCAAAGATAAGGAAGCCTGTGGCTCTATAGCGATCAAACACAGTGAGACAATAGGCCGGGTCCGTAATTTAAAGTAGCGCACCGGCCGAGTGGAGAGAAGCAGCAAGTGGGGATGTAGTTCAGTGGGAGAACGCTTGTCTGGCAGACAAGAGGTCGGCGGTTCAACTCCGCTCATCTCCACCATTTTTAACTGATCTTTTCGGTAGAGATATTTGCTAACTTATTAAATTTTGATAGAAAGGATTAATCATTGATTGAAGGTTTAAATAACTTTTTGAGAAAATATAATTACAGAGCTGGGATTATTCCTTTTGGCAGGTTAAAAGAGCTTGAAGATGAAATTAATGGACTCTATGAAGATAAATATATTGGCGAAGCAATATATAATTTGTATCTGAGTAATTTCTCATTTGATATTGAAAAGGATTCCTTTAAACCAGAATCTGTGATAATTGTGGCTGCTCCAAGACCCCAGAACAGGATACATTTTAATATTAAAAACAAACTTTTTCCACTGTAATTCCGCCTACATACGTAGGTCATGGAAGAATAGATCAAGAAATCAAGGGAATCCTTGATTGTTATCTGGAGGGTACAGGATATATGGTTCTGCCTGCCAGGCTGCCGGAAAAATTAATAGCTGCTTACAGTGGATTAAGCCGGTATGGAAGGAATAATATCTCTTATATCCGGGATTTTGGCAGTTTTTTTCATTTATCCTCTTTTTACTCAAACATCAGTTGTGGCTATAAGAACTGGCATGAAAAGAAGGAACTGGAAGATTGCCTGGAATGTGAAGCTTGTTTAAGAAATTGTCCTACCGGAGCTATAAGTTCCAAACGTTTTTTAATCAATGCGGAACGGTGCTTGACTTTTTTTAACGAAGAACCGGGAAATTTTCCGGCATGGGTTAAACCACAGTCGCACAATTGCTTGGTTGGTTGTATGAAATGCCAGATTGTGTGCCCGCATAATAAACCTTTTGTTGACTGGATTGAAGATGTAGAAGAATTTACTGCAGAGGAAACTGAAATTTTACTTCAGGACCTACCAGCCGAAAAGCTTCCGTCAGCGATTACGGATAAGATAAACCTTCTGAGCCTGGAGGATTATACTAGTGTGATACCGAGAAATCTGAAGATGCTGCTCCAAAAAGAGGGGATATAGAAGATATAGAGAAACGTAAAGCTGTTGAAGATTATTTTTTAATCCTTATCCTTTGTATAATTTTTTAATGTAGCTGCTCTTATGGTATTATTACTGAAGTTTATACATAAATTCAATTGATGTTAAAATTATTGTCTTTATTAACAGACATTTAAGGATGGGTTGAAATGGATACAGTTAAATTAAAACCAGAAAAAGAATTAAAAATACTGTGGATTATAACCTGGGCGATTTTACTTGTACTGGGAATAATATTTTTGGCTGTTCTCTCAATTGAGGTCAGTGTGCAGGTTGTGGGAGTTTCGATTTTGGGCTGGATTGTAATTATGATTCCTGTAATTATATGGATTCCGGCTGCCTTCCATGCTCTTGAATATTATATTGATGATGAAGGGGTCAAGATGAAGGGTGGAGTGGTATGGAAGAAACATGTTACTGTTCCATATTCAAAGATAACTAATGTAGATATAACCCAGGGACCGCTACAGAGGTATTACAATATCGGGACTATCCATGTACAGACGGCAGGTGCTGGCGGAAAACAGGGAGAAAAAGCCGAGCTTAAAATAAATGGAATAAGAAAACTTGAAGAAGTAAGGAATACAATTATAGAAAAGGTAAAAGATTCAACTTATCTTGTAGCAAGAAGAGAGGAATCAAAAGAAGAAAGTGTACCTATAGGTAAAGTTTTAATTTTTGAAGATATATTACAAGAACTGAAGGAAATAAGAAAATTGCTGGAAAAGGGTTAAAGAATTAAGAAAAGTAATTGTAAAATAAATTGATTTATTGCCCAAATTCTTTCGGATTTTAAAATAAATATCTTGAAAATCAAAATAGGAGCTTAATAATTAAACTAGGACTAATAGGTCTTCCTAATGTTGGTAAAAGTACACTGTTTAATGCTATAACTGCGGCATGCGCAGAAGCTTCAAATTATCCCTTTTGTACTATAGAGCCAAACATTGCAACAGTACCGGTTCCGGACAGCAGACTTGAAGAATTGGCCAGAATAGTCGAGCCGGAAAGGGTTATCCCCACTGTTATTGAATTTGTGGATATAGCAGGACTGGTAAAAGGTGCAAGTCAGGGTGAAGGTCTGGGGAATAAATTCCTGTCTCACATTCGTGAGGTGGATGCTATTGTTCATGTTGTAAGGTGCTTCAGAGATGAAAATGTATCGCATGTATATTCAGATATAGAACCGGTAAGAGATGTCGAGGTGGTAAACATGGAGCTGATTCTCGCTGATCTGGAAAGCGTAGAAAAAAGAATTGATAGGACGCAGAGGATGGCAAAAAGTGGAGAGAAAAAGTATATAACTGAATATGAGTTGCTCAGGAAAGTAAAAGAAGAATTGGGTAAGGGAATTCCCCTGCGAAATATGGAGCTCAGCGATGAAGAGAAAGTAATTATAGATGAGCTTTTTTTGCTTTCCGGCAAGCCGGTTATATACGCTGCCAATGTAGATGAAGCTGATATGGGGAAGGATATGGAGAGCCTGGCAAACGTGAAGGAGCTCCTGCAATATGCTTCCGGGGAAAAATCGGAAGTAATAGTAGTAAGTGCCAAAATTGAGGAAGAAATAATACAGCTGGATCCCGGAGAGAGGGAACTATTTATGACTGGTCTTGGTATTCCTATGTCCGGCATGGATAAGTTAATAAAAGCCTGTTACAAGCTGCTGGGGCTTATAAGTTTTTTAACTATAAAACTTCCGGAAGTCAGAGCATGGACTATTAGAGAAGGAACCAGAGCACCGGAAGCTGCAGGCAAAATCCATACGGACTTCCAGAAGGGGTTTGTATGTGTTGAAGTAATAGATTATGACACTCTTATAAATATTGGTTCATATACAGAAGCAAAAGAAAAAGGGCTTGTCCGTCGCGAGGGAAAGGATTACATAATGAAAGACGGGGATGTTGCTCTGTTTAAATTCAGCGTATAAATTGAGTTTTCCAATATTCATTTGTATAATGTGTTTTAGTCTTTGTAAATAGTTAAAATCTTTATTTCTATTAGCCAGAAAGGGCATTTTTGGAAAGAAGAGGCAGAAGAGAAACAATCATAACTCTGATAGTAATGATTATAATTGCTGTGGTAATAGTAAGCTGGCTTTCTGGTTTGTGGAGTTGCGAGGCTAGTAGGAAAGAGCTAACTGATGTGGAAAGATTAACTATTTCTGATTATGTAAACTCCATTTCGGTCCTGGTTCAGCAATCCAATAAGGTCTCTTATAAATTTTTTAATACAATGGATAGAGCAAAGGAATTATCCCGGGAAGATCTGGATAGCGAACTTATGGAGATAATAGAGGAGAGCAAGGTAATTTTAGAAAATAGCAAAGAATTAAATCCCCCTGAATTTTTTGAAGTTGCGCAGGGATATCTGGAGTTGGTTTTTGAGATTAGAAATAGAGCCTATGAGGATTTCAGACCGGCCTTATTTAATGCATTGCAGGATCTGGATGTGGATATATCCACTACTCAGATAACAAATACTTTTTTATATATGTTTATGAGTGATGAAATATATTTATATTTTCAGGATAAGTTAAAAGAGTCCGGAGAAATACTGGGAATAAATAATCTGACTATAATTGATTCGGTAATTCTTAAAGATAGAAATCTGACTAATACCCAGAATGTTATGGGATTTATTTCAGAAATTAAAACTGTAACCGAACTGCAGGAGAGAAGGGGTGTAGCAGTTATTGGTGACAGTATAGAATTTCATCCCCAGGTTCTTAATGAGCAGGGTGACTATTTGATATTGGCTAATGGATCTGAAATCAGTGTGGCTGTCACCATACAAAATCAGGGTAATATTTCAGAAAGTGATGTAAGAGTGGTTATGGAATATATGACTGAGGACAATATTTCTGAAGAAAAAGAGTATGTTATTGAATCAATAAACCCTTCAGAACAGAAGGTAGTGACCATATCGGGGTTCACTGCTTATCCTGGCAGAAAATGCGAATTGAAAATAACTGTTGGCCCTGTACCTGACGAGGTGCTTACAACTAATAATACAGCTACTTACAAATTTATGATGGAAGATTAGAACGAAATGTCAGATGTCTTCTATCTGTGCTCCCGCTGTATCTAATATTTGTATAAAAAATTTAAATAAAAAGGTTTTCCATAATATATTTATAGGTTATAATATTATACCTAATTTTAAAATCAGATTGATTTGTTTATGGAGGATAAAAAGCATAAGTCTTTTACTCTACTGATTTTGTCGGATGCCAAATCAAGAGTAAGAAAAGTAAAAATCACCCATAACCTTTTAAGATTATTATTTATCGTATTTGTAATAATAATAGCCTCTGCTGTTATATTGGTTTCAGATCTGTTTCTTACCCGCCAGAAATTAAGTGAGAAAATAGCTGAACTTGAAAGAGTTGAGTATAAGGTTAATTATAAAGAGGTAGAACTGGCAAACCTTGAAAAGAAAACTAAGGGAATAGAAACAAAGACAAAAATTCTGGAAAGTTATTTGAATGAAGTAGAAGATCTTGACCGTATGGTCAGAGATATTACCGGAAAAGGTGGATATGCCGAAGAAGTTGCGGTTTATGTTGCAGATTTGAGCTCTGATATTGAACTTGAAGAAGACCCCAATGAAATTTATTACTATATTAGTGACCAGGAAGAGGAACTGGATGATATAGATGCTTTGCTGGATGATCTCCTTGCTAAAGCTCCTGAAATGTCAGAGATATTATCCCGCGATAAGCAGAATATGGAAGACCATATATACCTGATGGAACATACTCCTAACATCTGGCCTACATACGGAGATATTACATCCACTTTTGGAGAAAGAAGAGGTGGTTACAGGCATAAAGGGCTGGACATTGCCAATAGTATTGGTACCAACATCCATGCAACTGCCAGTGGGGTAGTGATTTATGCGGGCTGGCATGGGAGTTATGGCAGGAAAATTATAATTTATCACGGATTCGGGTATACTACGGTTTATGCTCATCTCAGTAAAATTAATGTCAGTGTTGGAGATGAAGTAAAGAAGGATGATATAATAGGAACAATGGGGAATACTGGAAACAGTACAGGTTCTCATCTGCATTATGAAGTTTTAGTAAATGGTGTTCCTAATAACCCTATGGATTTTCTTCCATAAAAAATAATCCTGATTTACAAAGCTTGTTTTGTTTTATATTATTTTCAATCAATAAAATGTATGTTTAGTATTTTTTATTATCACTGATCTCTTAGGGTATATTAATATGAGTATGAAAAAGAAAATAGCATATTTTGGTCCACCAGGAACATTTACTGAGGAAGCTCTGGATAGATTTGTTAAAGACATAAGCCAGATAGAAAAGGTATCCTATCCCACGGTAATAGAAGTCATAAAAAGTGTGGACAGTGGCCAGGCCGATGAGGGATTGGTTCCTATGGAGAATTCCATTGAAGGTTCGGTAAATATTACTCAGGATATCCTTGCTTTTGAAAGTGAAGCAAAGATAATAGGAGAAGTAACCATTCCAGTAAAACACAGTCTTATCGGCAAAAAGAAAATTAAACTCAAAGATATTAAAAAAGTGATGTCTCATCCTCATGCCACTGCGCAGTGCAGGAGATTTTTGTCAACAAATTTGAAAGGTGCTGAAATAATAGCTGCTAACAGTACTGCCGAGGCTGTTAAAATTTTAAGAAAAGAGAATGATAATATAGCTGCGATAGGAACCAGAACTGCAGCAAAGATTTATGGAATGGAAATAATAGAGAGCGATATTGAGGATAACAAGGATAACAAAACGAGGTTCGTCTTCATCGGGAACAAAATACAGCCGAGGACGGGCAAGGATAAGACTTCGATAGTATGTTTTCTTAAGGAGGACAGGCCCGGGAGTCTATATAATATACTCAAAGAATTTGCCAGAAGAAGCATTAATCTGACCCGGCTGGAGTCCAGACCGGCTAAAAAAGATCTTGGGGATTATGTATTTATGATAGATCTGGATGGTCATCTACATGATAAAAATATTTTTGGGGCAATTGAAGCCCTGAGAAAAAGTGTATACCTGGTAAAAATTTTAGGTTCATATCCTAAATGGGTTGGAAGCAATATGAAATAATAAGAGTGGAGAAAACTGATGATTGATTTGGAATTGTTTAGAAAGAGCCCTCAGGTTTTTGAGTCAGAAATAAATAAAAGGGGTTTAAAAATTGATATTGCTATTGGTCTTGAGCTGGATAGAAAAAAAAGAGATCTTACGTTCAAAATTGACCAATTAAGGTCTGAGAAGAATCTGGCTTCAAAAATAATACCGGGACTTAAAGGGGAAGAGAAAAATAAAAAAATTAACCAGATGAAAAAGATGAATGAGGATTTAGAGAAGATGGAAGTTGAATTGACTGACATTGCGGATAAGTTTCTAATTCACTTTTCAACATATCCTAACCTCTCACACAGTACCACACCTGTCGGTAAAGACGAAAGCGGAAATGTGGTTGAGTCCTATTATGGCAAGAAACCGGAGTTTGGTTTTAAACCTAAGAATCATATTGATCTCGGTGTGAATCTGGACATACTTGATGAGAAAAGAGCGGCAAAGATTTCCGGTTCAAGATTTGTTTTTTTAAAGAATGAAGCGGTTTTGCTGGAATTTGCGTTGGTCCAGTATGTTCTTAATATATTGACTCACAAGGGCTTTACGCCGCTTATACCGCCATTGCTGGTAAAAGAGATGGCGATGTACGGTACAGGATTTTTTCCTGTAGAAGAAACTCAGTATTACAAAACTGAGCTTGATGATTTATTCTTAATCGGGACCTCGGAAGTTCCGCTTTGCGCTTATCATAGTAATGAGTTCCTGGATGTGGATATTCTTCCTCTAAAATATACTGCTTTTTCCACCTGTTTCAGAAGAGAAGCAGGGACTTACGGTAAGGATATGGGAGGATTATTCAGGGTTCACCAATTTGATAAGGTTGAAATGTTTATTTTTGCTCATCCTGAAAAATCCTGGGAAGAATACGAAAAGTTAAAAGGAACACTTGAAGAAATTATACAGGGGCTGGAACTTCATTACAGAATTGTGAATATGTGCACCGGTGATATTGGAGCTCCTAATGCTAAAAAATATGATCTGGAAGTTTGGCTTCCAGGGCAGGAGAAATACAGAGAGTTAGCCTCTTGCAGCCATGATACTGATTTCCAGGCAAGAAGGCTTAATATAAAGTACAGGGATGGGAAAAAGAAAGAACTGGTTCATACTATGAACAGTACTGCCTGTGCGGTGGGGAGAACCTTGATAGCAATTTATGAAAATTATCAGGATAATGATGGAAATATAAGAGTTCCGGAAGCACTTCTGCCCTATATGGGAGGGATAAAAATAATTTCCAGAAGAAAGCAGAGTTAATAATCTAAAACTACCTTCAAATTTAAACCAATATTAATGTTGGTGAAGTTTTAAATATCATAACCACAGCTTCTTTAAGTTGATTTACTGCGGCAATCGGCGGATTTTGGAATGACATTTATAAATACGAATTTTATGCTATAATTTGTCTTTGCCTGGAGAGGTGGCAGAGTCTGGTTGAATGCGGCGGTCTTGAAAACCGTTGAAGGTTTATACCTTCCGGGGGTTCAAATCCCTCCCTCTCCGCCATAGATATAATAATTAATGGTAGATACAAATGGTGGAAACATGGTGGATCCATGTTTCCGGGATTTGAAAGGACGGACGAAGCGTCAGCAAAGGAGTCCGCGGCTCTGCAGCGAGCGGAGCGAGACGAAAGACCAAATCCCTCCCTCTCCGCCATAAAGTCACTAATGGCTGCACAGATTGATAGAGTTAGTTTATGCAAAATATACCACAAGCGTATATTTTAGGGGGTTGGGTTCTTTTCTAATGTTTCCAGAAAAATTCTAACTATTTCAGGGTCGAACTGAGCTCCACAGCACCTTTTTATCTCTTTTATAACTTCCTTTCTAGTCATCTTCTTCTTGTATGGTCTATCCATTGTCATAGCCTCATAGGAATTAATAAGAAATAATATTCTGGATAGTATCGGAATATCTTTACCTTTCATGCCTCTCGGGTATCCTTCACCATTGTACCACTCATAATGGGAAAGTATTGGTTCTGATATAGGTTTGAGTGCTGCTGATGATTCTGCAATACGGTATTCCATTTCTGGAAGTTTTTTTATTATCTTCCATTCCTCATCAGTAAATCTTCCTGGCTTTGACATTATTTCGTCTGCCAGAGCTAGTTTTCCTATATTTTGTAGATCCATAAGTAATTTCAATTCTTCAAGCTTTGTACTGGAAAGCTTGAGTCTTTTTCCTATTGTTAGAGCATATTGTTTCATTTCATTGGTATGTTCTACATAATTATGACCTCCTTTTTTCAAATTCTCTTTAAGCGAGCATATAATAATTTCATTGGCAGACTTACTTTCCAATAATTTATTTTTATACATTTTATCTTCAGCTTCTTTTAGCACGGCATTTATATCTTCTGATGGTGATCTCTTTACCGAAACTCCAAATGAAATACTTAAAGATATATCGATTGTGCTTCTTTCTCTGCACATCTCTTTTATTCTCTTTATGATGCCTTTTGCATCTTTTGTATAAGTATGGGGAAGTATGGAGATAAATTCATCTCCTCCCCATCTTGAATAATATCTTCTTTTCTGAAACATTCTTTCAGGATATCGGCTATCCTTCTAAGGAATATATCTCCCTTGACATGGCCATATGCATCATTTACCACTTTGAGTCCATTTATATCTCCCATTACTATAGTAATGAGGAGCTGTCTTTTAGTGTCAAGTCTTCTCAGTTCTTCGTCGAAATATGCTCTATTGTATAGTCCTGTAAGCATATCATGGAAGGATAGATATTTTATTTTTTCTTCTGCCTTTTCCTTTCCTGTTATGTCTCTGGTTATGCCAAATGTTCCTATTATGTTTTTGTTTTGATCATACCAGGGCATCTTTGTAGTCGATGCCCATTTATCAGCTTTATTTTCGAAAGTTTCTTTTTCCTCAAGATCTACTATAGGTCTGCCTGATTTTATTATATTCTGCTCATCTTCAAATGCCTGTTTTGCATGCTCTTTGCTAAAGATGTTAAAATCCGTCTTCCCAACTGCTTCTTCCGGACTTTCTATGCCGAACTTTTCAGCACATGCCTTATTAATTCGAATAAATCTGCTATTTAAATCTTTGAAAAATATGCTCTCGGTCATATTATCCATTAAGGAGTCGAAGATGCTTTTTTCCCCGCTTAAAATGTTATCTTCCAGTTGTCTTCTTCTGGTTATATTTCTGGATATACCCATAGTTCCCATAATTTTTCCATTTCTATCGTACCAGGGTATTTTACTGCTGGACATCCAGAATTTTTTATCGGAATATGATACTTCCTCTACCTTGTCGATAATGGATTTTCTTTTTTTCATAACCAAATTTTCATCTCTGGAATATTCCTCTGCCTTATTTTTGGGGAAAAAGTCAAAGTCTGTTTTTCCTATGAAATCTTCTGGTTTTTTATTTGTGAAGTCAGCCTTTGCTTTATTTACTATAATATACCTATTTTTACTGTCTTTGATATAAATATGATCAGGAATGTTGTCTATGAGTTTTTGAAACAGATCGCATTCACTGAAATACTCGTGGAGTATATTTTGGTGGCCACTCTTAATGTGATTATCTTTGCTTGAACTCTTGTTTTCCTTTCTCTGTACCATTCTACCCCTTCATAGCATGCACAGATTCTTAAGATATTGTATATCTACTGTTCTTCAGCACTTTTATTAGAATTAGATTATAGGAGTATTATAAACCATCTTTAATACTTTTCATACATGTTTTTTTTAGAGTCTCCAGATTATAGAGAATGTCTGATATATTTTTTATTGGAGAGTATACAAAAGGAGGTAAAAAGGATATACTTTTAAAAAGTTAAAACTGAGAGAGGTGTGTAAGCAACTTATGAAAAAAGCTATGACAAATGAATATACCGAAAATACAAAATTATCGGAAGTACTGAATTCACCAGAAGCAAGTAAAATTATTAATAAATATAAACTACCCTGCCTGCATTGTCCAATGGCAGCTTATGAGGCAGGTATATTAACACTTGGCCAGATTTCTAAGATTTATGGCATTGATATAAGCGGGTTGTTAAAAGAATTAAATGAAATTTCCTGATCTGGTGATGACTGCTACTTTCCAATAATAAATATATTTTTGCTGTGCTGATATACAGCAGGTCCAATTCTTCTATTTATGCAGATAATAAGCTTTGGTGTAAAAGGTAGGCGCCTGTAGCTCAACTGGATAGAGCGGTGGACTACGAATCCGAAGGTTGGGGGTTCGAATCCCTCCAGGCGCACCATTTTGGAATTCCGGAAATTGATGTTAAAGAGATAATAGTGGATAATTGTAGTAGAATTAATTACGAAGAAGAGAAGACTTGAGAGTATTCCGGGAGGGGATAGAAAGAAAATGAAAAAATCCGTAGTTAAATTTGCAAGTGTTAATTTCAAGAAGCTGGAGGCGAGTGCAACTCTTCCTGCAAAATTTGAAAGAATGCTTAAGTCGCTGCCGCTTAAGAAAATGGTTGAGGGTAAATCGGTGGCTTTAAAAATGCACCTGGGCAGTAATCTGGGCTATACCACCATTCACCCTTTATTTGCAAAAATACTTGTGAAAGCTTTAAAAGGCGCAGGGGGAGATGTTTTTGTTACAGACTTATATCACAGGAATAATAACAACTTTGGAGTCCGTGGTGCCGAAAGCAGAGGTTACTCCGAGGGAGTTTTAGGCTGTAAACTTGTTCCGGTGGCAGGCGCGAATGATAAATATTATTATTCGAAGAAGGTCAATTTTAAATCACTTAAAGAAGTACAGGTAGCCGGTAATATTCATGATGCTGAAGTATTGATTGATTTCTCGCATATAAAAGGGCACGGTTCCTGTAGTTATGGCGGCGCATGTAAAAATATTGCCATGGGTTGTGTTACGTCGAATACACGAAGGGAGGTCCATGCTCTGGAAGGCGGTATAGAGTGGAATGAAGAACTCTGCGATCATTGTGAGACCTGTATTAATGAATGCAGGTATAAAGCAAATAAGTTCAATGACGAGGGGAAATATGAATTATTTTTCCATCACTGCACGTTTTGTCAGCATTGTGTTGAAGTATGCCCAAATAACGCCCTCACTTTTGTAGGTAAGAATTTTGTAGATTTCCAGAAAGGGTTGGCCATATCTACTAATGAGGTACTGAAAACTTTTGGCAGAGATAGTGTATACTATATAAATGTCCTGCTTAGTATAACCATGCTCTGTGACTGCTGGGGTTTTTCAACAGCGTCACTCGTACCAGACATAGGAATAATGGCTTCAGATGACCTTGTAGCGATAGAGAAAGCATCACTTGATGCCATAAAGGCTGAAAATTTACTTCCCGGCTCACTTCCTGTTGGAAGAAAACTGCGGGAAGGAAAACACCTTTTTGAAAAGATATGGGGGAAGGATCCTTACGGCCAAATAGATGAGCTGGAAAAGATCGGACTTGGAAGCAGTAGTTATATTATAGAGGAAGTTGAGTAGAAGATACTTTATCTATTCATATTATTTACCTTACTATAAAACCAGGGTATTTATGAGCCTTTCAGTGTTTCCGGTCTGTCTATTCTGATAGTACATTAGTAGTCACCTGTTTATTTGTAAGCAATTAGAGTGAGATAATGAATTTCCAGTATATATTTTTTTATAAAATCTGTGTTATTATATTGTTTGCTGGAAAGCGTGGAGAGGTGCTTGAGTGGTCGAAAAGGGCCGCCTGCTAAGCGGTTAGGCGAGTGTAAATTTGCCTCGAGGGTTCGAATCCCTCCCTCTCCGCCATGGAGTTACTGAAGTCTGCAAGGCCCAGTAAATTTTAACTGTGTAAAATATGCCACAAGCGCATATTTTGAGGGATTCGAAAAGACGGACTGTTTGTATTCCATATTAAGTATTTTTTGATTGAAAATTAAATATTGTACTTTTCAAAAACTCCGGGCTGTAAATTCCGCCTTCTTTCCATTGACCGGAATTCCTTTTCTATTTCTATTCGTAATTTGCTCCTGTCAATATGAAAAAAATTACAAATATATTTCGACAGCTCCCCGGCAAGTTTGATTTTCCAGCTGGAAAAAGCAGGATTATAGGTTAGAGTGAAAGCTATGAATTTTCCAAAATCTCCTTCAAGACATCCCTCTGCCCAATCTTCAAAATCGACCCTGTAAAGTCTGGAGCTTATTATGAAATTACGCAGATTAACATCATTAAATACATAAGAGCAGCCGGTAATTTCTTTTGAAATATTGTGGAAATTTTTGATTATTTCACATGAAGCCGTAAGAGGATTTAATTCGTTAAATCCAATCTCTTCATTATTTGCTTCCTTTGCAAGAATATAATCAAGCAGAGTATCTCCTTCCACAAATTTAGTTATCAGAAAATCTTTTCCTTTATAGACTACATCAGGAACGTAAATGTTGTTTCTGGGTGCATATTCTTTTAGGGCCTTAAGCATTGAATATTCTTTTTCTTTTCTCTTCTCCCATCCTTCTTCCCGGTATAATTTAAGTGCAAAATAAGCAGGTCCGGATTCTCTTTCTTCGTTAAATATGAATTTAATCTTATGTAATTTGTTCTTTTTACTGTACAGTCTTTCTTCCACTATTATTTTTTCGATGCATTCCCTTTTTACGAATTCTTTATCAATAAGATTGATTACAGATAGCTTGTTGGTCATCATATGCGTTTGCCTCATTTAACAAAATCAATTTTCACAAATTATAACTTCTGTTCGACGAAATCGACTAGTTTCTTAATATCATTTGTTGAATTGATAGCTGGGATTCCTTTATATTCATTGATTTCGTTGGATACAGCGCCGGAAATCAAAAAGATTCTCCCGAAATATTCCCTGCTGCCGTATTCTTCGATATCCTTTACCGCCTTTGCACACAGAATCATCGGACAGCTATAATCCGCCACTCCCTCCATAACTACGTAATCCTGGCGATAGAATTCCAGAATTTTATTGATATCCAGATCTCCCGAATACATGATGTCCGTCTCACAATGAGCCCTGGCGGTTATCACTTCCGAGCCTGCTTTTCTGTGTCTATATGTATCAGTGCCTTTTTGATCTATTGTAAAATCTTTACACTGTATTTCCTTTACTGAGCCAACAGAATAGCCCCTTCTTTTCAATTCCTTTATGATATTTTCAGTAGTAGCAGTTTTTCCTGATCCGGATATGCCGATTACAGAAAATACTTTCATATTATCCTTCCCGGAAATTTAAATACATAATAAATTATAAAAACAGTTGCCGCAAAAATAAAAGATAAAGTTATTATGACATAATCTCTGACGGAAAACCTGAGTACCAGAAAGCTGGTCCTTGATGGGTATGCTCTAAAAGCTCTGGTTTCCATTACTATTGAGAGAGTATGTGCTTTTCTTACGGCACCGGACAGTACCGGCATAAAAATATAGGAATATACCCTAAGCCTTTTTTTGAATGGTATTTTACTGAGTTCAATACCCCTCAACTGAATCGCGGTCAGGGTATCCCTGACTTCATTACGGAAAAGAGGCAGAAATCTAATAGCCACTGAAACCATGAATGCAATATCATAGGGGATTTTTAGCTGTACCAGACCCTGGACTACTTCCCTGTAGTTTGAAGTAGTTATAATAGAAGCAGAGAACACAATGATAGATACCCTCATTAGAAATTCCGCACCTCTCAAAATTCCACCTGTGGTCAGTATCGAAAAATTTCCTATACTGAGAAGCGCAGCTCCCCGGTGCAGGAATATGCTCTGCAGAACTACAATGGCGAAGAAAAGGTACCATAATCCTCTGGTAGCTTTAAGCGTTTTTACAAGGCCGGCTCCAGACAGAAAGGCGCATAACAGGGAAAGTGCCAGGATCCCAGCCAGAACATAAACATGCTGGATAAATACTCCTGTGCTGGAAAAACAGATAATCACCGCCAGCTTCGTTCTTACATCTGCTTTAATCCGAAATTTATTCAAAAATCTCACCTCCGCATATTTTAAAGGTCCTTCCTGAAAAATTCTTTATAAAAGAATCATCATGGCTTATAACCATCATGCCCACTCCTTTTGACAGAAGGTTTTGAAGGATTGAAAGCAGTATATTTTTCCTTATCGGGTCCAGGCCGGTGGCCGGCTCATCAAGTATCAAAAAATGGGGTTCATTTATCAGAATACCTGCTATAGCCAGCCTTTGTTTCTCCCCATAACTCAAATTAAAGGTCAGGCTGTCCCGGTGATATTCTAGGTGCAGGAGCTTAAGAATTTTATCCACTTTATCGTTTATAATATTTCCGCTGACATTCTTTATCTTCAAAGGAAAGGAAAGTTCTTCCATTACCGTTAAAGCAAAAATCTGTAGTTCCGGATTTTGAAAAAGATATCCTATTTTCCTGCCAATCTGGCCGGGACTCATGGTACTGATATCATTATCTTCCATATAGACTTTACCACCCGTGGGTTTTAAAATTCCCATGATCAGCTTACCAAGAGTGGTTTTCCCACTCCCGTTAGCTCCTGTTACGGCGATAAAATCCCCCCGGTTAATTTCAAATTTTGCTTCTTTGATTACCGGTTTACTGCTTTTGTAGCCAAAAGACACATTGTCAAACTTTATAAAAGTCAATTAAATCTCCGTGTATCCTTTCTTTACTTATCTTCTTTAATTTTCCTTCTTTCAGGAAAAAAACAGAATCCGCTATATCCAGATTTTCTGCATCATACTCAATCATGATTACTGATTTGCCGGAGTCTTTTAATCGTATGATTACATCCTTTATTCTTAATCTGCCTTCCTTGTCTATCTGTGAAAGACCCTCATCAAAAATCAGTACGTCGGGATCCATCGAAAGTACCGAGGCAATGGCGACCAGCTGCTTTTCACCACCTGAAAGGTTCTCCGGGTGCTCGAATCTATATCTTTCCATATTTACAAGTTCAAGACTCTTATCTATCCTTTTTGCTATTTCCTTACGCTTGAGACAGAGATTTTCAGGTCCGAAAGCAATTTCATCTTCAACCGTAGGTGAAAAAAGCTGCATATCGTAATTTTGGAAGACCATGCCGATTCTGGTCGAAATCAGGCTAAAGTTTATCTTATCTACCGGCTTGCCGAAAATAAGCACTTCTCCCTCGGCAAATCCTTTATAGATATGGGGGATAATTCCGCAGATGCAGTAGCACAGTGTACTTTTTCCGCAGCCGCTCAATCCTGTAATGGAAACTATTTCGCCTGAATTTACCTTCAGGTTTATACCATCAAGTATATTGTTTTGCTCATTCTGGTATTTAAAACATAAGTTATTAATCTCAACCGAATTCATTTTCTGGAAAGATGTTTATTTTATTAATTCAATTTCAACTACAAACTTGCACCACCGTGTACTGAACTGATCTTTTCTAACTATTACCTGGTAAGGTCCTTTACCTCCTGACCTCTTTATTCCCAGGCTTTCTCCGTTTTCCTCATATACAATATGAACGTTATCATCGTCCTGGATCTCTTCTGTTTTAAAAGCTACCGTATAACCATCTATTGCTTTTACCGAAAACGTCTTATAGTCTTCTATTTTGATTCCCATTTTTTCAAGAACGTTTTTCATCAAAACACCTGTATAATAATGCTCTTCCGGACCCGAATCGCTGGTATCCATAACCGCGCTGAATTCCTTTTCACCGGCACTCCTTATGAAATCCATATCTGCTCTGCCGATTTCGTTACCATCGAATTTAACCGAAATAATTTCACTTTCTTCCAGTTGCTTTTTCTCTTCCATATTACCGGCATTTAAGTAAGCAAGTACTCCTACAATTATCAAAAGTACTGCAATCAGAGATATGATTATGATATTTCTTTTTTTCACATTAATTCCCCCATAATCCCGGTATCTTTGTTTTCATAAGCCCCTTTATCAATCCGTAGGCAATCAAGCCGCCCAGACCACCGGAAAGGGCTCCCCCTGCAATCACTAAAATCAGGGGAATTACCGGCAATCTAAAAAACACGAAATTAGTTAAAAGAACACCTGTTGAGTTTGCAACCATTCCTGCAAAAAAGCAGGAAAAATTATTTCTTGCTCTCTGTCTGGTTACCAGAAGAAGGATATCTATTGCAATACCTGGAGCAATATATGTAACCAGTGTCATTATTCCATGTGTACCGATAACTCCCAGAGCCAGTACCATAAGTGCCTGTACTACTGCAGTCAACGTTGCTGCACCTCTTCTTCCTACCAGTCCTGCGCTGATTACCAGCCACATCATATAAAAACCTCCTGCTATAGTTCCTCCCGGTATAAAAAGGGGACCGGTAATAACCTGAACCAGAAGAACCATGACCGGCTTTATTGCTGTGCCGATTGCAGCACATAAAGCTATTATTATCAGTTCGAATATGGAGAATTCCTTAAGATATTCTTTTGGATTAAAAGATATTTTCAAAAGAATAGACCTCTTTTAAAATTATTGATGTTCACTATTTATTACTGTAAACAACTATAATTCCGGAGTCAGCTGTTTTAGAAACGGCTTTCACATTTTTTATAACAGTCATTCGATAACCGAAATTTTTGAGACATTTCTTACCCATGCCTTCGAGGCCATAGTTGAAACCACCAGCTGGACCAGCCCATCTTCATTACTTACCTCTTCGCCGTCCAGAAAAAAACCCAGAATCGTTCCATTGTCATCAATTGTTGCTTTTTCAAATTCCTGTTTATAACCATCCGATGCTTCAACCGTAACAACAGTATATTGATTGGCTCCGCAGTAGTCCAGAACATCCGAGAGCTGAACACCCCTCCAATTTTCCATTGCTTCACTTCCGTCTTTTTTCTTATGGGCTGCTGTTATTTCTGTCATTTCTAAACCAGCGGCATCTTTTTCGGTAAATTCCACTGTTTTTCCGGCAGCATCTTTTACTTCAATCGTCCAGCTTTCGGAAGTAACTGCTTCTTCACCCCTGGCAGTGCATCCTGCCGATACCGCCATGGCAAATGTAACTACAAGTGCCAGGATAAGCATTATAATCTTTTTCATCTTTTACCTTTCTTATATGATTTTCATAAATTTTTCAGACTTCTCCTTATTTCATCACTTCTATTGAAAGAAGATTTTCGATTGAAGTGTTTTCCTGCTAAGTTATTTTTAAAGATACTGAAGTTTTTCATTACTTTCTTTACCCGGACAAATAAAAAATCTTCTTCCGGCGAGGAAGAAGATTTAAATAGCCGCATTTAAAATGCAGCTTACTTTAAATTTAGACAACTCCTTTCCAAACCGGGAGGTATGACCGTTACCAATCATGCCCTATCGGCCTGCAATCCTTAGCTTTACCTATTAGGACTTGCAGGCTCGGAGTCTTATTTAACTATTTTATTTAGTAACTTTCACGGTTTAGGGTATTTTATAAAATTAAATTTCAAAAAGCAACTTGTTTAATAACTAAAAATTTAATTTCAGGAAATACCGAGTTTACTACAATTATCGAAAATATTTTGCTATAATCTTTGGAAATAAGTTGAGAATAATTTTACTTAAGTATTATTTTCCTGTTACTTAGAAGGACCACTCACTGTGCAGAAAAAAACAAAGGGGAAGAGTAAAGAAAATACAGGGAATATGGAAAAAAAGGTCAGCCCAGACAATAAAATAAAAATCTATATTAATAATAGAGTTTTTTATACCTTGCCGGGTAAAAGTATCCTGGAAGCATGCCTTGAAAACAGTATTTTTATTCCTCATCTCTGCTATGATCCCAGACTAAGACCTCAGGGGGCGTGCAGGCTCTGTGTTGTTGAAGTTGAAGGAATGCCTGAAGCAGTTGCCTCATGTGTGACAAAAATAAAAGAAGGAATAAAAATTAAAACTAACACTCTCCATATAAGAGAGTTGGTGAAAACAAATCTTGAACTTATAATATCCGATCATCCTCTTGATTGTATGACCTGTGAGTCATGCGGAGACTGTATGCTGCAGGATCTGGCGTACAGGTACGATATCAAAGACGTATCCTATACCGGAAAGATGCATGAAAAAAAGGTTCTGGAAGATAATCCCTTTGTATTCAGAGATAACCAGAAATGTATACTCTGTGGAAGATGCGTCAGGATGTGTGACGGTGTTATAGGTGCTAATGCCATTGGCTATGTCGGCAGAGGCTTTGAATGTGAAATAGTTCCTGCGTTCGAACAGTCTCTAAAAGAAACGGACTGTGTGTTCTGCGGTAACTGTATCTCCACCTGTCCGGTTGATGCCCTTCAGCCCAAACCGTATATCGGTAAAGGCCGCACATGGGAGATGAAAAAAGTTCAAAGCACCTGTCCTTACTGCGGAGTGGGTTGTGCAATCGATCTTTATGTGAAAGATAATAAAATCGTCAAAGTAGCTGCAGAAAAGGGAAAACCTCCAAACAAAGGCAATCTCTGTGTTAAAGGAAGATTTGGTCATGATTTTGTTAGCAGTCCGGAAAGACTTGATACTCCTATGATAAGGACAGAAGACGGTAAATTCAAAAAAGTAAGCTGGGAAAAGGCATTAAAAACAGTTTCGGAGAGGCTTACAGCTATAAAAGATAAATACGGGCCCGATTCTATTTCTGCTATAAGCTCGGCGAGATGCAGCAATGAAGAAAATTTTCTTGTGTCCAAATTTATGCGGGCAGTAATCGGGACCAATAATGTAGATCACTGTGCAAGGATATGCCACGCCCCGACAGTCACGGGCCTGATGCAAAGCTTCGGAAGCGGCGCAATGACCAATTCCATCGATGATATAAAATATGCCGATGCTGCAATAGTAATAGGATCTAACACGACTGAAGCTCATCCGGTTATAGGCTATGAGATTATAAGGTGTGTTCAGGAAAACGGACTAAAGCTGGTTGTGGTAGACCCGAGAAAGACCCGGATGGCGGAATATTCGGCAGTACATTTGGAACTAAATCCAGGGACAGATATTGCAGTTATCCTTGGGATTATGAAACTGATTTACGACCGGAAACTGCACAACAAGGACTTTATCGCCAGTAGAACCGAAGGTTTCGATGAGTTTATCCAGTGTTTTTCAACCTATACTCCGGAAAAAGTAGCAAAGATTTCCGGTGTGAATACCCGGGATTTAATGAAAGCTGCAAATATTTATGGGACTGCCAAAAATGCTTCCATATTTTACACTCTGGGTATTACTGAACATATCTGCGGCACTGACAATGTTATGACACTGGCAAATCTTGCATTGCTTACAGGTAATATCGGGAGAAAGGGTACCGGGGTAAATCCCTTGAGAGGTCAGAATAATGTGCAGGGTGCCTGTGATATGGGCGCACTTCCCAATTTATTCAGTGGGTATCAGGAGGTGGAAAACGATGCTTCGAGGCAGAAATTCGAAAAGAAATGGTCCGTTAATTTACCATCCAAAAAAGGACTGACCGAAACCGAATTTATTGATGGTGCAAATTCAGGCAGAATCAGGGCTCTTTATGTTATGGGTGAAAACCTGATGATAAGCGAGCCTGATTTATCCCATGTAGCATCTTCCCTTAAAAAAATGGAGTTCCTTGTAGTTCAGGATATTTTTATGAATGAAACCTGCCAGTTTGCCGATGTCATCCTGCCGGGCGCTTGCTTTGCTGAAAAGGATGGCACGTTTACTAATTCGGAAAGAAGGGTTCAGAGAATCAGAAAAGCTGTTGACCCTCCGGGCAATGCTATACCTGACTGGAAAATTATCTGTATGCTTTCGGACAAAATGGGTTATCCAATGAATTACAGCCACCCTTCCGAGATCATGGATGAGATTGCCGCCCTGTCACCTATATACGGCGGAATCAGTTATGAGAGGCTTGAGAATGAAAACCTGCAGTGGCCGTGCAGAAATTATGATGATCCAGGTACGAAAATTCTACATACAAATAGTTTTACCAGAGGAAAAGGAAGATTCATTCCTGTCAGACACATTCCTCCGGCTGAAATTCCCGACAGGCAATATCCTTTTATTCTCACCACCGGCAGGATTCTGTATCATTATCACAGCAGAACAATGACCGGCAGAGTCAGGGGCTTAAATGAAATGGCTCCGGTAAATACGGTTCAGATAAACTCGGAAGATGCAAAGGGCTTAAAGATCAAAAACGGAAACAGTGTAGTAGTTAAATCAAGGAGAGGAAAAATTACGGCACTGTCAATCGTAAATTCAAAAATCAAAAAAGGAGTTGTCTATATGCCGTTCCACTATGCAAACTCTCCTGCCAATATCCTCACCAATGCAGCCCTGGATCCCAAATCAAAAACTCCGGAGTTCAAAGCCTGCGCAGTAAGTTTAAAAAAGGCTTAAAAGATGATAGTACAATCTATGGCATTTATCGAATCTTATTTAATCTGATAATTTTAACTATATCATCTTTGGATATTCGTCGTTTTCATTTTAAAAATCATTATTACGCTTGAAACTCTCAGCCATTTCTCTGAAAGTTTTTAAACAATGCTCATAAAACATTTTCCATCCTGAACATAATTTGGATAACTTTCGCGAACCATTTGGGCTATTTGAATTAAAATCTCGATATTTTAAGCAATCTCCATAACAGAGGTTCAGATATTGACAGGAACTACATATAAAGCTGTAATCTGATTTAGCTTTACCAAAATTAAGGTAGGTGACAGAATCCCATAACTCTTCCCAGCTATTTACATTTATATTTCCCAGTTTTAGATCCTCCCTGACGAAGAAATCACAGGGGTAGACATCTCCATTATATTCTACTACCAGATACTGATTACAATTGTTTTCCATATTGCAAACAGTGGTTTTACCCTGTACTAGGTAATTTAATATTGAGTCGAAAAGCCTTATGGAGACCCTGTGTATGTCCTGCGGATACCACTGGTTGAATAGTTTGATTAAAAAATTTCCCCATTGCTCTCCTTTAATAGAAAAGGGCAAGAAATTACCCTGGCTGTCAAATTCTACACAGGGAATGTACTGATGAAAATAGAAGCCGCTATCTACCAGGAATCTGTAAATCTCAGTCACCTTATTCACATTGAAATCATTTACCAATACTAAGATGTTAAAGTCGACATTATTGTTCTTGAGTATCTCTATACCCTTCATTACTTTTTTAAAAGTCCCATGCCCTCCAGAAAATCTTCTGTAGTGATCGTGTATATATTGTGGGCCATCCAGACTCACTCCCAGCAGGAACTTATATTCTGAGAGATACTTTGCAAACTGGTCACTCATGAAGGTTGCATTGGTCTGCAGCCCATTTGTAACCATACTTCCACTTTTTCCATACTTTTTCTGCAGTTCTACCACCTTTTTAAAGAATTCTAATCCCATAAGGGTAGGTTCTCCTCCTTGCCAGCCGAAAGTATAATATATTTGAGAAGTTTTCATATAGGAAGAGATTAGTTTCTCCAGGGTAGCTTCTGACATCCGGTGAACATTAACTTCCGGATAAAGTGATGATTTTTCCAGGTAGAAGCAGTACTTACAATTCATATTGCAGTCTGCTGAGGCCGGTTTTATCAGTAAGGAGAATTCTTTCATTATTAAATAGTATTGTTTCCTTAATAATATAACAATATTATCTTAAGTACTACCATCAGTCTTGATGGTTTTTGCACTTTCTGAATTCATTCCCAAATTAGTTTTTATAAATTGGCAAAAGCCTAGTTTAAAGATTTAAGCATCTAATTATTATATAAAATGTTTGACTATTAAATTTATAAATATATAATATATATATAAAAATTATGTAAATTAATTTCTAAATATTAGTATATGTAATAAGGAGTATGAAAGAAATATGAAAATGATGAATTTAAAAAAATCTTTAGTAGTACTGTTGTCGATAATTCTCATTTCCGGGTTGACCTTTTTTGCAGCTGCTTGTAAACCTGAGCTTTCTTTTGGAAGTTTAGCAGTCTGTAAGGATATAAACCAGGAAACGTTTGAGCCGACATATCCAGAAAATGAATTTGATATCGGAATAGAAAAAATATATGCAAGTATAAATTACTCCGGTACCAAAGGGGAAGATAATTATCGCTTCAGTTGGATGAGTCTTGACACTGGAGAAGTTATTTTAGATAAGAGTTCAAAATATTCCGAAGGTAAGAGTGATTACTTTGAAGGATATGCTATGTCTTATATTGAAACTAGTGAGGAAGTCAGAGTAATCCCGCCTGGAAGTTATAAAATTGACTTCTACCATAATGGAGAATTAAAAAGCACAGCAAATTTTGTAATTAAGGAACCTGAGATAAAAATCTTAGGTGTATCACTGGCAAATGAAGTTGACGAAAATTCTGCCCCTGTAAATAAAACACAGCAATTCATTTCAACCGAAATCGTATATGCATGTGTTAATATCAATTATTATATTTCGGGAAATAGTCTCAAAGCAAGATTATACAACAGCAATGGAGATCTGATAGTAGAAACTGTAAATGATTTGAATGTGGATTTGTATGAACCTGTATGGATTGCATTTACTTTCCAGGGAGAGAGTAGAGATATGCCAGCTGATGTCTATAACGTAGAAATTTATTTAAATGATGGCTTGTATGGTACATATGATTTTGAAGTTACCGAAGCGCGAGGGGCAGAGGCCGGAGGAGATATTTTTACCCAGGGTAATGTATATTCCAATGACAAATACGGTGTATCGTTTTCTGTGCCGGACGATTGGTCATATACAGAATCAGATGATGCCGATGGCCTTGAAGTAAATCTGACTGCACAGTCTGGTGATTTACCGATAGCTTTCCTTTTTATGGCCAGCCCTACTAACGATTATCCACCGAGCAGTCAGTTTCGGGATTTCGCTGACGGGTTAAGTTCTGATATTGCAGATGATAATAATTGGGAGTTTGTTGATGTACAGGAGAATGAATTTGTAAATGGAAATGATATAACATTTCATGATTTTATATACGTGTTTAAAGATGTGGATAATAATGAGTGGGCTGTAGCTACAGCATTCTTTGAAGGCAATGATAGACTTTATATATTATTTGCTACAGTAAGTGACGATTATTTCGAGATGGGAGAATCCATATATACTGGTATTACGGAAACGATGGATTTTAAATAAACTATAAACATAGAGTCCTTAAGTAATGCTCTGGAGGAGATATTAAGTAAGGTTATGTAAATTCAGGGGAAGTTAAAAATGGGGATGTTTGACAGGTTTTCCGGAAAAAAATCTGCCACGGATTATTTTGATGAAGGGCGTATGCTTTTGAAACAGGGCAGACTTCAGGAAGCGAGTGAACGGTTTAAAGAAGGTCTTAAACTTGACCCCAATGTTAAGAAAGAATGGATGAATCTCGGAGTTATGCTTAAAGAACTAAAGAATTATGGGGAGTCTGAGCAATGTCTTCGCAAGGCTGTTGCCATTGATAGAGACTACGGTGATGCTTGGTTCAACTTGGGGTCTTTATACATGAGAGAGTTAGGTAAACACGGGGAAGCATTGGAATGCTTCAAAGAAGCTATTCGTTGTAACGCGGAGGACGAGGATGCTGTTTGTTTTGCTGCAGAAGCTCTCCAACGTCTTGGGCGCTCAGGAGAGGCAAGCAGTTTGCTTGACAAAGCCATCAAGGAACACCCGGATTTTAAGAAGGCTCTGCAAATGAGAGAAGGAATGGCTGCAGCGTTTAGACAATGGTTGGGAGATATTGCTAAAGGAAAGTTTCCTAAATATTGAATAAGAGATAAAAATATGGAAACAAGTGATTTACGCAAAGCATATAATGAAGCAATTTCAAATACGTCATGAAAAACTGTCTTAAATTCCGGCAGAATATAATTATTCAAAATAATTCTGACTGGCAGTGAGGGAAACTTAAAAGTATGTTAAAAATTTTATGTCTGTAGAAGTTCAAATTACAATAATTGGCGGAGGGATCGTAGGCTGTGCAATAGCCTATGAACTTTCCAGAAAATCTAATCAGGATATAGTTTTAATTGAGAAAAACAGTCAAATTAATGGTGAGAATCAATCCTCTCGTAATTCAGGAGTTATACATGCCGGGGTTTATTATCCCAGGAAGATAGGGCCGTTAAAAGCAAAGCTGTGTGTAGAGGGAAATGAAATGCTTTATCAGTTTTGTGCCAGGCATAATGTTCCTCATAAGAAAACCGGAAAGCTTATTGTAGCTACTGACCCGTTGGAAGAAGAATATCTGGAAGATGTCTATAATACTGCCGTAGAAAACGGGGTTCCCGGGATTAAGATAATTGATGGCAGTAAAGTTGCTCAGTACGAACCTAATGTAAAGGCTATTTCTGCTTTATATGTGCCAACTTCAGGAATTGTTGAACCTACCAGACTTGTGGATAAACTATACCGGCTTGCAGAATCCGGCGGTGTAATGTTCTTGACCGGTAATGAGTTTATAGAGGTTAAACCAGAAGGTGAAGGTTTTAAAGCTAAAGTAAAATCTACTACAGAGGTTGAGGACTTTAAAACCAGGATACTTATTAATGCAGCCGGGTTATATTCTGATGATATTGCCAGACTGATAAATCCGGATAGCCCGTACAGGATGGATCCATTTAAAGGTGAGTGGGGTAAGTTCTACAAAACAAAAAGGGATGATATTTATCTGAATGGGTTGAACGTTTATCCGGTGCCCTTTGGTTTTCTTTCTGATGGAGAAAAATTAAAGTTACCTTTCAGTGAATTCCGGGAAAAATTCAGTAAAGGAGAGTTGAATAAATCTGTAGGAGTACATCTCAGCCCGACCTTTGAGATAAGGGGGAATGAATATATTATTGGTGATACGGTTATAGTTGGTCCGGCATATTCCAGGCCAGATAACAAAGAAGATTACAACCAGATAAGAGAAGAAAATTATTATCTGAGTATGGTAGAGCCATTTTTCCCTGGCTTGAGACTTGAAGATATAAGTCTTCACCAGGCTGGAATCAGAGCTAAGTTAAAAGATTACTACGATTTTGTAATTGAAAGAGATCCAAAATATCCTGATTTTATAAATCTGGTGGGAATAGATTCACCTGGCCTTACAGCTTCGCTGGCTATAGCTAAATATGTAAGTGGGTTGTTAAAAGGATAAATTCCTATAAAAACTCTTTTATTTTGTGTATTATATGCTAATAAAGCAGGGTATAAAAAAATTGGGGTTTTAATAAAATAAGAATAATTCCGGTGCTTTAAGATAAAAAAATACCGGTAAGCAATCATTATCTTATTACAGGATGAGGAGTAATTATGGAAGAAGTTAAAAAATGTGAAGAATGCGGAAAGATTCTAAAAGATAAATCACACGAACCCTATTGTCAGCAGTGTGACGAAAAATTAGATAAACAGTTTGATAGTATTGAAGATAATATGTTAATTTACAAAGAACTTCTGGATAGTGAAATAAAAGTACTGGAAAAATTTGATGATGAAGATATTAAGGACCTTTTTAAGAATGTGTATGAGAAATTATCCAGGGAAGAAGGCGGATTTAAGAAGGAAAGTATAGCTGTCTTAAATAAATTAAAACACTCATTCGGGTTAAAAGAATCGGAGATGGGACTTGAAAAACTCCCGGATGTAGAGGAAATTAAGAAGGCAATACCAAAGGATGAGTGTCCCCAGTGCAGTAAGAAAATAAAAGAGGATTTTAATCTGTGCCCTTACTGTGGGTACAGGTTGAAAGATGATTTCAATGCCAAGTCCTGATTTAACTGGTTATTTTTTTATCTATAAATCTACTATCTATCCATTCATTCATTCATTCATCTATCTGTCTATCTTTATAGATGGCGATTGATATACTTCTGAATAAAGTGGAATTGTGTTCTGAGAGATGTATTAATCTTAGCTAAGGTTTATTAACTTAAAATTTTCTTTTATAATAGGATTTTAGAAATCAGTAAATAATAAATCTAAAAGAGATACTACAAATTAGTTGTAATTATAAATATATAATTATAATATAGATTATAATTATATATTTTTTAACCTGTATTTGTTTTTAATAACAGTGTAAAATTATCTTTCCATTATACTTTTATAATAATTATGAAATCACAGATGGAATCACAGAGAAATCAGATATTAAATGGGAACCTAAGGGTACTCCTTTTTAAATTTTCTCTCCCCGGCATTATTGGAATGGTCATAAGTGCTCTCTATAACTTTGTGGATACTATCTTTGTAGGAAGGGGTGTTGGTTCTCTGGCCATTGCTGCGCTTACTATAGTTTTTCCGATACAGATTATCATGCTGGCTATAGGCTTGATGATAGGAGTCGGTGCAGCGTCCATTATATCCAGATCCCTTGGAAGGAATGATCATGAAACTGCTGCAAAGGCAGGTGGGAATGCATTCATTCTGAATATCCTGATAAATTTAGTACTAATGGTGCCCGCCTTCATCTTTTCAGACAAAATACTTGTCTTTTTTGGGGCATCTGGGAATGTGCTGCCTTATGCCCGGGACTACCTGTCAGTTATTTTATTCGGGTTCATATTTTTCTCATTTTCGCTTGCTGCAAATCATATAATCAGAGCTGAAGGTAGGCCCAGAGCAGCAGTTTATCCTATGATTGTTGGTGCAGTACTGAACATGGTTCTTGATCCCATATTTATATTTGTGTTCAGGATGGGAGTAAAAGGCGTGGCGCTGGCTACTATTATAAGCCAGTTGACTAGCTGTATTTATATTGTCTTCTATGCCTTTTATGGAAAAGGTATATTTCGCCCCGGGGCTTCAATGCTCAAGCCCAGAGTACGCATGATGAAGGATATTCTTTATATCGGGTTTCCATCTTTTTTAATGGCTATGATTGACAGTTTGATATTTCTGATATACAACAGGGCTATTCTCTACTATGGAAATGATCTCTATATAGCTATAGCCGGAATTACTATAAGGATTATCGATCTTGCAGTTATGCCTATTCTGGGGATTAGCTATGGCTTTTCCACTATTGCCAGTTTCAATTACGGAGCTAAATTATATGCACGGGTAAAAAGAGTTTTTAATGAGGCAATATTATGGACAACAATAATTGCAACAATAGGATTTATAGCTACCATGTTTTTCCCCCGTTATCTGCTCGGTATTTTTAGTAATGATCCGGAACTCATAAGTATGGGAGTCTTACCAATGAGAATTATTGTAGTACTTCTACCTATTCTTGGTTTTTTAATAGTAGGTGGGGTCATATTCCAGTCTATCGGTAAGCCGCTGCCTGCTCTGATTATAGAATTTTCCAGACAGGTTATCTTCTTGATTCCTGCTATTTTAATTCTTCCTCTTTTCTTTGGAGTGAATGGAGTTATGCTCTCCTGGCCGGTTTCGGATTTTCTCTCTTTTCTGGTAACCGGGGTTTTCGTCCTTCTGGAGTTGAAAATACTTAATAAGAGTATAAAAGCTAAGGAAAAAGAGAATATAGTTTAAAACACACAATATCAGCAGTAGTATTAACAGGCAAAATATTGAATATCAGATATTTCTTGACAAATATCTAACCTTAAATATAATTAAAACCTCGTGTGTCGTGTTTAAGATCTAAGTATAAGTTTTTTAAAATTTCTGCCGGAACTTATTTAAGTAAATATTATTCTGATAGGTAAATTTCTTTTTTGAAGCAATCTAAAATTACAGGAAAATGGAAAAGCAAAAAAAACAAATCTTAAGTGAAAATTTAAGGTTATTATTATTCAAGTTTTCTATTCCATCTATAACAGGTTTGGTAATAATAGCGCTATATAACTTTGTTGATACTCTTTTTGTTGGTAATGCGGTAGGTCCTGATGCAATTGCTGGTCTTACCATAGTTCTGCCTGTGATTATTTTCATAGTGGCTATTGGTCTTCTTACTGGTGTAGGTGCGGCTTCCGTGGTATCCCGCTCGCTGGGTAAAGGTGATAAAGAAAGGGCGGTAGCTACTGGCGGGGATAGTTTTATATTGAATACAATTTTCAATATTATAACAATTATCCCTATTTATATTTTTTCGGAAGATATATTGAGGTTTTTAGGCGCCTCGAGTAAGGTTTTACCATATGCCAGGGATTATCTTGAAATTATGCTTTTTGGGTTTTTGTTTTTATCTTTTTCCATTAATGGCTCCAGTCTAATCAGGGCAGAAGGAAAACCCAGAGCGTCTATGTATGAAATGATCCTGGGAGCAGTTTCAAATATAATTCTTGATTATTTATTTGTTATTGTGTTTGGGTGGGGAGTCAAAGGTGCAGCGACTGCCACAGTCATAAGCCATATAATCAACACAATTTATTTCGTGGTATTTTTTATGTCCAGTAAGAGCATCTTTAAAATTAAATTTAATATGTTTAAAATAAACAAATCCATATCCAGGGAAGTCTTAAGTCTTGGAGTCCCCTCATTTTTGATGCAAATTATCGGCAGTGTGACATTTTTACTGTTTATCAGAATAGTGCGTCAGTATGGTGGGGATGCATATATTGCGATAACCGGAATAGGTATCAGGATTATTGATTTGATATTCATGCCTATGCTGGGAATAAGCCAGGGTTTTTCTCCTATTGTAGGTTTTAATTATGGAGCAAAACTTTATACCAGAGTTAAAAAAGTTTTAATGGAAGCATTTATCTGGGCTACAATTATAGCTTCGGTTGGGTTTATTATAATGGTAATCTTTCCAAAATCGCTCATAAGTATCTTTACCGACGACATAAATGTAATCGAGAAAGGGGTAGGACCTTTAAGGTTAATTGCGATGTTAGCACCTTTATGGAGTTTTCCTATATTGGGCAGTACATTTTTCCAGGCTATCGGTAAAGCCAGACCTTCTCTCATTATTACACTGTCCAGGGATTTGTTTTTCTTCATTCCGGCTGTTTTTATATTACCCGTTTTATTTGGTCTTTTAGGAGCATGGATTTCCTGGCCGTTTACCGATTTCTGCTGTTTCCTTATAACCACTATATTTTTAATAAAGGAGATAAGGGTAATAAATAGAAATATAGAAATGGGAAGGTCCAAATTGGTCTGATCGCTCTTTGTCTGTTTTGTCTTCATTCAACCTGATAACAGGGCAGTTCTTTTAAAGCAGCATTTTTTGGTCAAAGAATGTAATATTTCCCTCCATTTAATATGTTATAATATTTGGTTAGTGGAGAGATGGCTGAGCGGTTTAAGGCGCACGCTTGGAAAGCGTGTAAGTGGCGTAAGCTGCTTCGAGGGTTC
>CAYPYW010000020.1:0-41059 GCA_964415365.1 uncultured Actinomycetota bacterium | reverse complement strand
TTTTTATATGAAGCAACGATACCGTTTCATATAGATTTTAAATAAAGCAATTCGTCGGCTTGACAACAAATATAAATAATTATAAAATGAGGTTTCGATTGGTTGGATAGGTTTTATTTTAAGCCTATCCGTTCCATTTTTTAAAAGTATTTTTTCATGTTTTCGACATAAGCAATTTTATTCATAAGTAATTTTCCTCTATATAAATTTGAACTATCATTTCTACTTGGCAATAGAATTTTTAATAGTTTATTTTGTCTTAAAAGATATTTAACTAAAAAATAATAATCACTATCTCCGGCCACTATTATTGCTTTATCATAGTTATTTATTTTAGCAAGTACATGAGTTATTAAATTTGAATCTACATTTGCTTTAATCTCATTATCACTGTCTATTATTGGTTTCCTCAGGGATAGATGGAACCCTGCACTTCTTAAAGATCTATATAAAGTACAATTTCTGCCTTGTGTGTAACCGATAAAATAAAGGGCTTTTGTTACACCATAAAAATTCTTAAGGATTTCAAAGAATCTATGATAGCAAAAATACCAATTGAATTTCTTTACAGTCTCATGTAAATTTTGCCCATCTATAAAAGCATAATTATTATTTAGTTTTTTCCTCATATTTATCTAAATAAGTCTAAATATTGCCATAAAACATAATATCTTTTTTTAGTTCCAGATGGTGTATATTTAATTAAAATATTCTTATCTAGAAAGCGTTTTACCAATCTGTCTGCAATATAGTATGATACTCCCAATTCTTCAACAATTTCATTTTTATTCATAATTGGTCTAGAAAACATTTTCAATAATAATCTTCTTCCATTTTGTGCAGTACTTCCCAAAGATGCTATTTTATCCTCATATTCTTTTCTTAAATTGGTTATTTTTTTGAAAGTACTTGAGGCTTTTTCAGCAGTAGCAATAACAGCACCAAGAAAAAATTTTATCCAACCTACAAGTTTATTTGTCTGTCTTACCATAGATAAAGAATCAATATAAAAACCTCTATTTTTCTCCAAATAATCTGATAAATACAATATTGGTTTTTCTAATAATCCATAATCGATTAATTGAAGTATTATTAATAGCCTACCAATTCTACCATTTCCGTCATTATATGGGTGTATGGTTTCAAATTGATAATGGGTTATTGCAACTTTTATTAATTCTGGCAATTTTATTTCAATGCCATTCCAAAATCTTTCCAAATCACTTAATAAATCTGCTAGCAACGAATGATGTGGTGGAATAAAATAAGCATCTTCTATTCTAGCTCTACCCGATAGGTCTTTTGTACCTATCCAATTTTGTTTTCTTCTCACCTCGCCGATCGGATGTTTCGCTCCTCTGACACCCTTTAAAAGGATTTTATGTGTTTCGTTTACCAGTCTCATAGTTACTGCACGGTTTTTTAATTGTTCTATAGCATAATTTATGGCAGCGATATAATTTTGAACTTCTTTCCAATCCGTTCTTTTTTCGGGTCTTATAACTTTTTCCGGTAAAATAACTTCGTCTAATTCAGTTTGTGTTCCCTCTATTTTAGAGGACTTTTGGGCTTCATTCCTGATATGCATTTTAATATAAATTTCAATATCGGGTATTAAATTTGAAAAAGAATTGAGTTCACCAATCAACCTGTCTGCTTTTGATAACGGTGGATAAATTTCATTAATCTCATTGCTTTCTAAATTAAATGGTCTATGTATAAAACTAGGAATAAAGCTATTGTATTCAATATTTTCACTATAATGATATTTTCTATATGTACCTGCAATAAAATCTTTCATTTTTTTGCTTCTTTCTAAAATTTTGAAATTATTTTTTTAGTTTTTTATAAAAAACTAAAAAAATATTATTAATTTTTATACAAAATACAATAAAACTGGAAAAAAATGCAATTTTTAGATTTTAGATCAAATAATCTCTAGCATATATTTCCTTATAGCAAGTGATAAATAATTACAATGACTATGTAAGAGTATCTAGATTTAAAAAGGATAAAGAAGTAATGGAAATTAAGGATTAGGAAAGAAATCAATTATCTCTATTTCTTTATATTTTTTAAATTCTTCTTGTTCAATTTCTTCTACCATTGTAAAACTGTATCCTAAAGCTCTGAGAACAGAAGGGGAACTTATCCAACGTATAGTTTTATCTTTTATATCTAATAAATAGACGGGTCTACGGTTGACTTTAGACCTTATTAATTTGAAAGTGGTGCCAATATTTTCAACAGGATATTTTCTTTTTATTTCAAGTATAGGTTTCATTTTTTGATTTTGGACACGTGAAGTATATTTAGTACCACTAATTATTGCCATTATGCTTCCAATCAATAAACTAATTCCACCTAAAAAATAGTAAAAAATTTCAGAGATATTTTTTATATTACAAATCATAGATTAATTATAACAAAGTTAGAACAATAATATAGTACTTTTATCTATATATTATGTTAAAATATTTTTAAATTAACTCATAAATAAAATATTTATTATGAATAATAAGCCTATACTTTATGATTATTTTGATAATACAGCTAAAGTTTTATTATCAGAATATAATAGATCAAAACTTCAAAAGTCTAGTAATAATATCGGTAAGAATAGAGAATACTTTTGTGAAAATTTTTTATCCGAAGTATTACCACCTAAGTTACATATAAATTCTGGCGAGATATGGGATTCTAGTAATAATAAAACTGGGCAACTTGATATAGTAATTATAAGAGATGATGCACCATCGTTATTAATAGGATCAGATAACATTTTTTTAGCTGAAGGGGTGTTTGCGGTAGTTGAAGTAAAATCTAATCTATCAAAAGATAAATTAATAGAATCAGGTAATTCATTATCAAAAGTTGAGAAATTAAAAATTAAACTTGGTGCAGGAATATCTGTGGGTTATTCGTTAAATAGACCGCTTAGAATTGTTTTTGCCTATGAAGGTGCTTCTTGGAAAACGATTGTTAGTACAATAAATGAAAAAAATTGGAAGGATACTTTTGATCTTATTTGTATATTAAATAGGGGTGTTATGATTACAAAAGGAAGAATAATATCATGGGATGAAAATGATAAATTTCTCCTTTTTAGCAGCAAAGCTTCATCTTTAGCATATTTATACTTTTACTTAGTGTCATATGCAAATTCTTTTCTTTGTCGAGATTTAAAGTTGTTGTCATACTTTGAGCCTCTAAGTGGATGGAACAAATAGAAGATAAATGAAATATTTAAATTTGATAAAAAGTTCTACTCTTTTTTAGCTGGTACTCGTGAATAATATGGGGTGCCGCCTCCACCATGATTACTAATAACCTCCGAGGAAAGTTCAGAAGAATGTAATAATACCAAAATATATAATATATTTTTCCTGATAGCAGTTGGAAACAGGAAAATTATATTATAAAACATTTATCATTTATTACTAAACTTATTTTTAAATTCGTATATAATTTGTAGGTTTTTTTAACCTTTTCTAAAAGAAGTTCCATTACAGCTCGGACAAGGTGGTAAGGTATCTGAATCGTCATCAAGGACAACTCTTACCCCACAATAATTACAGAAGTATGTACCTTTACCTGGTTTTTCTCCTGTTGTTGGCATTATTATTCCTTTCGTTCTTTGATAATTTAATATCAGCTATAATAATAAGAATAATCTGTCACTTAAGTTTTAATTCTTCTAGCTTTTTATAACTTTACTTAGCACATAACTTTCTATTTTATCCAATTTTAAAAATGAAGGATTAAGGTATATCCCTTGTAAATACCCAAGGTACCTATATATTACTCTATTTTTACCATTACCTATGATTTGTTTTGAGTGCAAATAGATATTTTTTATTGTAGAATATAAAAAATTCCCGACTTTAATTATTAAAATATAATAGAATCGTGAAACAATGAAAACTGATTTCAACCAAAAGATAGTTGCTCCCGAAAAATTCAAATATTTTGATCTGATAACCGGTCTTTTTGTTGCGGTGCTGCTTATTTCAAACATAGCTTCATCTAAAATTGTCCAGATCTGGAAATTTACCTTTGACGGTGGAACAATCCTTTTCCCACTTTCTTACATTTTTGGAGATATATTGACTGAAGTTTATGGGTATAAAAGAGGCAGGCGTGTCATATGGATAGGGTTTTTTTGTGCACTCTTGATGTCTTTGACTCTTGGTTTGATAGGTTTAGTTAAGCCTGCAAGCGGCTGGGAGTTTCAGGAAGCTTATATGAGAATACTTGGACAGACCCCAAGAATAGTTGCTGCTTCTCTTATCGCTTACTTCGCAGGAGAGTTTTCAAATTCTTTTGTACTGGCAAAAATGAAAATTCTTACGAAAGGAAGGTGGCTTTTTACAAGGACAATAGGATCTACTATTGTTGGTGAAGGGATTGATACTGTTATTTTTGTAGTTATTGCTTTTCTGGGTGTATATTCAAACAGTCTGGTACTTCTTATAATTATCTCTAATTACATCTTTAAGGTTTCTCTTGAGATTGTCTTCACGCCACTTACTTATAAAGTTGTTGGATTTTTGAAAAGAACTGAAAGGGTAGACTGGTTTGATTACAGGACTAATTTTAATCCATTTATTTTTTCTTAGTAGGTCAGAAGAACTTAATCAACTTCCGGTTGGGGATAGCGGTAGTGTCCTACCATCTCATACTCCAGGAGTATATCGACTTCTTCCAGCTTATTAGTTTCAGGGTAAATCATTATCACTGTGGGAACGCCGTCAGGGTTAGTATGAGAGGAAATAAATCCTCCCCGGTCCTTGTCATGATTATTTTCATCAAAACGGAAATAGACTATATCACCTGCCTGCCAGATAAGATTGTTGCTTTCATCATCTATATTATATTCGATGGGTAGTGCTAGTGTGTTTCGGTTGAAGAACTGTTCCTGGAAAATAACATCTCTGAAATCAATATATTTTATGGGTGTCTTTCTACCTGTTTTGTCCATAGGATAGTCTTCTTTATGTTTATTCATATCTTCATATATCAGTTCCATAAGGTCGTAACCGCATTCATGCAGGGTTACTGAGATTACATCAGTGGAGATCCATACATTATTGCTGGGGTAACCCGTATCGGGGAAGAGCTGATATCCATATTCTATGTCCATATCAAGCAATTCCAGGGCTTTTAGAGCAATATTTTTCTGGATATCGGTTAAATTCTGGTTTCCTGTTTCATTGGGCTGGCTTTCTTCAGTTTCCGCTTCCAAAACTTCTTCGGTCGTAGAGGCATCACTGCTTTCAGCAGGTTCGGATTCGCCGTAAGTTATGTCAAGGGTTAATTCAGAAATAGGAAAATTTATTCTGGAGGAAAATAGCTTTTCAGGCAGCTTCGATATTTTCTCTTTATAACAAGCCCTTAAAGCCAATAGTTGCAGCAAGGCTATAATGGCTATAATATAAATAAAATATCTATAGCTTATACTCCTTATATATTGTTTTTTTCTAATCCTTTCTTCCATATTTAGATATATTATATTAAAAGCCGGATAAAATTAAGAGGGATAAACATTTTTTTTCTTGACATTACTTTTTTTTACCCATAGAATGCTACTAATTAAATAATATTAATAGTATTAGTACCCTGCAAGTAATAGGGAAGGACAGAATGAGAATATCTACAAGAGCAAGATACGGATTGAGATTAATGGTAGAAATAGCTTTAGGCTATGGAAAGTGCCCTATACTGCTGAAAGAAATTTCTAAAAATATAGATGTCTCGGAAAAATATTTGAGTCAGATTATAATACCTCTAAAGGGCAGAGGACTGGTAAATACCTATAGCGGTGCACACAGCGGGTATGTCTTAAGCAAGCCACCTTCTGAGATCAGACTTAAGGAAATTGTGGAAATTCTTGAAGGAGACTTGAGTCTGATAGACTGTGTTAACAATCCTTCCGCCTGCGATAAGGTAAATACCTGTGTAACCAGGGATATATGGACAAAAATGGGAGAAAAAATATCGGAAGTTTTAAATTCATATACTCTGGATGATCTTGTGAAAATGTGTAGGGAAAGAAAAAATAACAGACTGATGTACAGTATCTAATTCATGCTGGTGCCAGTCTGATATTTATAGATGTTTTCTAGGAAATAAGAAAACAGTTTTTTAGTCAGGTATATCAAATTAATAGAAAAAGGAAATGCAATGAGTAAATTTGATTCGAAATTAAAGACGGATACGCTTATGCTTCACGGAGGTCATGAGCCTGATCCTGCCACCGGCGCAAGGGCGGTTCCTATTTACCAGACTACTTCTTTTCAGTTCAAGGATACTGAGCATGCTGCAAATCTTTTTGCGTTGAAGGAGTTTGGCAATATTTACAGCCGGATAATGAATCCTACCAATGATGTACTGGAAAAGAGAGTAGCCGCTATTGATGGCGGAATAGGAGCCCTGGCGGTCGCTAGTGGTCAGGCAGCAGAGACGCTGGCTATCTTGAATATTGCCTGTGAAGGGGATGAAATAGTTTCTTCGGACAACCTGTATGGAGGAACATACACCCTGTTCAGTAATACATTCAAACGTTTTGGAATTGGAGTGACATTTGTAAAGTCGGAAAATGTAGATAATTTTAAAGAAGCGGTAACCGATAAAACAAAGGCAATATATACAGAATCGATAGGGAATCCAAAGAATAACATTGCTGATTTGGAAGCTCTGGCGAAGATAGCTCATGGTAATGGAATCCCGCTGATTGTGGATAATACTACTACCCCTTATCTTCTTAAGCCAATTGATTATGGTGCTGATGTCATAGTCTATTCGGCAACCAAGTTCATAGGGGGGCATGGTACGTCAATAGGGGGTATTATTGTAGATTCAGGTAAATTTGACTGGTCGAACGGGAAATTCCCTCTAATTACTGATCCTGACCCGAGTTACCATGGAATGGAATTCGTGAAAGCATTTGCACCTTTTGGAAATATCGCGTATATAACCAAGGCAAGGGTAAGCCTTTTAAGAGATCTTGGACCGTGCCTTTCGCCATTTAATGCATTTTTGCTCCTGCAGGGGTTGGAAACTCTTCATTTAAGGATGGTAAGACATTCGGAAAATGCTCTTAAAGTTGCTCAATTTCTTGATGGACATCCTAAAGTATCCTGGGTTAATTATCCGGGTCTGGATTCAAGTCCTGAAAAGAAACTGGCTGATAAGTATTTACCAAAAGGAGCAGGTGCAATCGTGGGTTTTGGTGTAAAGGGTGGCCTGGAAGCAGGCAGGAAATTTATTGATTTGCTTAAATTGATATCACACCTGGCAAATATCGGTGATGCCAGAACGCTTGCTATTCACCCTGCAAGTACGACTCACCAGCAGCTTTCACGGGAGGAACAGGAAGCAACTGGGGTGACTCCTGATTATATAAGGCTTTCGGTGGGTATTGAAGACATAGAAGATATTATTTCCGATATAGAACAGGCATTGGGATAAAGTATAACGATATAGGATTTGTTTAAAAAGCAAGCGGCGGATGCTGCTTAATATTTATATTTGTAGGGAATTTTAAGTTATTTTTTTAGGATCTGGAGGGTAAGGTTATGGGAAAAATTTTTAATGACATTACGGAAACGGTTGGCCGTACACCACTGGTAAAAATAAATAATCTGGCTAAAGGGACTGGCGCTACAATACTGGCAAAGCTGGAATCATTCAATCCTCTTTCAAGTGTCAAAGATAGGATTGGAGTCTCTATGATTAATGCTGCAGAAAGTGAAGGTTTGATAAATAAAGATACGGTTATTGTAGAACCTACGAGTGGGAATACTGGTATTTCGCTGGCTTTTGTGTGTGCCGCCAGGGGTTATAGATTAATTCTAACTATGCCGGATACAATGAGTCTGGAACGGAGGCAGCTTCTTGAAATATTTGGGGCTGACCTTGTCCTGACGGATGGATCAAAGGGAATGAAGGGAGCAGTTGAAGAAGCAGAAAGAATTCAGAGAACCACTAAAAATAGCTTTATGCCCCAGCAATTCAGGAATGCTGCAAATCCTGAGATACACAGGAAAACAACCGCAGAGGAGATATGGGCTGATACTGGTGGAAGTGTAGATGTATTTGTTGCAGGTATAGGCACTGGTGGAACCATTACCGGAATTGGAGAGGTATTAAAAAAGAGAAAACCCTCCATCAAGGTAGTTGCAGTGGAGCCAGCGGATTCACCTGTCCTTTCAGGGGGGAACCCGGGGCCTCATAAGATACAGGGAATTGGGGCAGGATTTGTTCCTGAAGTATTAAATAGAGATATAATTGATGAAATTATAAAGGTTTCTAATGAAAATGCAGGTATTGTAGCCCGAAGAATTGCAAAAGAGGAAGGAATTCTAGTGGGTATATCCAGTGGTGCTGCGATGTGGGCAGCAGTGGAGGTTGCCGGACGTACTGGATCGAATAAAAAGGATATCGTAGTTATTTTACCTGATACCGGGGAGAGGTATCTTTCCACCTGGCTGTTTCAGGAATAATATTTTTATGATTCTATATAAAAATAGTTAGAGGTAAATGACCATGAAAAGTGGAATAGGAGTGGTTGATACAGAATACTATAATTTTGCCCGGCCGCCGGATGAAATGATGCTGGAGTCGGGGAAGAAATTAGGTCCGGTTACAATTGCCTGTGAAACATATGGTAGGCTGAATGAAAGCAGAAGCAATGCGGTTATGATTTTACATGCTCTGTCCGGTGATGCCCATGCTGCTGGATTTCACAGAGGAGATAAGAAGCCCGGATGGTGGGATGATATGATAGGCCCCGATAGAGCTTTTGATACCAAAAAATATTTTATTATATGTTCAAATGTTATCGGGGGATGCAAGGGAAGTACAGGACCGTCTTCATTAAGTGAGAAGACAGGAAAACCTTATGGACTGGACTTCCCAGTTATTACGATATTAGATATGGTTAATGCACAAAAGTATTTAATTGATTATATGGGAATAGAAAGGCTGTTGTGTGTTGTCGGAGGTTCTATGGGAGGAATGCAGGTTCTGCAATGGGTCGCTTCCTATCCTGAGAGGATTATGTCTGCCATACCTATAGCTACGGCACTAAAGCATTCGCCGCAACAGATTGCATTTAATGAAGTTGGAAGGCAGGCGGTAATGTCCGATCCCGACTGGCTGGGTGGCAATTATTACAATCACGGCCAGCCGGAAAGGGGATTGGCCCTGGCACGAATGATCGGGCATATAACTTATATGAGTGGCGAGTCTATGGAGGAAAAATTCTCGAGGAAACTCAGGAATGGAAGTTATAATTTTTCATTCAAACCTGAATTTGAAGTTGAGGGCTATTTGCATTACAGAGGGGATAGCTTTGTTAAGAGATTTGATGCCAACTCTTATCTTTATATTACAAAAGCGATAGACTATTTTGATCTGTCATCAGTAGATAAATTTTTACCAGAAGATAAGAAAATTGATACCAGATTTCTGGTTATCTCATTTAAATCTGATTGGCTGTATCCCTCATATCAATCCAGAGAAATTGTTAAACTGCTTAAAGCCAGACATCTGGATGTTACTTATTGTGAAATAAACTCGAACTATGGCCATGACGCATTTCTTCTGGAGTTTGCAGAAGAGACCCGTTTGATAAAGCATTTTTTAAACAGGGTATATGATTATGCAAAGAGTAAATAATGGAAATATAAGACTGGATCACCGAATTATATTTAGGATTATAGAAACCGGCTCAAGCGTCCTGGATCTCGGCTGTGGTAGAGGGGAACTCCTAAGTCTTCTGGTTAAGGAGAAGAAAGTGAGGGCACATGGCATAGAATTAAGAGAAAAAGCTATTTATGAATGTGTCGAGAAAGGATTAAGCGTATTTCATGGAGATATAGAGGGCGGCCTGGGAGAATACCCCGATAATTCTTTTGATTATGTTGTTTTAAATCAGAGCATGCAGGAAACCAGAAAAATAGATTTCGTGCTGAATGAATCACTGCGGGTGGGAAGGAAAGTAATAGTAGGATTTCCCAATTTTGCTTATGTCCGGTCCCGCTTTAACCTTTTTTTCAGGGGAAGGGCGCCGGTTACTCCCTCTCTGCCTTACAGCTGGTATGAATCACCGAATGTGCATTTCTTAAGTATTAAGGATTTTAGAAGTTATTGTGGGGAAAAGGGAGTAAATATAATAAAAACATATTATTTGGGGAGAAATAATATTATAAAGTGCTTTCCCAATCTGCTGGCTCTAAATGCAATTTTTGTTATCAGTAGATCTGTTAATTAAGATAACCTGTGATTGGAGAACGAGCATGAAGAAAAACATCAGCTACTTCCGGTTCTATATTTAGTCGTATAACATCTGATAAAAGTAATAATTTCCCATTACGATTTTTATATATTCTCTGGATTGTTCATAAGAAACACTTTCAATGAACTCATCGATATCCATATTGCCTCTTTCAGATATCCAGCCGCTCATTCTTCCCGGTCCACCGTTATAAGCTCCTACACAGTAGAACTCATTCTGGCCAAAATTATCAAGCTGCTGTCTTAAATAATATGTACCCATTCTTATATTCGTATCGGGATCAAGCAGCATATTAACGTTGTAATTTGAAATGCCAATCTGGCTGGCAATACCTTCTCCGGTTGCAGGCATAATCTGCATAAGTCCCTGTGCTCCTGCGTAAGAACCGGCATCAGGGTCAAATATACTTTCCTGCCTGATCACAGCTAGAGTAAAAAGCGGGTCAAGATTATACTGGTTGCTGTATTTTTGAACAGCTTCTTTATAACCGTAGGGATAATAGAGATAGTATAAATAATCAGCATAAGGTTCATTGAGCTCGGATTTTAACTGTTTGAAATTTTTATAAATAATTCTAATTGAACTCGAATAATCGTTTGATTTAAGAAACAAAGTTGCAATCTCAAGGATTCTGGCTGGATTTTCTTCGATCTCATCGCTTCCTGCTTCTATTTCCAGAGATGCGCTGTTAAAAAATTCCAATTTGAGTAACTCAATTGCTTTATTTATATGGTTTACAACGCCTCCTTCAATATGGCTGTCCCCTTCCAATATGGAATATATATCCGGGATTATGCCTGCAATCTCAGAATTTTCCGGGTTTAATTCGTTATTTATTTCTTTAATCTTCACCTCTTTATTCATTTCCTCAAGCATTTTTCCGGATGCGAAAGTATAATAAGAATAAGAACTCAAATCTACAATTTTTTGATATAATCCTGCTGCTGTATCGTTATCTCCAAGTTTTTGATAGCATTTTGCCTGCCAGAATAATCCCTTTTCTTCCAGTGAGGTACCTTTATAGGAAGAGGCATAGCTTGAAAAGGTGTTTTTAGCAGAGTTGTAATTCGCTGACCTGTATTGTATCAAGCCGAGTTCCCATAGTGCGTCAGGTAGTCTATCTCCGTTAGGGTAACTTGTGAATACTCTCTGGAAATAAATAGCAGCATTACTAAAATCATCCTTTAGTGAGTATATCCTGCCTGTTCTATAAAGGGCATCATCACTGAAGTTACTTCCCGGAAAGAGTTCCACAAGTTTTTGATAATACGAAATGGCTTCTGCATCCCGGTTTAGATTAGTAAAAGCTCTCCCAAGATAATAAAGACTGTCATCGGCTACGGAACCTGTTTGATACTTTTGATAGGATTGGAGCAGGAAGTCTTTTGCCTGGCTGTAATCACCCATATTAAAATAGCACATACCTTTTTTAAACAGTATCTTACTGTAAAGCTCCTGTGATAAGCTATTTAGATAATCTCCCTGCAGTATCTTGTTGAATTCATCCAGGGCACTTTTATAATGGTAAATGCTGAAAAAAATCTCTCCTCTACTGTAGATTTGATTTGCCGTGGGAATAAACTGTTCAATTGAACCTTCCTCTGCAAGTCTGTTTAGGCTCTCCCAGGCGATTTCTGAATATTCGTTAAGGGGGTATTTTAACCATATTTCCTTATAATTTTCAGAAGCCAGATCTTTTTTTCCGTTCTTTTCCTGGCTAACAGCTAACTGAAATAGACAGTATGGTACATAGGAGGAATCAGGAAAGTTTGTGAGGAAATTTTTATATTCAGCTTCGGCAGTTATATAATCTTCCTTGATGTAGAATATATCTGCGTAGTCAAGATTTGCTTTTTCTGCCCATATACTATCCGGATAGTTTTTTATTAGTTTCAAATAATACTCCTCTGCCCGATCATATTTTTCCTGGGAGAGGAGGCTTTTTGCCATATAATAAAAGATATGGTCCTGGACCACCAGGTAGCTGTCCTTAATTTTATTTAAATAAAATTCTGTAATAAGGTAGGATCCCTCATCAAAATATTTCATGGCCTGGGTAAAATATAATCTTAGTTTCGAAATATCAATATCAGAGGTCTCGGTGCTGTTGGTGTTAGTTTTTTGTTTATCTGAATTGATGCTTTCTTGAGGAGTCATAACTGTTGGATCTTTACCGCTGTTTTCTATATCGGTGGCAACTTCGTCATTATCGGGTGCTGTATCTTTGGTTGCCGGATCTGCGCTTTCTGATGTTTTTCCAGGCGTTTCTTCTGATGCCTCCATATCGGATTTATTGCATCCCTGGACAGCAAAAATCATTGATAGAATAAAAGTTACAGATACAGTAAAAATAATAATTTTTATGATTTTATTCTTCATTAAGCATAAATTACAGTTAAAAAAACTAAAGAGATTTTACTCTACAATAGTCTTATTGTAAATTAATCGATATTTAAGTCGCTCGTGATGAGAATACGAAAATAGTATAATTGATGGTGAATACTAACTTTACAAATTATAGTATATAACATAGTTTTATTAGTAGTATTTGTGGCCGGGAATACATATGCAGGTTTTGGGCAGCGTAATATATATGATTATAATTATATAATTCAGATTGATATAAAAGGAGGCTGATAATTTTTGAATATTTTTAGAAGAAAAAGAAAAGTTGGTATAGCATTAAGCGGCGGAGCTGCCAGGGCGCTTTCTCATGTCGGGGTTCTGGAGGTGCTGGAGAAACTGGGAGTGAAGTTACAGGCAGTGGCTGGCACAAGTATGGGAGCTATTATTGGTTCGTTTTATTGTTCCGGGATAACCCTTGAAGAAATAAAGTCTTATGTAGAATCGATGAACTGGAAGAGTTTTTTGCTTTTCTCTGATCTGGCATTGTCTCAGACCGGAATTATAAACGGCCGCAGGATTGAAAATTTGTTAAGAAAATTCCTGGGGAATAAGACGTTTAGTGATTGTAAGATACCGTTTTGCTGTGTTGCAGCAGATTTGGTTAAAAGGGAAAAGGTAATACTGTCTGAGGGAAAATTACTTGATGCAGTCAGAGCTTCTATTTCCATCCCTGGCTTTTTTTCTGCTGTATATAGGGACAACAGGATTCTGGTGGATGGTGGAATAATAGAGCCACTGCCGACACAATCCATAAAAACAATGGACACAAATTTTGTCATAGCCTCATCTATTAAGCTTGAGAGAGACAGGGAAAAATATACAAAGATTCTGCTTGAGAATAAAAGTAATTCCGGATCAACTAAGGAGTCACAGTTATACGAATCTAAACATGATAGTGGAACTGACAAGCGAAAGTTCTCTAATCTTAAAAAGGTACCCAGATTAAAAAGACGGAGTGCGATGAGGCTTTCGGTTAATAATGTACTTGATACCAGTTTTAATATTATGCACCGGGAAATGACCAGAAATTCTCTTAAAATCGCAGATTTAGTGATTGAGCCTGAAGTGGGAGATTTTGGTTTTTTTGATTTAATTCACGGAAGCCAGATTATCCAGAGGGGAACGGAAGCTGCTCGGGAGAAGATACCCGAGATTAAAAGAAGATTGAATCTATAATGTAATTTCCAGCTCGATTCCATCCTTTACAGGTATTCCATAGTTACCAATGAGAGGTATTAAAGGTTTTAATTCTCTCGGTGATTATTTCCGGGTTCATTTTTATAACTCTGGATTGTCCTGCTGCTTATTATATAATAAAAGGTGAAAAATTTTATATAAGACTTAAATATCTTTAATTATGCAGGAGTGAAATTATGAATAAGATTCGTCTTGGTATAATAGGTCCGGGAATCATCTGGGAAAGGGCACATAAACCTGCTTTGAAAAGATTAAGGGATAAATTTGAAATAGTTGCATTCTGTGCTACCAGCGAAAAGAGCAAAAATAAAATAAACAAGGAATATCCGGGTATGCCCTTTTATAAAGACTATCAAGTACTGATTAAGGAATCGTTTATAGATGCTGTAATTATAATGACCCCCATACCATTAAATCCAATAATTGCTGTTGCAGCTCTTGATGCAGGTAAAGATGTATTCATGGAAAAGCCGATGGCTACTAATGTCAAAGATGGAAAGGAACTGATAAAAAGAGAAAAAGAGACGGGGAAGCAGGTTTTTGTCCTTGAGCAATATGTTTATAGGGGCCTCACAGATGAAATGTTAAAAGTAATAAGTTCTGGCAGGCTTGGAGATGTCCTTATGTTTGACAAACTTTACCATGATTACATAGGTTATAAAGAGGGGGTGGAAGATTATGGAAATACAGAATGGAGAATTAAACCGGAATATCCCCTGGGTATGCTTTTAGATGGTGGCATCCATGAAATTGCAATGCTTTCAAGACTTTTTGGTAAGCCCCGAACAGTCTATGCAGAAGGAGTTAAATACAGGGAAGGGTACGGCGATTATGACTATGAATCCATAGTTTTTGGATATGAAAATAGTTTAATTGGTACTTTCAGTAGCTCGTACTACCTTGATGGGGACAGGAACTATCTTATTGTAAGGGGGACAAAAGGTCTGGCGTTCTATGATGAGGGCTCGAAAATCGTTGTAGAGGAAAACAGTGGCAGGAGAGATGTGGTAAAAATAAAGGAAGAAGATCCCCGTTACAAGATGTGGAAGGGTTTCAGTAGTTGTCTGGAAACAAATTCAAAACCTTACTATACAACAGAGAAAGCTCTGGATGACCTGCAAATTTTAGAGGCAATTAAAAAATCTCTGGAAGAAGGAATAAGGGTACAGGTCGGTTTCACAGATTAAAGATAAGGCGCGCAATATAAAAATAAATTAATAGCCCATGAAATCAAAAAATATTCTTGAAAGAACACCAATGTCTGTCAGATGGCTGGAATATATAGCAGGAATAAGTGCCTGGCTGCTTCTGGTTTCAGTGGCTATTCTGATAGCTACAGGGTGGGGTATTACCCGTACTGAGGTTATTTATAAGGCTACTTTTGGGCTTGTTGATCGCCGCCTGGCAGATGCTATTCACAGGGCAAGTAACGTACCGTTAGCTGTATTCTTTCTGATTCATGTGCTTATAAATATTAGACTTATTATATACCGCAAAAATTATAGCAGGATCTGGATAACTGATTTTATACTAATTATGGTAGGGCTTATACTGATGGCGTTAGTTCTTTATGTAGAATTTTGGGTTTAGGAGAATAAATAATGAAAAAATTTAAAATATCATGGGTGCCCGTACTCTTAAGTGTCATATTGATGGCTTTTTTAATGTCTGCATGTAGTAGTGTATCTGAGTCGGTTGCGCCTGCTGAGGAGGTGGTAAAGGTGGAAGCTACTGAATTTCAGGGAACAAAACTTACGCCTATTAAAGATCAGCTTAACAATGCTCTGGCCGGGACACAGATTATAGACAGGGATACTTATATACTGACAGTTGATGGTTTAGTAGACAGTCCTCTGACCCTTACCTATGACCAGTTGTTAGAATATCCTCAGGAATCATGGCTGATGGATCTCAACTGTGTGGAGGGCTGGAATTTCATCGCCAAATGGACTGGTCCCCAGCTTAATTCTATTTTCAATGATGCAGGGGTTAGACCTGAGGCTAAGATAGTTATTTTCTATACTGCTGATGTCCCCGAAGGATATTCTTCTCTTGATCTGGATTATATTCGTGACAATAATATTATAATTGCTATGAAGTTAAATGATGTTACACTACCTTATGAGAGAGGTTTTCCTTTCCAGGTGGTAGCCAAAGAGAAATACGGTTATAAATGGGCAAAATGGGTCACCCGAATTGAGCTGTCATCTGACACTGATTTTCGAGGATACTGGGAAAGTGTAGGTTATAATAATAATGCTGATATTGGAGGACCTCCATTCGAGCAGACTCTCCAAAGATAGCATAAGTGTGTGGATCAGAAACTTTATTTTCCATAGAATTCGATAAAGCCACAATTTTTACAGCAATATAGTGAAAGCTGTTTCCTTTTTACCTGGAACTAATTTTTATGATATGATTGTTTCAGGTTGTAGGCTTTCCGGTAGTATGGTAGGAATCTTTTATCAGCAGAACATAGATATTTGGAATAAAGCAAATATATGTCATACACAAGTGTAAAAAATGTTAAATCCATGATGTTAGGAGGAGATATTGATATATAAAGAGCACCCACTTAAAGAACTTGTAAGACAGCAGAAAAAAGGAATCCCCAGGGGGATTTGTTCTATATGCAGTTCGCATCCCTATGTTATACAGGCCAGTATCGAAAGAGCTATAGCTGAAGATACTTATCTCCTTATTGAATCTACGGCAAATCAAATCAACCAATTTGGCGGATATATAGGTATGATGCCCCAGGATTTTGCTGATTATGTAAAGGGGATTGCCATAAGAAAAGGTTTACACGAAGACAAGCTAATCTTAGGTGGTGATCATCTAGGTCCGCTGGTTTGGAAAAATGAAGCGGAAGACAGTGCTATGGAAAAGGCTGAGGAATTGATAACACAATACGTCAAAGCAGGATTTAGCAAAATACATATTGATACCAGTATGCACCTTGGTTCAGATCCAAAAGACAGAAAATTGAATATTAAAGTTATAGCTCTTAGAGCAGCAAGGTTATATTCAGTAGCAGAGAGAGCTTTTGAAGAAATTAGAGGAAAGATGAGTTATCCCCCTGTATATGTAATTGGGAGTGAGGTGCCTGTCCCGGGCGGGGCATTGGGAGATGAGTGCCTGGAAGTAACAAAAGTGACAGATCTGAAAGATACCCTTGATTGTTTAAAAGAAACGTTTAAGGAAAAAGTATCAAGTTTGGCTATGGAAAACGTCATTGCTGTCGTCGTACAGCCAGGTGTTGAATTTAGCGGGGAGTCTATCCATGAATACAGCAGGGAAGCCGCACAAAAGCTTAATGCGTACATAAAGAGTGAAAGTAATCTTGTTTTCGAAGGTCATTCAACAGATTATCAGAGAGCAACTCTTTTAAAACAAATGGCTGAAGATGGTATAGCTATTTTAAAAGTGGGACCGGCGCTTACTTTCGCCCTCAGGGAAGGGTTATATGCTTTGGAACACATAGAAAGAGTGATGTTCGAATTTAAAGATAATGTAAAACTATCTGCTTTTTCTGATGTATTAGAAAAAGCTATGCTAGAGAACCCGGTCTACTGGGAAAAATATTATCATGGAAGTAAAGATGATATTAAAATAGCAAGAAAATATAGTCTCTTTGACAGATGTAGATACTATCTTAGTAACACAGAGGTTATGGAATCAATCAGGAGACTTATTAGAAACCTGGAAACAATAGAGATACCATTTACACTTCTCAGTCAGTATCTACCACAGCAATATGCTAAGATCAGAGAAGGCACACTTAAAAATACAGCGGAAGGTATCCTAAAAGATAAGGTTAGAAGTGTTATAGACACGTATCCACAATTCTAAATGTAATATGAACTGGAAAGTGCAATTATAAAATATTTTACCTCTACCAGAAGTAGAACTGCGTAGAGTTCAAGGTTCAAACCGAATTATTGAGTTTATATAGAGTATTTTTATATCAAAGTTAAGTTTTTGAATAAAATATATATTTTTTAATTTATATAAAAGTATTATAATTTCCATATAAGTAACTATATCCTTTTTATATTTTTTAAGGTTATATCCTTGAGTATTGTAAGGGAGGTGACTGACGAAAAGAAACTACCCGGATTCCTTACAATTGAATTATCTCTGATCTATCTTGTTAAAAATTCCTGAAAGAGGCTTACTAAATTATTTTTAATAAAATTACATTGGAGGGAAAATGAACAAGAAATCAATAAGAATATTCCTATCGTTTTTAAACCTGATCGGATTTTTAGCAACAGTTATTGTAAATGCACTTGCTGTTATACTTCCTATAAATAATAAAACAACAGTCGAGTTGTCTGACAAATACCCGAATCTATTTGTTCCTGCGGGTCTCACTTTTTCGATATGGGGCATTATCTATATACTGCTGGCCTTTTTCACCATATACCAGATGGTCGTTGCCTTTAAGGGCAGGACAAGTGAAAGAGGTTTATTTGAAAAAATTGGAATATTATTCTTTATTTCTTCTATCCTGAATGTTGGGTGGATACTGGCCTGGCACTATGAAATAGTCTGGTTATCTCTGGTAATAATGGTTATGCTTCTTGCATCTCTAATAACTATTTACCTGCGGCTTAAAATAGGCAGGTCAGATTCAAGGAATTCTGAAAAGGTTTTTGTACATATTCCTTTTAGTGTTTACCTGGGCTGGATAACGATAGCTACCATTGCTAATGTAACAGCCTTTTTGGTAAAGATAGGCTGGAATAGATTTGGACTCAGCGAGCAGTTCTGGACTGTTCTTATTATTGCCGTAAGTGTTATTATAACATTGACCTTACTTTTTACTAGAAATGATATCTTTTATTGCCTGGTTGTCGACTGGGCATTTATAGGGATATTGATTAAAAGGTTAAGCGATAAAAGTACACCGGCGCAATTCGTAATAATTGCAACCATAATTGGTCTTGCAGTTATTACAATTGGGATTATTGTTCAAAAAATAAGAAGTAAGAGTCTATACTAATTGCTTGTATATAAATAGCAAAAATGGCCCCTGAGTGTTGTGGTATCTTTGGTAACTGCTTATCAAATCTTTCAAGTGGGGCTTTTTCAATTGCACGGTTACCTAGCATTTTTTGAATTAATGCTGGAAGAATGTTTAACCTTGCATCATGTTCTTCAACTTTTCTCTTTAATTCATTATAATCAAAATCGGAGTCCCCATTATATGTGCTCCTATGGTATAGATACCAAAATTTATTATTAAAAGGTAATCAAGAATGAGTGAAATATAATTGGTGGAGTTGGTGCTGATGATTTATCTACAATTCTAAATTAGAAATTTTAAAAACATAAAATAAATGAAAAATGAAAGGGTAACTATGTTGCAAGCAGTTATAATAAAACCTGGTAAAATAAAGTTTAGAGTTATTGAAAAACCTAAACCCAATGCAAATGAGGTTTTAATTAAAATAAAGAGAATTGGCATTTGCGGTTCTGATATCCATGTTTTTCGCGGAGTTCATCCCTATACTACTTATCCCGTTATTCAAGGTCATGAAGTATCCGGAGCAATTGATGAAATAGGTTCAAAAGTTGATTTGTTTAAACCTGGTGATAAAGTTATATTTATACCTCAAGTAACTTGTGGTAATTGTTATCCATGTAAGAATGGCATTTATAATGTATGCGACTCTTTAAAAGTAATAGGTTTTCAAACTGATGGCGCTGCTCAGGAATATTTTAGTATTCCTCAGGACAAAGTACTAAAGCTCCCACCTAACCTTTCGTATGAGGAAGGTGCTATGATTGAACCGGTATCGGTTGCTATGCATACAGTAAGAAGAGCAGGTGACATTTTAAATAAAAAAATAATAATATTAGGAGCAGGTCCTATTGGTAATCTCGTAGGACAAGTGGCAAAAGGATCGGGTGCGGCAGAAGTAATGGTAACTGATATTAGTGATTTCAGACTTGGGATAGCTAAAAGTTGCGGGATAGACTATGTTTTAAATCCTAAAAATGAAGATTTGGAAAGTGCAATTATAAAATATTTTGGATTAGACAGAGCGGATTTTATTTTTGAATGTGTAGGATCACAAGATACTATAAATCAAGCAATATCCATTGCTCGCAAGGGTAGCTGTATTATTGTAGCTGGAGTTTTTGGCAGAAAACCAGTAGTGGATGTAGGATTGGTTCAGGATCGTGAACTAAATTTGATAGGAACACTAATGTACCAAAAGGAAGACTATGAAAGAGCACTTGAATTTGCAGGTAGAGGATTGTTGTTTTTGGATAAATTAATTACAGATGTTTTCTCGTTTAAAGAATATTTAAAAGCTTATAATTATATAGAAGAAAAAAAAGACAAAGTAATGAAAGTTATGATTACTTTGGAATAAATTTTCATATCCCTTCAAGATTTTTCAGGCAAAGAGCATGCACATGGTCTTTATACTTAGGCCATTGTACTTACTTATTTTGATTATTTTTTAATTTTGACATGATTTGATTATAATAATCAGTAAAGCTTTTTTTAAAGCGAGCTGCGGACAGCATATAAGATTAGAAATTGCTTTAATAATATATAGGCAATTAAAAAGGGAGGCATTATGAAAGCATGTAAATATCTGTTTTCGTTTTTATTACTTGTACTTATTCTCTTAGTGGCCTGTCAGAAAGTAGAAGAGATTGTTATCGAAGAAAATGCTCCTTCATCTGAGGAGCAGGAAAGTGTTACTGAAAATACTGCTATGGAAGAGGATATCCCCTCACTTAAAGAAGTATTCAAGAATGACTTTTATATCGGCGCAGCAATAGAAGCGTTTCAATTAGATACTCCTGCCCTCAGACAGTTGTTGGAGAAACATTTCTCTAGTATTACTGCAGAAAACGCTATGAAACCAGAGAATATCCAACCTATAGAAGGAGTGTTTGATTTCAAGGATGCTGATAGAATCGCAAGCTTCGCCAGTGATAGCGGAATCGCCTTACGCGGGCATACGCTTATCTGGCACAATCAGATACCTGACTGGTTTTTCTTGGAAAACGGTGAACAGGCTTCTGAAGAGAAACTTAGAGAACGTATGAAGACTCACATCACCGAAGTGATGCAGCAATATAAGGGGCAGATTTATGCCTGGGATGTGGTAAACGAGCCAGTCGATCCCAATATGCCGGACGGACTTCGACGAAATAAATGGTTCGATATAATGGGGGAAGAATATATAGAACTTGCATTCCGTTACGCAAGAGAAGCAGATCCTGAAGCAAAGCTCTTCTTAAATGAGTATGATACCACAGATGCCAATAAGCGTAACTCGATAATAGATCTGGTCAAAAAACTTCAGGCCAAAGGAGTACCGATAGACGGAATCGGCATGCAAATGCATATTTCACTTGAGAAACCCACACTTGAGGATTTTGAAAAATCTTTACAGGAGTTTTCCGAACTGGGACTGGAAATTCATATTACTGAGATGGATATCTCCGTTTATGAAAACAGTTCAGAGTCGTTTTCAAGTATCAGTGAAGAACTATTGAATGAGCAGGGGCAACGTGCAAAAGATTTGTTTACTATCATTGGTAAATATAAAGAGCATGTAACCAGCGTAACTTTTTGGGGTCTGACGGATGAGTACACGTGGCTCAGGTATTATTTTACAGAACGGAATGACTGGCCCTTACCATTTGATGAAGAACAAGAGCCAAAACCTTTCTTTTGGGGAATGGTTGATCCCGGAAAATTAACTCCCAGAATCAACGAAGCAAAAGCAATCCAGGGTACTGCTGTAATCGATGGAAAAGAAGATCAGATTTGGCAGTTCGCTAAGTATTTTCCAAATATGTCTGCCTCCCAGGACCTCAGTGCGGAGGTCAGGGCGCTCTGGGATGAAAAATACTTATATATCCTGCTTAAAGTAGCTGATGATAGTCCCGGACAAGATGATACCGTTGTATTTTTTATTGATGAAAAAAATAACAAAACATCTTCCTACGAGCAGGATGACGGCCAGTTTAGAGTTAGCTTTGAAAACAGACAATCTTTTGGTTCTACAGGCAGTGTAGATGGTTTTGAAAGCGCGACCCAAATCACTGAGAACGGATATGCGGTGGAAGTAAAAATCCCTATCGAAGTCTAGTGGCACAAGACGGTACGATTATCGGTTTTGACCTTCAAGTGAATGACGATCAGGGAAGCGGGAAGAGGGACAGTATTGCAAAATAGAATGATCCCACCAACAATTCCTGGCAGTCGACCGCAGGATTTGGAGTTTTAATTTTAAAAAAATAAGATCTGTTTTACTATATTTTTATACCAGAGTTTGGTTTTTAAACTATAGCTCTATTTTCAAACAAGAAATGGATCATATTTTAATATAGGAAATTCAGGACTAACTCTTTTACTTTTTCTGCATTCTTAGGCTCTTCCTCAAATATGAATGTACCGTGTGAATTTCCCTCTAATATCTCAAGAAACTTTGGCTCCATACTCTTTTCATACATCTCAGTTGCACTACGGGCGGCATTTTCGTCTCCCTGGGAAGCTATAAAGAGTTTTGCTGCTACTATATCTCCTATTACATTGATAGCGGAAATACCCTCAAATTCATCAGGAGAAGAAAATGATATCACCCCATCTATTCTTTCTTTTGAAGCTACAACAAGACTTGCTGTTCCTCCCATGCTTGCGCCCATTAGATAGGTCAACTCGGGATTATATTGTCTTATATATGTTAATGCTGCAGTAAGGTCAATATCCAGCTTGGATACATCCTGCGAACCTCCAGATTTCCCATATCCCCTGAAATCATAAGTAAGAACGATATAGCCATTTTCCTTGAGCATTTCTGCAAACTCAAACCAGCTTGTCTGATCTGTTGGAAACATATGTGACAGTATGACCCATTTGTTTCCGCTGCCGAATATATTGCCATTAAGCTTTATATTATCTTCAGTCATAAAAGTAACTTCGCCTTCTGCTGGAAGCTCTTCTTCTTCAGCCTCTGTTATATCCTGGTCCTCTTCGCTCTCCTCTTTTTCAGCTTCTACAGCTGGTTCCTCTCCAGTATCATCTGTCTTCTCAGACTCCTGCGGTACATTTTCTTCCTCGGTTTGCATTTCATCTGAGACTTTAGTGGAAGCACTGTCTTTGCAGCTTAAAAGCAAGAGGGGAAGCATTAGTAGTAATATTAGAGTAAACATTAATATTTTCTTAACCATTTTTCTCCTTTAGTCTTTTAAATTTAATATATATTATAGGGAAAATGAAAGTATATTAAAACAACATATGTTTATATTTTACATATCGTAGTAATCTATAGTCAGGATATTTTTGTATAAAAGATCTACAAAGAACTTATAAAGATATCGAAAACCAATTAAATGAACTGGTAAACATGAAATTAAAGAGGCAATTAAGTGATGATGAATATAACACAAAAAGAGATGAGCTTCTAAGGGATTAAATCTAAAGAGGTTGCTTTAGTACCGATTCGTACAGCTTGACTGGGGATATTGAACACATTTAGACCTTATTATTATGAAGAAATAATAGACTTTAAATATAAAATAGAAGAGCTCAATTTAAGCTTTTCAATATAATAAATTGTAAAATCTGGCTGCCCCAAGTTGCGAAATTTCGAACCATTTTTTAAAGGAATTAATCACTTAAAACACTTAAGTAATTCGTAAATATTATTTATCCCAAATTCAATTGCCTCTAATGGTATTCTTTCATCTGCACTGTGAGCAAGCTTGCTAAAATTTATCTCTTGAGGTAATGACATCGGCATAAAACCATAGGTTTGAATTCCTAATTTTGAATAAAATCTTGCATCTGTTGTACTTGGCATCAATATCGGTAAAGCAATACCTTCAGGATCAGCCTTATTTAATATAACTTTTAGAGTTTCAAATAATCCCATATCTATCTTTTCTGGAACAGGAACATAATAACTCATTTCATATTCATATCCTTTGCCTGCAATTTGCTTTAATTCAGAAATAATATCATCAGGGCTATATCCAGGAAGCAGATTTGCAGACAGTAATACTTCCAGTTTACTGGGCATACCATATATCTGTTCTCCGCCACTGACATTTACAACATTTACAGTGTTATGTGTTAAGGCATTAAATTCAATTGCTCTCTCTCCGAGAAGTTTTAGCACTTTATCTGTAAATGTAGGATATTTAAGCAAGCGTATAAAAAAACTTGTTGGAAAAGAAAGGTTTGAGGCTAATGTGTCTATCTGCGATCTGACAGTTTCAGTAATATGAACTGGAAGGCTGTTTTTTGCAAGACTTATAAGCAAGGTACCAAGCTTTTCAGATGCCCCACCTTTAACTGATAAAGAACCATGACCACTCGGTCCTCTTACTGTTATTTTTATATAGCAAAGTGATTTTTCAGTAACCATTATAGGATAAAACTTCTTTTTTCCTATATAAAAGGTAAAGCCACCAACTTCTCCTATGGCATATCTTACTCCTTCGAATAAATCAGCATGGTTTTCAACAAGGTATTTTGAACCGCATTCAGCCCCGTATTCTTCATCGGATACTATTGCCAGTATAACGTCTCCTGGAGGTATAAGATTTTCTATCTTTGCTTTAAGCAGGGCTGATACCATCATAGCTACCCCACCTTTATCATCAAGGGTGCCACGTCCCCAGAGGTAACCTTCTGCAATTTTTGCTTCAAATGGTGAATATTTCCATTCCTGATTCTCAACTGGTACAACATCTACATGGCCATAAAGAAGTAAAGGATTTGCTTTTCCCTGGCCAGAAAGATGAGTTATTAAATTAGGGCGGTTTGGGTCTTTTGAAAGTATTTGTGTTTCAAAACCAGCATTTATAAAGATCTCATTTAAATATTTTATGCACTCTAATTCATTGCCTGGAGGGTTTGAAGTATCAAATCGGATAAGATTTTGGAGTAATTCAACTGGATTATTATTAATGTTATACATTTATGGCTCCTCTTTTAAATGTTAAAGGAAACATTAATATATCTTAAAATTATAATCCTTTATAATACCTGTTACAAAAAATATAAAAGAAGATTTATTTGCCGGGGAAGGAGAGATTCGAACTATTGAATGATAAAAGTCGGGTCCTGGTTTTATGTGTCTGAATGCAGGGTTGTTTAGATTTTTAGTTTTTAAAAATTTTCTTCAAATTCCAGGGAGAAGTCAACTGCGGGCGCGGAGTGGGTGATTGCTCCTACTGATATAATATCAACCCCTGTTTTGCATATTTCTCCAAGATTTTCCAGGCTGATATTTCCTGAAGCCTCTACCAGAGAGGAGCTTCCTCTTTTTTCTCTTACAATTTTAACTGCTCTGGTCATTTGATTAGCATTCATATTATCAAGCATTATTATGTCAGCTTTACTGGCTATTGCCTCATCGAGTTGGTTAAAGTCTCTGACCTCCACCTCAATTTTTAAAGTAGGAGGTGCACTTACTCTAGCTCTTTCCATGGCCTTTGAAACTCCTCCTGCAGCAGCTATATGATTGTCTTTGATCAGTATCTCATCGAACAGACCGAAACGATGGTTGTGACCGCCGCCGCAGAGAACTGCATATTTTTCGATTTTACGGAGGAGAGGTTTGGTTTTTCTGGTATCTTTGATTTTAACCCCATAGGGCTCTGCAATCTTTACAAACCTATTTGTAAGAGTAGCAATTCCTGACATATGCTGGATGAAATTAAGGCAGGTTCTTTCGGCTTTTAGAATTGAAAGGGTTGGGCCACTGATATTGCAGATTCTGTCCATATATTCCAGTTTATCCCTGTCATTTTTTAACTTTTCTGTTTTTATACTGCTGTCTATTTCTTCAAGTACAAAGCCCGCCACATCCAGGCCACTTAGCATTGCACTGCTTTTTTCCTTACATATTATATATGAAGATGATTTTCTATCCGTGGGGATAATATAATTCGAAGTTATGTCCCCGGAGCCATTCAGATCCTCAAGGATAGCTCCGCGTATGATATCTATCACTTCATTTTTTAAAATCCTGTCTTTCATGATTTTACAGTCTTATCCTCTATAATTTTTGATAAATTACCTGATGTATCCCGGCATTTTTAAACATTTTTAAAATAGACCTTATTCTGCTTAAGTATTATATGTTTTTTCCAGTTTTTATCATCTTTTTCCGGGAAGTCGTTTCTCTGATGTGTGCCCCTGCTTTCTTTCCTCAAGCTTGCTGCCTTAATTATAAGGCTGGCTACAGTGAGCATATTGGCAAATTCTATCATGTCTTTATCCTTCTTATTGCAGAGATGCCTGCTTGCCAGATGAGAGTTCACAAATTCCCCGGCTTCTTTTAGACTTTTCGTATCCCGAAGTATGCCTACTTTCTTGGTCATAATGTTTTTTAATTCTGAAATAAGTTCTTTTATATTAGATTTATTATTGCCGGCTTTACTCTGTTCTTTCTTTTTCCCATGGGTTCCATCCAAAATCTCTCTTATACTTTTAATAACTTTTTCTTCCATCACTTTATTTCCGCCAGTTCTATCCTCTTGATTTAATTTTTTTTCTATGTCCTTATAGATATTCCAGCCGTATACGAGACCTTCCATGAGGGAATTGCTTGCAAGCCTGTTTGCACCGTGTGCCCCTGTGGCAGCTACTTCACCGCAGCAGTACAGACTCTCTATATTTGTCTTCCCCTTGTAGTTGGTTTTAATTCCACCATTCAGGTAATGTTCGGCAGGGGATACTTTAATTAAATCTTTTTTTAAATCCAGGCCATTTTCTCTGAGTTTTGAAATTATATTGGGAAAGCGTATTTTAAGCCGACTTTCCGGTATGTGGGTGGCATCAAGGTAAACATGATGGGAACCACACTTATCCATTACTCTTACCATTTCTTTTACCACTATATCTCTTGGAGCAAGTTCTGCTTTAGGGTGTTTTCCAACCATAAATCTCTTTCCATTACAATCCCGGAGATACGCACCTTCTCCTCGCAGAGCTTCACTTATTAAAAACAGTTTTGAGTCTCTGGTCTTGAACACCGTGGGATGAAATTGGATAAACTCTATATCCGTGATGGCAGCTCCTGCTCTGTAAGCCATTGCTATACCATCGCCTGTTGATATGGAAGGATTGGTGGAAAGATCATAAATCTGCCCAATTCCACCGCTGGCTATAACGATATTTGAGGCAGGGTGTATTTCAATCTTATCTGTATTTAAATCTATACCCAGAACACCAACACACCTGTTTTCGCGAACTAATATATCCAGGGCAAAGCATTCAGGGAAAAAATTTATCTGCTTCAACCCCTTTGAATAGGAAACCAGTTTTTTCTCAAGTTCCTCTCCTGTAGCGTCTCCTCCGGCGTGGAGGATTCTGGGATAACTGTGCCCTCCTTCTGTAGTCAGGCTTATCTCTCCTTCGGATATATCAAAATTTGTACCTATTTCTATCATATCCTCTATCATTCTTGGCGCGGTTTTAACAAGGATCTCTACTGCTTTCGGATCACATAAGCCCTGGCCTGCGGTCAGGGTATCTTCATAATGAATTTTCCAGAAATCGGGTTTCCTGATGGCTGCAGCAATACCACCCTGAGCATACCATGTTGTCGAATCAGAAAGAGAACTTTTGGTAAGGACTTTTATATTGTGGTCCCTGGCCAGTCTCATTGCAGTGGAAAGACCGGCAATCCCACTTCCGATAATTATACAGTCACAGCACTTATGGATTTTTTTGTAAGATGATGGGCTTATTAAGTATCTTTGTAACATAGTTTATTTTATAGCTATCATTCTATCAATGGCAGCTCTGGCTTTCCTGATGATTTCTGGCGGTACTTTTATTTCATGTTTCTCATCTTCCAATGACCAGAAAACTTTTTCCAGATTTATAAGCTTCATATTGGGGCATATGGCTTTCCTGGTAGCGGGATAGAAGGTTTTGCCAGGGTTCTCCTTTTTTAATCTATGTATTATTCCAATCTCTGTTCCAATTATGAATTTCTTTTTTTCACTTTTTTTTATGTACTTTAACATCCCTCCGGTAGAAGCCACTTTATCGGCAATATTTATCACATCCGGAGTGCATTCCGGATGTACTATAACTACTGCTTCCAGGTGCTCTTTTTTAAGCTGGATGATATCTTTAATATTAATCATAATATGAGTAGGACAATATCCGTTCCACAATATAAATTCCCTGCCTGTCTGGCTCTGCACATAACTTCCCAGATACTTATCTGGTATGAATATTATTTCTTTGTTTTTGGGAATGGATTTTACTACATTTACTGCGTTTGAAGAGGTGCAGCAGATATCACTTAGAGCTTTGACCGCAGCGGAGGTATTTACATAACATACTACCAGTGCGTCGGGGTGTTCGTTTTTTAGTTTCTTAAGCTGAGATGCGTTAATCATATCAGCCATTGGGCATCCGCTATTTTTATCGGGGAGAAGAACTTTTTTGGTCGGGGATAATATTTTAGCAGTTTCGGCCATAAAATGTACCCCGCAGAATACAATAATTTTACCTCTCGTCTTTGATGCTTCTATGCTTAATTGAAGAGAATCTCCCACAAAATCCGCAATATCCTGTACTTCGCCAATCTGATAATTATGGGCTAGTATGATGGCGTCCTTTTCTGCCTTTAGCTTGATTATACTGTCTAAAAGCCCTATTTTTGTATTCATGTTTCTCTTCTTACTCAGTAGAGACGTTTTAGTTATTTTAAAACAACATTTATAAAAATAAAATAAGCACTTTATTACGGCTGAAAACAGGATTAATATTTTTTTATCTGGTAATATGAATTCAACAAAAGAATAAAGAATAATTTACCTGCCGGAAAGATTTATTTATTTTTCTTTTAATGTTATTATTTCAAACTCAGATATATTTAATTAAAATTTAAATTACCTATATATTTTGGTAGGGATAGTTTCTTGAAGCTGATTATAAGCGAAAAAGAGATAGCTGCTAATAGGATTGCAAAAATACTTGCCGGAAATGGTGTGGACCAGGAAAAAGTATATGGAGTTCCTGTCCATCATTTCAAGCTTGGTGGTGAGGATTATAAAGTTATCGGGCTTAAGGGACATATACTGAAAGTAGATTACCCCAGGGAATATGCAAACTGGTTTAAAGTAGATCCCATAGAACTTATTGATGCTGAAATAGAAAAAATTCCCATTCAGAAAAAGATAATCCAGGCACTGCAAAAGGTTTCCAGTGACGCGGATGAAATCATCATAGCCACAGACTATGATAGGGAGGGTGAGCTTATAGGTTATGATGCAATGCAGCTGGTTAAGGAAAAAAATGTGGTTGCTGCTGCAAAAAGGGCTAAGTTTTCAGCAATTACTTCAAAAGATATAAATGAGGCATTTTCAAAGCCGGGTAGAATTGATTTAAACCTGGCCTTTGCGGGAAGAGCGAGGCAGGATATTGACCTGATATGGGGAGCAACACTCACCCGTTTCATATCCCTTGCCACCTATCAGATTAAAGATAAATTTCTATCGGTAGGAAGAGTACAAACCCCAACTCTTACTCTTGTTGTGGATAAAGAACTGGAGATAAAATCTTTTGTTCCAACTCCTTATTGGGTTGTAAGTGTAAAGCTAAAAACGGAATCTGGTGAGGAGTTCGAGGCTACTCATAAAACAAAAAGATTTTTAAAAAAAGAAGATGCTCAGGCTGCCTATGCCAGACTGGGCGATAAGGGAGTCGTATTAGAGGTAAAGGAGAGCATCAGGGATGTAAAACCCCCTGTACCTTTTAATACCACCTCTCTTATAATGAGCGGAAGTTCGATAGGCTTTACTGCATCGAAGACCATAAATATTGCGGAAAGCCTGTATATGAATGGTTATATAAGTTATCCCCGAACTGATAATACAGTTTACCCTTCTTCCATAGGTTTAAAAGAAATCGTAAAAATGCTGGGTACTTCCGGGGAATACGTTCAAATGTCTGAAGCTGTCCTTGCCCGGGAGAAGATAGTGGCAAGCCGGGGCAAAAAAAGATCAACAGACCATCCGCCGATTCATCCTACATCGGTTGCCCGGAAGGATAGTCTGAGCAGTGATGAATGGAAGCTTTATGATCTGATTGTAAGAAGATTCATATGCACTCTGCTCCCTGAAGCAAAAATTAAAAGTATAACTGCATCTATTGATATAAACGGGGAGCTTTTTATTGCTAATGGTTCCAATATCATAAAGGCGAGCTGGATAAAGTTTTATCCATACTATAAGTATAAAGATGTTTTTATTCCACATCTTGAAGAAAGACAGATACTTACCGTAACCAGTAAAGAATTGCTGGATAAGGAAACCAGTCCTCCTGTACGGTATACTCAGGGGAAGCTGGTTGAAAAAATGGAAGAGCTGGGTCTTGGCACAAAAGCAACCCGCCATACAATCATACAAAACTTAATCCAGAGAGGGTATATAAATGGGAATCCTCTCCAGCCTTCCGAGAAAGCTATTGCTGTGGTGAAGATGCTAAAAAAACATGCTGAAAAAATATCTTCCCCTGATATGACCTCAGAGCTGGAAATGTATATGGATGGTATAGTAAATGGGGATGAGACTAAAGAGGATGTAGTAAACAAGTCCAGGAAAATGTTAAGTGAAGTTATGACTACTCTTCAGAATGAAAAGGAAGAGATATCTCAGGAGATAAAAAAGGGAATCAGGGAAGATCTGGTAGTAGGAAAATGCCCTGCCGAAAATTGCGAGGGATACCTGGTTGTCAGAACTTCAAGAAAAACAAGGAAGAGGTTTATAGGATGTAATGCTTATCCTGAGTGCAAAACTACATTTTCACTTCCCCAGAGGGGTTTGCTGATCACAGGCAAGGAGGAATGTAAACATTGCAAGTACCCTATGGTTAAGATTATTAATAAAGGAAGAAGACCATGGGATTTATGTATAAATCCTGATTGTCCTGGGAAAGATGAGAAGTATAAAAATTACAACAATAACAAGAGAAGCCAGGAAGCTTCTGATTGAAGCAAGTTTTAATCTTCCTCGTGATATTATAAAAGCTGTAAAGGATGCTGTTAAAAAAGAGACCAGTACCGGAGCTATAAAAATCCTGGAATTAATTTTAGAAAATGCAGAGATTGCAGAAAAGCAAAAACTTCCTCTGTGCCAGGATTGCGGTGTGGTTTATATTGATATTGATATCGGTCCGGATATCTGTATTGAGAACAGCGGTAATTTAAATATCTTTTTGAACCAGATGGTGGCAGATACTTATACCGACAGTTACTTAAGAAAATCAATAGTTTCCGATCCATTATTTGAGAGGAAAAACACACTGGGCAATACTCCTGCAGTAATTCACACCAGTTTTACCTCAAACTCCGGCCTTCATCTGAAAGTATATTTAAAAGGAGGAGGCAGTGAGAATTGTTCCTATCTTTGCATGCTAAATCCGTCAACCGGAGAAGATGAGATAACTAGCCTGGTTCTGGATCTGGTTAGGAAAAATGTCACCAAATGCTGTCCGCCGGTAATTGTCGGCATTGGAATAGGCGGATCGTCTTCGGAGGTGACCAGACTTGCACGGATTGCCAGCTTCAGGAATCTGGAGATTGGAAATCCAGATGAGAGATATAGACGGTTAGAAGAAAAAATACTGGATGCAGTAAATGAAACCGGAATAGGGCCACAGGGCCTGGGTGGGAGGACAACTGCCCTGGCCTGCAATATAGAATATGCCCCCTGCCATATGGCTTCTCTCCCACTAGCGGTTTTTATGGGCTGTCATTCCACAAGAAGGGCTGATTCGAAAATATCACCACCATAAACATCATAAGCTACAAATAAGGGCAGATCTTTTACTTCTATCTCATGGACTGCTTCAGCTCCCAGATCACTATAGGCAATGGTACTAATGGTTCTTACTTTTGTAGAAAGGTATGCTGAAATGCCTCCTATTGATACCAGGTAAATGGATTTATATTTTTTTAAAAGCTCCTTTATCTCATTACTTCTACTGCCCTTTCCTATCATGGCTTTAAGCCCCTGCTTGAGCAATGGTTCGGTTAAATTATCCATTCTGGCACTGGTAGTAGGGCCGATACTACCGCTCTTTTTGCCCGGAGGAGTTGGTGAGGGGCCTACATAAAATATTGTGCTGTCTTTTAGATCGAAGGGCAGTTTTTTACGGCAACTGATAGCTTCAACGATTCTCTTGTGAGCCGCATCTCTGGCTCCGAATATTGTACCGCTTAAATAAATAATGTCTCCGGCCTTTAATTTTTTAATTTTTTCTTCTGTTAGTGGTGTAGATAATCTATATGTATTGCTGCTCATTTTTAATTACTCTTTCTTATTCTTATAGTTTTACTCATCATCTTCAGTATTGAAATATCTGTCTCTTTTAAAGTAATTGTCGTAGGAATACAGAGGTTTTTTGGGAGGAGGTTGTTTTCTACTTCTTCTTGAGTTGAAGATTATTATTAAAATTATAAAGATTATAAATAAACCAATAATGCCTAAAATTGTGATTAAGAAATAGGTCAGTAGTTTTGTTTTATTGCCTTCTATATATATTTTCTTCTCATCGCCATATTTTATGTTCCATATAGCAATATTATTATCGCCGATTATATCTGCGTTGTGTCTGGTTATTTTTACTGGAAATTTTACCTGGTAGGTTATATTTAAAATGTTACTGTCTGCCTTGGCCAGGCTGGCAATCCGGTTGTAGTCGGAATTTGCATCTGAGGAAGTAAGCAGTGCCTCGTCTATTTTCATATCTATATAATCTTCAAAGAAATATTCATCGTGAAAGAAATAACTGACCTTTTCGAGTTTAGCATAGAATCTCTCAGGAGGAGTTTCAGAGAAATTGTCTATAGAAATATGCTGGAGGAAATTTATATCTTCAAAGCTGGCAGTGGAACTGAAGTGAGTATATTCTTCTTCCTCAAAAGTTTTATATTCTCCCTCAGGAAGGTTTTCGAGTATTTTATCAAAGAGGGATTTATCCTTGCCTAAAACTACATCACTTTTCTGGATGTATTCTGTTTTTACTGCTATATCAACGGTTCTGGTTCCGGAATAATCGGAATTTATCTGGGTAAAGATATTGATCAGAGTCTCATCGCAGGAAGATAAAAGTGGAATTATGAAAAGAAATAAAATAAAAATTATTAAAATTTTTAGGCGGTTTAATTTTACCATGGTTTCTTTATCGCATTTGTAGATAATTCTAGCATATTGAATATTAATATTGTAGGGAAAATTGGTGGTTAAATTAAAAATAAGAACTTATAAGAGGTTTTCAGGAGATATTAAAAAAGTTTCCTTTACAAAAGGAAACTTTTAAATTATAATTTCCTTACTATGAGGAAAGATATAATAAAAAATCTGATTACCGATTTTCGTGAAAAGGGCATACCTTCGGTAAAACCAAGGCTTTTAGAGATACCGGTTAATTCAAAAAAAATAATTGCTTTGACAGGTGTTCGCAGGAGCGGTAAAACATTCCAGTTGTATAATGTAATAAACAGACTGATTAAACAAAAAACCAGGCCGGCCAGTATCCTATATTTCAATTTTGAAGATGAAAGGATAGATAAGAATACTTTTGTTTTAAACGATATAATGGAGTCTTACCAGGAATTGTATCCTGAGATCAATCTGAGTAATTGTTATTTTTTATTTGATGAAATTCAAAATATAAATGGATGGGAAAAATTTGTAAGAAGAATATATGAACAGGTCTCAAAGAATGTATTCGTAACAGGTTCAAACTCAAAGATGCTCAGTAGAGAAATCGCAACTTCACTGAGGGGCAGAAGTATAAATTATGAAATTTATCCCTTGAATTTCGAGGAATATCTAAATTTTTCGGGTATAGAAATAAACTTGAATTCTACAAGATCAAATTCAGCTATTATAAATGCCTTTGAGAAGTTTTTATCAGGAGGGGGTTTTCCTGAACTTATATCGATAAATAGTGAGATAAGCGGCAGGGTACTTCAGGAATATTTCAATGTCATGATATTCAGAGACCTGGTTGAAAGATATGATATTACGCAAACGGCCATACTTAAACATTTTTGTAAGAGGGTAATAGGCAATAGTTCAAAGGAATTTAGCGTAAATAAAATTTATAATGAGATAAAATCGCAGGGGTATAAAGTAAGTAAAGATACGATATACGAGTTCCAGGATTATGTCGAATCCATTTATCTTGCATTTTTTGTGCCTAAATACTCGCATTCTGTTGTGAAACAGGAATTTTCAAAGAAAAAAGTTTACTCTATTGATAATGGCCTTGCCGCTTCTGTTGATGCCTTTTTCATAGTAAATAAAGGAACTGCCCTTGAGAATTTAGTATTTTTAGAGTTTATAAAAGCAGGTAAAAAGGTCTTTTATTATAGTAATAATTTTGAGTGCGATTTTCTACTGTTGGAAAACGAAAAAGTTTGTGAAGCCATTCAGGTTTGTTTTGATACCAGTGATATTGGTACCAAAAACAGAGAAGAAAAAGGCCTTATAAATGCATGCAGGGAATTCCAATTAAAAAGAGGACTAATTCTTACAATGTATGGTGAAGAGAAGTATACAATTGACGGAATTACTATTGAAATTATGCCGGTGTATAAGTATATGCTTACCCTTCTTTAAATTAATTGGTATTTAAATGCAATATTTTTAGTTTAAATAAAAGGGTAATATTATATAATGTGAATAATATTTTCTTAATAAGAATTTAACTTTTACCTATTAAAATGCAAGATTATTTTCAAAATACATCAGCCGGCAATTCAATCATAATCCGTGAACTCGAGGAACTATACAGGGCAAACTTCAAAGAAACTGAAACAGTCGAATTTAAAAAGTCAATATCGGAACTTGATAGCAGCTTAAAAACAATATGCGCTTTCCTGAATAATAAAGGCGGCACATTGTATTTTGGAATAAGCAATTCGGGCAACATTATCGGCCAGATTCTAAATGATCAAAATTTAAGGGAAATTTCTCAGAAAATAAGAAATAAAATAAAACCACAGATTACCCCGAAGATTGAAACTTGCTATATCAAGAACATTCCTGTGATTGAGATTACTGTAAAAAAAGCCTCTGATGATATTTATTATTATAACGGTGTTCCATACGACAGAAGCGGAACCGAAACGGTTATTATGCCACCCGATGAAATAAAAAGAAGAATCCTGGAAGCAAATCAGATTTCATGGGAAAGGCAGATTTTTAAAAGAGCAACTTTAGATTATCTTGATTTTTCTACAATAGATAAATTCTTGGAAATGGCAAGAAATGCCAGAAGGCTGCCCGGAGTAAAAGATGATAAGAAGACAATACTCAGAAAACTTGAATTGATAACAGATGAAGGCATCACGAATGCAGCTATTGTTTTGTTTGGAAAGGAATCTGCAAGATATTTTCAGAATACGCTTCTAAGATGCGGCAGGTTCAAAGATGAGGTAAAAGAATTCTTTTTTGATATGAAGGATTATGGGGTTAATATTTTTGAAAATCTTGAAAAAGGTATCAGCTTCATTCAGGAACATATAAAAATAACTGCAAGAATAGAAGGACTTTACAGGATTGAAAACTGGGAGCTGCCTATTCCTGCTCTCAGGGAGGCCATAATAAATGCAATGATTCATATGGACTATACAATAAATGGCTATGTATATATCGCGGTCTATGATGACAAGATCGAGATTTCGAATCCGGGTTCTCTTATGAAGGGACTGACAATTAAGAGTCTTTATAAAAAGCACCCTTCGGTCCACAGGAATAAGCTGATTGCCAATATTTTATACTTATCGGGCTTAATTGATAACTGGGGCAGGGGTACATTGAATATCATAAAGGAGATGAAAAAAGAAGAGCTTAAATTACCCGGATTCGAGGAATCAAACGGATATTTCCATATAATCTTTAGCCGGCCGGAGAATCTGGAGGAAAAACTGACGAGAAAAACTGTAGTGGTGTCTAATGGCTGGAATGTCCCCAAAAATGTCCCCAAAAATGTCCCCAAAAACCAGAGGTTGGAAATTATTTTAGAGAAAATTGATAAGGGCATTAAATTTACTAAGCGATCCCTTGCTAAAGAATTAAAGGTTGATGAAAAAACAATTTTTAGGGATTTAGAAATTTTAAAAGGACAAAATAAAATTGTTTTTATGGGTAGTAAGAAAACCGGATTTTGGGAAAAAATAAATTAATTTTGGAAACATTGCTCTAGTTAGAAATTGATCCAATTCTTATTGGAGGGTTAAGAGTGTATATTAAAAAAGTTATTTCAAATAGATCTGGTGATAAATATGACTAAAAATAATAACAACACAAACCTCGAACAAAAGCTGTGGGCTGCAGCGGACAAACTCCGCAACAATATGGATGCTGCAGAATATAAGCATGTGGTTTTAGGTTGTATTATGATAATCAATTTTATTATTACCATAATATGAAATTATGTAATTGGAAAAGTAATTTTCCAAGGATGAGAAGATTTGGTAGTTGGTTTCTAGAAGAATTAAACAGAATTTGAAATATAGTAATATTGACATCTGATAATAAAAAGGAAGGAATAAAGAAGTTATAAGATTAAATAAAACTTTTAAAATCTAGGAGATAAATTTTATTTCAGAATAATTATAGTTTAATTTCTCTTATAAAAACATATATCTATAAAAAATGGCTAGAAGGTATTGGAAAAAAGAGATCTGGCATAATGGGCTTAATAAATACAAATTGATAAAAGGCGAATCTAAAAGAGAAGTAGAATTAAAAGCTCGTTATCAAATGCTTGAATGGGATGAGTTATATAGTAAGAAAATTGAGGCTGAGAAACGAGCTCAACAGAAAGTAATTGAAGCAGAAAGAAGATTGGAGGAAAAAAGAGAAGAAGCTGAAAGAAAAGAAAAAGAAAAAATAGAGCATGAACTTTTTTTAGAAAACCAATTCAAGAAAGCCAAAGAATTAACTAATTCTTATAATATCAAACTTGATAATATAAGAAATTGTCTTAAGAATTCTATAAGTACACCACTCTTTAGCTACGACGATTTAAAAGATAGATCAGAATTTCAAAGCTTAAAACCAGAAAAATCGTTACCTTATAACGAAGATGCCTTGAAAGAAAAACCAGATCCCAAAAATTTCACTCCAAAAATTTTTTTGTTTGATAGGTGGATAAAAAACAGGATAGAGAAAAAAAATAGAATTGCTGAAGAAAAATATAAGAGAGCGATTGAAGAATATGATACAAAAGTAAAGGAGAATAAAATTGCAGAAAAGGAATATAAAAAAGGATTAAAAAAATGGGAATTAAAGAAAAAGAAGTTTTATAAAAAGCAGAAGAAAGTAAACAGTACTATTGACGAAAAGAAGAAATCTTATAACTCCAAAGACCGTAAAACTGTAATTGAATTTATGAATTTAGTTTTATTAAAAATTAGTTTGCCTTTAGATTATGAAAGAATTTTTAGTGTAGATTTTAACGAGGAAAATTCAATTCTGATAGTAGAATTCAAGCTGCCCTTACTTAATGAAATGCCTAAAGTTAAAGGAATTGAATATAATAAATTAAAAAATATTTTTAAGGAGATATTAATTGCCGAGGATGAAAGAAAAGAAATTTATAATAACCTCCTTTATCAAATATCGCTTGCAATAACAAATATTATTTACAAAGCTGACTTTTCGAAAATAATAGATTCAATTGTTTTTAATGGTTGGATAAAGACTATAGATGGTAGAACAGGAAGCGATACTGTCTTTTGTATTATGTCTTTGCAAACAAATAGAGAACAGTTTTTAATTTTAACCCTCGAAAGAATAAATCCTAAGGAATGTTTTAAGGGATTAAAAGGCATAAGCAGCTTGAAACTTTATACTTTAACACCAATAGCTCCAATCTTGCAAATTAATAAAGACGATAAAAGATTTATTTCTTCATATGAGGTAATGAAGGATTTAAATGAATCCGAAAATATTGCTGTTATGGATTGGCAAGATTTTGAACATTTAATCAGAGAGATTTTTGAAAAGGAATTTTCTCAAAATGGTGGTGAAGTTAGGGTTACACAGTCAAGTAGAGATGGAGGTGTAGATGCAGTGGCCTTTGATACGGATCCACTAAGAGGGGGTAAAATAGTAATACAGGCTAAAAGATACACCAATGTAGTTGGCGTATCTGCTGTGAGAGATCTTTATGGAACAGTTGTAAATGAAGGTGCAATAAAGGGGATATTGGTAACAACTGCAAATTATGGTGCAGACGCATATGAATTTGCTAAAGATAAACCTCTTACCCTTTTAAATGGCTCACATCTGTTACATCTTCTAGAAAAACATGGCCGTAAGGCAAAGATTGATCTAAAAGAAGCTAAATTGTTGCTTGACAAGCAAAAAAGAGATTTATGATTTTTATTGATATTTTTAATCCAAACAAAATTAAAGTGATTTAAAATGATAGGAAAAATGGAGAAGGTAAATCTAAGAGCTATCTGGAAAAATGAAGCAAAGGATTTTTCTAGCTGGCTGTACGATAATTTGGACGTTTTGTCTGAAGAACTTGAATTAACTCTTACACCTATTAAAAAAGAAAAGGGTATTGGTACTTTTTCAGCTGATATTTTGGCTGAAGATAATAATGGGGAAACTGTAATAATTGAAAATCAGTTAGAAAAGACAGATCATGATCATTTAGGTAAGATCTTAACATATATTTCAAATGTCGGTGCTAAGATGGCCATCTGGATATCAAGTAATCCAAGATCGGAACATGAAAGAGCCATTGAATGGTTAAATCAAGCGAGTATGGATGCTTATTTTTATCTCATAAAAGTGGAAGCATTTAAAATCGGAGATTCAGAACCTGCGCCTAAATTTACAATAATTTCTGGCCCCAATGAGACTGCAATTTCTGTTGGTAGGGAGAAGAAAGAATTAACGGAAAGACATAAAAAGAGATTGGAGTTCTGGACATCTTTGCTTGCAAAAAGTAAGAGAAAAACAAATTTACATTCAAATATTACACCCGGAGTAGATTCCTGGATAAGTACTGGAGCGGGTAAATCCGGTCTGTCATATAATTATGTAATCACATATAAATATAGCCAGATAGAATTTTATATTGATAGAGGGAATTATGAAGAAAATAAAAAAATATTTGATGAATTATTTAAAAATAAGGAGTCTATTGAAGAAATTTTTGGTGGTAAATTGGAGTGGCAGAGGCTTGATAATAAAAGAGCTTCAAGAATAAGGAAAACATATGATTATGCAAATTTAAATGATGAAGAAAAATGGGATAAATTGCAGGAAGATATGATTGACGATATGATTCGATTAGAAAAAGCCCTAAAAAAGTTCATTCATAAAATTTGATTTTAATAATTGAAGATAAATAATTAAGATAAAAATATTTTTTATTATATAGGAAAATATTATTATTCTGGTATTTTTCGGAGCAATTACTATGCGAGTCTTTAAAATAGAAAATAACAGTCTGACATCTTATAAAGAGGAGGACTTTAAGATAGACAACACCGAAAAGATACTTGAAGATTGGATTGAAAATACTCCTGATGCAATATTTGAAAATGAAGATTTTAAGGATAGAAAAGGAGAGAGAATTATTACTTGTGGTTTTGTGGTAAAAAAGGATAAAGCCATTGGTGGCTCAACTGAATCAAGGCAAAAAATAGATAAGAAAAAATTTCTTAATAATGTTGATTACGCCCTTCCTTTATAAATTTCCTGGTCGACATCTGAGTCTACCTTTTGCATTATCATTCACGTAATAAATAATAATCATTCAAGGCATGAATTAAAATACATTATTTGTATTTTGATTTTCTGGCGTGGATAAAGATGAAACAAAAATGGGTTCATTGACGTTTATAACTAATATGTTAGCATATAGAATCAGCGGTAAAAATTGGTCTTTATTTAGCAGTACATTAATTGTTTTTTAATAGTTAAGCTTCTTAAAGTTAAATACCAAAATTAATTTAGAAGAAGGGATAAGTGGTCAGGTAGTGGGCTTATATATCGGTTATGACATAGGGTCAATCAGTATCAACAGAGCAATCATAAATGAAAAAAAGGAAATAATAGAAGTCCTTCCCTATACTAGGCACTTTGGAGAACCAGTAAAATTGGTGAAAAAGGATATTGAGTCAATATATAGAAGTAGTTACGGAGATAAGATAACGGGTATAAGTATTACAGGCTCGGGAGGGAAGGAGCTTGCCTTGCTGCTTGACCTTGATTTTATTAATGAAATAGAAGCTATAGTCAGTGCTGTAAGATTTTTACACCGGGACGCAAAAACGGTTATAGAGATCGGGGGGCAGGATTCCAAATTCATAGACCTTATTTATGGTGATTATGCTATGAATGAGTTGTGTGCTGCAGGTACAGGCTCCTTCCTTGATCAGCAGGCGTCCAGGTTCGGTCTGACCATAGAGGAATTTGCTAAGTTAGCGCTAAAATCAAAAACACCCTCAACTATTGCCGGCAGGTGCAGCGTGTTTGCAAAATCGGACATGATCCACCTGCAGCAGGAGGCAGCAAGTGATGAGGATATAATTTTTGGCCTTTGTTATGCGATGGCCAGAAGCTTTAAGTCAGGAATTGTCAAAGGCAAAAAGTTTGTACCTCCTATAATTTTTTGCGGTGGAGTATCTTTCAATGAAGCTATGATAAAGGCTTTCGAGGATGTGCTGGGGGAAAAGGTAATAATTCCAGAACACAGAGCATCTATAGGTGCTATCGGAGCTGCATTGAGTTCGAATTCAAAGGCGTCGGCAAAATATCTGGATATTTCAGGGTTAGCAGGTAAATTGGATGAGTACTTGAGAAATTTTAAGTATAAGAGTGAAACATTTGCTCCTCTAACTCTGACTAAATCCAAGCTGCCTGCCCAAAAAATTCATGAATATGATTTTGGTAATGAAAGAGTTGATGCTTATATCGGAATTGATGTAGGTTCCATAAGTACCAATGTTGTGGCTATAGACAGTAGTAAAAGGCTTATTGAGAAAGTTTATTTAAGAACAGCAGGAAGGCCGATAGAAGCAGTAAGGAAAGGTGTAGAGATTATTGGTGAAAAAGTAGGGGATAAAATAAATGTCAAAGGTGTAGGCACTACTGGTTCGGGCA
>CAYPYW010000019.1:0-41069 GCA_964415365.1 uncultured Actinomycetota bacterium | reverse complement strand
TGAGCCGGATTACTGACATTATGACTGGACTAGTTTTTGGGGAACCCTCAACTGGACTGGACTTCCCCTAAAAAGCTGGACCAAAGATTGGGGTAAGGTCAAAGTTGAAATGATTCATAAAAGAATATTCTAATAATAACAATAGAGGCTCTAATAAATAGATATCCTCCGGATATCTAAATTCCCAGTATACTTTTTATAAGTGTTTCTACATACTGTTCTCTTACCTGACTGTCATTAAAATCCACATTAAATACTTTTCCGACACCATACTGAATAATAAGAGGATTTATTATTCCTGAAAAAATTTGTATTGCCTTTAAATCTACGAGTTTCTCATCATCTATCCCTGTTATATCGCCCACTAATTTCTTAAATGATGAATTTCTTATGTCGATAAATTTTATTATGGTTCTCTCTATTTTATCTTTTTTCATAACCTTGCTTGCAAGTAGCAGCATTATCCCCGGATAATTTGCCAGATTATCCATCAGTTTCTTTGCCCAGGTTAAAATACGGGTTACAGCACCCATATTCGGATCGTCCAGTATAGCAGTAATACTGCTAATCTCGCCAGCAAAATATTCTTCAATCTCATTGAATAATTTTCTCTTTGATCTAAAATAATAATTAATTGACGCAAGATTCACCTGAGCCTTCCGGGCAATATCGCGAACAGTAGGATTAACATCTCCTCTCTCCCCGATGATATTCAATGTCGTCTTAATGATTCTTTCCCTTGTATCAGGCTTTCTTTTGATGTCAATCATTTTAAAAATGGATTTTCTATCTTTCATATGGCACTTTGAAACTTCTTCAATACCAATAAATAATGTATTATATACTTATGTTTTATACAACTGTTTAAAAGATACCATAAAACTATCAATTGTCAAATTATATCTTCTTTATAGGAGCAAAACTTACGAGTAGATGTTTTAAACCAGCCTGATTAAACATCACATCAAGCTCACAGTCACCTGCCAGTTTCTTTACCTTTAAAACTCTGCCCTGGCCCCAGTATTTGTGTTCTATCAAATCACCTTTTTTATAATTGTAATTTCCCCCGTATCCATCATCTCTATTCTTTGCCGCACCACGTCTTATACTCTTGGACTCAACTTTGTTTTCATCAATCAAGAGATCCTCACTGATTTCGTTTATGAAACGGGAAACAGTTCTGAAGCTGGTATCTCCATAAATGCTGTGCGACCGGGAAGAAGATAAAAATACCTTTTCTTTAGCCCGCGTAATACCTACATAGCAAAGCCTTCTTTCCTCCTCCAGCTCCTCTATGCTATTCATACTCCTAGAATGCGGGAAAATCCCTTCTTCCATCCCTATAATGAATACCACGGGGAATTCAAGCCCTTTCGCATTGTGAAGAGTCATAAGCACCAGTCCATCAGTATTTTCATCGTAATTATCAATATCGGTAAGGAGCGAGACTTCTTCCAAAAAACCATCCAGATTGTATAAATCAGTGACACCGGCAGAATCTCCTTTATTGTCAGTACTTTGAGATTCCTCAAGTGAACCTGCAGCCACACTACTCACTTCAGATTTTTCTTCATACTCTTTGGTAACAGTCAAAAGTTCTCTTAAGTTTTCTATTCTATTTAAAGCCTCGATTGTATTTTCCCGCTCAAGCTCCCTTACATAGCCAGTTTTTTCCCATATTCTTTTTAATACCTCACTAACTCCGTGATCCATAGAAAAATTTCTAAAATCTGCAATAAGCGATATAAATTTACTAACTCTTTCCTTTGTACTCTTTCCCAGCAGAGGAATTTCATCGCTTCTATAAAAGGCTTCACAAAAAGTCATATTTTTTCTGCGGGCATATTTTTCTATAACTGCAATTGTGGATTTGCCAATTTTTCGACGGGGAACATTTACGATCCTGATTAAACTCACCACATCCTTCGGGTTTGCGATAAGCCTCATATAAGCAAGCATATCTTTTATTTCTTTTCTATCATAAAATCTAAGGCCACCATAAATCTTATAAGGTATATTTCGTCTTACCAGACATTCTTCCACAGCTCTGGACTGGGCATTAGTTCTGTAGAAAACAGCAAAATCCCTGTATCTTTTATTTTTTTCTCCCATATATTTCTCTATCTTCCTGACTACAAAATCAACCTCCTCTTTTTCATCCAGAGCTATATATTTCGAAACCATCTCTCCTTCAGGATTTTCCGTCCAGAGTTTTTTGTGCTTCCTGTTTTCATTGTTTTTTATTATATAATTTGCAGCATTAAGAATATTCTGAGTGGAACGGTAGTTTTGCTCCAGTTTTATAACCACAGTATCGTCAAAACATTTATCAAAATCTATAATATTTTTTATCTCGGCACCGCGCCAACTGTAAATATTTTGATCATCATCTCCAACTACACAGATTCTTTTGTGCTCCTTTGACAGGAGCAGAACAAGTTCATTCTGGGCAATATTTGTGTCCTGAAATTCATCTACCAGAATATATTTAAATTTTTCCTGGTATTTCTTTCTTACTTCCGGAAACATATTGAAAATATTGACAGTGAACATCAGGAGGTCATCGAAATCAAGCGCGCTGGCTTTAAACAGCTTTTCCTGGTACAGGCAGTAGATTTTAGCCACTATTTTCTCAAAATAATCAGTTGCATTTTTTGAGTAAGTCTCATAATCAATTAGCCTGTTTTTTGCATCACTTATAACCGACAGTACTGCCTTAGGAGGAAATCTTTTTATGTCTATATCAAGTTCTTTTTCAACATTGGACACAAGACTTACAGAATCATCATCATCATAAATAACATAATTACCTGGCATTCCCAGGTGGTGAATCTCATAACGGAGAAGTCTAGCACAGAATGAATGAAAAGTACTGACCCACATATACTCACCTATCCGGCCAACCAGCTCTATTACTCTTCTTTTCATTTCCCTGGCTGCTTTGTTGGTAAAAGTAATAGCAAGAATATTGAAGGGATCTACTCCTTTGTTTTTAATAAGGTATGCGATTCTATAAGTCAGTACTCTCGTTTTTCCACTTCCTGCACCGGCAATAACCAGAAGTGGCTTTTCGGTACTTTTTACCGCCTTAATTTGCTGGGGATTTAAATATTTTTCTAGTTCCAAGTTTCATCAAGCTATCTTATTTTCTTTCCAATGACACTGGCAATGTTTTTTAACTGTCGCATTAACTCTACCAGCTCTTTCGCATTCAAAGACTGTTGACCATCGCAGAGTGCCTGGGAAGGATTACTATGAGCTTCAACCATAAGGCCATCTGCACCTACCGCAACTGCCGCTCTGCTCATGGGAATAACCAGATCGCTCTGTCCAACAGCATGAGAAGGATCAATAATTATGGGAAGTTTACTCAGTTTCTTTATAACCGGAACTGCCGACAGATCCAGTGTAAATCTCGTGTTCGTCTCAAATGTTCTTATTCCTCTTTCACACAGCACTACTTCTGTATTCCCTCTTAAGGTTATATATTCAACTGCCAGCAACCATTCCTTTATTGACGATGCCCACCCTCTTTTAAGGATGACCTTCTTATTTTTTTTATTTGCCACCCTGCCTACTTTCTCGAGCAGAGCAAAATTAGACATATTCCTTGTGCCAATTTGGAGTACATCAACGCTATCAGCTACGATATCGACATGTTCGGTATCAGTAACCTCTGTTACTGTCATGAGGCCATACTTTTCATTAATTCTCTTAAGATACTCTAAGCCCTCTTCTCTAAGCCCCTGAAAACTATAGGGAGATGTTCTGGGTTTATAAGCCCCGCCCCGCATAAATGAAAGCCCCAGGTCTTTTACTACTTTTGCAATAGCATCCAATTGTTCCCAGCTTTCAATTGCACAGGGACCTGCAATTACAGTAATGTAATCCTCTTTAATCAGTCTTATAGTGTCCTTGTCTTCAACTTTTTTTGGTTTTTTCTTTTCACTTTCCATTTAAAACTATTTCCTTCTAATATATAAAAATCACTCCATATAATTTCAAAATACACTAAATGGATATTTAATTAAAGATTCTCATCTTTTTCCAAAATCTGAACATTCCTCAAGATACTTTCAAAAATTTGTACAATATTGTCATTATACAGTGGACCTTTATTATATTTGACAATATTATTAATCAATTCTTCCTCTCTTTTTGCATCATATAAGGGTACATTTCTTTTTTCCTTCAACCTTTTTATTTCCAGCACTACTTCTGCCCTTTTATTCAAAAAATCCACTATATTTTTATCAATTTCATTGATCTCTTCCCTGTATTTGTTTAACTTTTCCTTAAAATCGTTTTCCATCAACACTCCTTTAACTTTTTTTATTTTCACCTACTCCCACTCAATAGTACTCGGCGGTTTCGAACTTATATCATATACTACTCTATTTACTCCATCAACCTCATTCACAATTCTGCTGCTCATTCTTTCCAATACTTTATGGGGAAGTCTCACCCAATCAGCAGTCATGGCATCAGCACTGCTTACCGCTCTTATTATTATAGGATATGCGTATGTTCTTTCATCCCCCATCACACCAACACTTTTAATGCTTGGAAGTACAGCAAAAGATTGCCAGATTTTCTTATACAATCCTGCTCTCCTTATTTCTTCAATCACTATCTCATCCGCATCCTGAAGTATTTTTATTTTTTCTTCGGTGACCTCACCAATTATTCTAATTGCAAGGCCAGGGCCGGGAAAGGGCTGCCTCCAGACTATTTCATCCGGAAGACTCAATTCTATTCCTATCTTTCTTATTTCATCTTTAAATAGCAACCTCAAGGGCTCAACCAACTTAAGCTTCATATCAGCCGGAAGACCACCAACATTGTGATGTGACTTTATCCTTGCCGCATCTCTGGTACCACTTTCTATCACATCGGAATACAGGGTTCCCTGTACCAGGTAATGTGCATCCTTTATCTTTGATGCTTCTTCCTCAAATATCATTATGAACTCTTTTCCAATTATTTTCCTTTTCTCTTCAGGATCTGAAACTCCCACCAGCTTGCTCAAAAACCTATCGCTGGCATTCACATGAATAAGGTTAATTTTGAAATTTTCCCTGAATGTCTCGATGACCTTATCGGCCTCCCCCTTCCTGAGAAGCCCATGGTCAACAAAAATACAGGTAAGCTTATTACCAACAGCTTTACTTACCAGAACAGCTGCTACAGAAGAATCCACCCCTCCACTCAGGCCGCATATAACTTTTCCATCTTTTACTTTTTCCTCTATTTCCTTTATCTGTTTTTCAATAATCGAAATCATGGTCCAAGTGGGTGAACACCCACAGATATCAAACAGGAAATTTTTAAGTATATTTATTCCGGAAGGAGTGTGTATCACCTCTGGATGAAATTGTATCCCATATATTTTGTTCCGGGGTTCTTCCATACCAGCAACAGGAAGATTAGGGGTTGAAGCTATTACATTGAAACCGCGAGGAATCTTAGCCACACTATCCTTATGGCTCATCCAGCAGGTCTCTACAGGTTTTAAATCCTTAAAAAGAGGTGATTTTAAATTCAGCTTTACCTTTGTCTTTCCATATTCATTGTGCCCACTGGCAGTAACCTCCCCATTAAATAATCTGGCCACAAGCTGCATTCCATAACAAATCCCAAGTATGGGTATACCCAGAGAAAAAATTTCCTTATCAACCATGGGAACTTTTCTGTCTTCCGATATAGTGCTATGAGGGGAACCAGATAATATCAGACCCGTGGGTTTCTTCTCCTTTATCTTCTTAATATCGGTATCATAAGGAATAAGTTCAGAATAAACTCTGAGTTCTCTGACTCTTCTTGCAATTAATTGACTGTATTGTCCACCAAAATCTATAACCAGTACACTGTCCATATTATGATCCCATACCTACCCTCTGCTGTTGCTGATGGAGTTTACCTTCAGTTTTGATGGATGGAGCTATCATCACTTCAGCTTTTTGAAAATCTTTAATATTTTCATACCCACACGTAGCCATTGATGTTCTCAACGCACCAAACAGGTTTAAAGTGCCATCATTCTCAAATGCAGGCCCCACTAATATTTCCTCCAAACTTGCCACTACATCTGTTTTAATCCTGGTGCCCCTTGGAAGATCGGGATGGAATGTAGCCATACCCCAGTGATAACCTCTGCCCGGGGCCTCTTTGGCTCTTGAGAGTGGAGAACCTATCATAACCAGATCAGCTCCACAGGCAATAGCTTTTGCAATATCACCACCTGTGCGCATACCGCCATCAGCAATCACTAATGAGTATTCTCCTGTTTCCTCCAGATGTCTGACCCTGGCTGCTGAAGCATCTGCAATAGCAGTGGCCTGAGGTACGCCAATTCCAAGCACCTGCCTTGTTGTACAGGCCGCTCCAGGACCAACACCTATCAGAACGCCAACTGCTCCTGTCCGCATCAAGTGCAAGGAAGTAGAATATGAGGCACAACCGCCGACTATTACCGGAACCGGACATTCAGGAATAAATTTCTTCAAATCCAGCGGTGTTTTTGTTTTGCTGACATGTTCAGCACTGATTACCGTGCCCTGGATCACCAGAATATCAAGGCCGGCATCTATAGCTACATTATAGTACTTTTCGACGTTCTTAGGGGTTAAGGAAGCACAGGCTATATCACTTTCTTTCTTTATCTGTTTTATCCTTTTGGCAATTAATTCCTCTTTAACAGGCTCACGATAGATTTCTTGCATTTTTCTGGTAGCCTCATGATCAGAGAATTTTGAAATCCTGTCAAGGATTTCATCCGCATTATCATATCTACACTGCAAACCTTCCAGATTCAATACAGCAAGCCCTCCTATTTTTCGCATTTCTATAGCAAGCTTTACATCTACAACACCGTCCATTGCCGAAGCCAGTACAGGCAGCTCAAGCTTATACTTCCCAATATTTACCGAGATATCAATATCCTCCGGATCCCTGGTTCTCCTGCTTGGAACTATTGATATTTCATCAAAGCCATAAGATCTTCTGCCAGTTTTTCCCTTGCCAATTTCTATTTCCATTCATTCCCCTTATCTTTTAAGTTTTTTCTCTTCTTTTTTTATTAATCTTTTAATATTTTCTCTATGGGTAATAAAAGTAAGTACACTCCAACAAATTGCAGCAATTACTATTGGCCACCCATATCCGGTGAAATAAAATACAATTGGACTAACAACAGCTCCACTCGAAGAGGCCAGAGATACCATTCTAAAAATGGCAAAAACAATAGCCCAGGTACCAAGAATGACAATAAATGGGAGTATCTTCAGCCATGCAGGATTATCCATAAAGGGGAGGCATGAGACACCTACAATCACCCCGAAAGAAGCTGCGATTCCCTTCCCGCCTTTAAATTTAATGTAAACCGGAAAATCATGGCCCAATACGACTGCGATAGACACAACGGAAAGGAGTATCAAATCCTGAGAATGATAAATAAGATACAATACCAATATGGGTATAAATCCTTTGATAATGTCCACAATAATAGTCAAAACACCATAACTCACGCCAAGGGTACGAGTAACATTAGTTCCCCCCACGTTCCCGCTACCATACTTCCTGATGTCATCGCCTTTTCTTAATCTATAAATCACATACGCAGTAGGAAAAGAACCAAAAAGATAAGCTGCGATCACAAATATAATTTTATAAAATAAATCAATACCCATAATAGATATATAGCTTCAGAAATTCTAGAAAAATTAAAAGATTTATATCTTTTAAAAAAAGTAAAATTACGGTCTGGAAACCCACAGAATTATATTAAAAGAAATATTACTATAAGTTATGGATTTATTCAATTTATAAAGTAAAGCTTCGACTTCGTCATGTGATTATTTTATCTATCAGCAGAAACCAGACTCATGTTTTTAAGTTTAATTTCGTGTAAAGATCAGCTTTAGCACTGAATCAGGGTTCGGCTATAATTGCTGCAAGTTGTGGTGAAATTCTTATGAAATCACTAACATTTAAAGTCAAAATCCTGTCTACCTTAATTTTCCTGGTCGCAAATAGTATCAAACCATCATAACTTGCACCACCGGTAACATTATTAGATGAAAGTTCGTTTAATAATCTAATATAATCAACAGTACTATACCTGATAATTGCAAAATCCTTCAGAATATTTTCTTTTATCAGATTTCCTGCAAGAGAAGGATAAATTTTTGGACTTAATGGTAATGTGGTAAGAATGGAATAAGATTCGATTAATGAATGTACAGAAATTACGCCTTCAATCTCTTTTTTCTTAACCCTCTGTAGCCAGTGCAGTGAATTTTCATGCCTTGGGTGCGCACTTATAAAAGCTGCTATTATTACTGATGTGTCAAAAAAAACCTTCAAAGTTTAATACCTTTAATAACTCTTTTTGCCCTGTCTTCTCTTTCTTTTTGTAAAAAATCTGTAAAAGGTTCAAGGGGCTCTGAACAAACAACAAGTACACCTTCTTTATCTATAACAAATGGATTTGAGGGTTTGGGATGAACCATTATATTATCTGAGGTGGCCTCAACCTCCACTTCGGTATTATTCTTAAGGCCGAACTCATTTCTTATTTTCTTTGGGATTACTATTCTCCCAAATCTATCAATTTTTGTTTTAAATTTTATTGTCACCTAACACACCTCTAAATGGATATAATTATATTTGCCATTATAATATGGTTTTTGGCAATTATCAATGCCAATTTTTTTTGAAATTCATACAACTGCTATGACACCTATTACAATCATATTTGCATATTACTATAAGATAACTTGAAGATTTTATCTTATATTAAATAAGGTGGATTTGTCTGGCTGGTTACAAGTATTTTAACAATATTTTTTAATGAAACGAATGTAAGGTTCAAAATCGCCTTTAATAATATACTATTCTACAAAGATAGGGTAGGCTTTAATATATAAGCCTACCCTATCTCCTGCACTATCCATATTATTAAAATTATATTAACTTTAATAGCAACTTCAATTAGCCATCAATTACATTGGAGGCATTCCCCCGCCGTATCCACCGCCGCCAGGTGGCATCATTGGTTTCTCCTTCTCAGGTTTTTCCGCAACAACAACCTCGGTCGTCAGCATTAATGCTGCTATGGATGCTGCATTCTGAAGCGCACTTCTGGTAACCTTTGCCGGGTCTATAATACCTTCATCTATCATATTCACATATTTTCCGCTTGAAGCATCAAGCCCCTCGCCCTTGGACATTTTCTTTACTTTCTCCACTACAACTGAGCCCTCCAGTCCGGCATTTGAAGCTATTTGCTTTAACGGTTCCTCCAAGGCCTTAGCTACTATAGCTGCACCGGTTTTAATATCACCATCAAATTTACTAAGATCAATTTTCGGAATTATATTTATAAGCACTACTCCACCACCGGCAACAATTCCTTCTTCAACCGCTGCCTTAGTAGCTGACAGAGCGTCTTCTATCCTGTGTTTCTTTTCTTTCAATTCAACCTCAGTTGCAGCTCCAACCTTTATTACTGCTACACCACCAGACAGTTTTGCCAGCCTTTCCTGAAGTTTCTCTTTATCAAAGTCTGAATCACTCTGCTCTATTTCGTTTTTGATCTGTTTTATTCTACCTTTTATATCACTTGCCGAGCCTTTTCCTTCAACAATAGTTGTATTTTCTTTATCTACCTTAACCTGTCTGGCCATACCGAGCATATCAAGAGTAACATTTTCTAATTTTACACCAATTTCCTCGCTTATTACTTTTCCATTTGTCACTATGGCGATATCTTCCAGCATAGCCTTTCTTCTATCACCGAATCCAGGAGCTTTTACAGCAACAACGGTAAGGGTTCCTCTAAGTTTATTTACTACGATAGTTGCCAGTGCTTCTCCTTCAACATCTTCGGCGATTATAAGAAGTGGCTTGCCTGATTGCTGTATTTTTTCAAGAACCGGGATTAAATCTCCAACTGCTGCTATTTTCTGGTTTGAAATAAGAATATAAGGTTCGTTTAAAACTGCCTCCATTCTTTCGGCATCGGTTACCATATATGGAGAAAGATACCCTTTATCAAATTGCAGTCCTTCAACCAGCTCTATCTCAATACCAAACTTATTCGACTCTTCAACGGTAATAACCCCGTCTTTGCCTACTTTATCCATAGCATCAGCTATAGTATTTCCGATTGTTTCATCTGCAGCAGATATGGCTGCAACTTCAGCTATTTTCTTCTTGTCAGTTGCAATATCCTTACTCATCTTACCAATCTGATCCACAACTATATTTACTGCTTCTTCTATACCTTTTTTCAGCATCAATGGGTTAGCTCCCGCAGCTACATTTCGTAGTCCCTCCTTTACCATTGCCTGCGCCAGAAGCGTTGCAGTAGTGGTGCCATCTCCAGCAACATCATTAGTCTTGGTAGCAACCTCTTTCAAGAGCTGAACCCCTGCATTTTCAAAAACATCCTCAACCTCAATTTCCCTAGCGATAGTCACGCCATCGTTAGTAATAGTAGGAGCACCATACTTTTTATCCAGCACTACGTTCCTACCTTTAGGTCCAAGAGTAACCTTAATTGCGTCTGCTATTATATTTACACCCTTTTCCAGGGCTCTTCTTGCGACCTCATCGTACTTAAGATCTTTAGCCATTATTTCTTGCCTCCTTCTTAAAATAAAACTTTTACTCTACAATTGCCAGAACATCGCTTTCTTTAATAATCAGATGTTCTTTGCCGTCAATTTTAACCTCTGTTCCCGAGTATTTGGAATAAAGCACTACATCCCCAACCTTTACTTCCATGGGAATTTTGTTACCTTTTTCATCCTTTGCACCCTTGCCAGCCGCAATTACTTTACCTTCCTGGGGTTTTTCTTTAGCAGAATCCGGAAGGACAATTCCGCTTTTTGTTTTCTCTTCACTGGGATTTGGCTTTACCAGTATTCTGTCACCAAGTGGTCTGTACTTCATTATTCTTCCTCCTTTAAAATATTTCGCAGATTTGTGCAAAAACGTAAAAGAAAGCTAGCACTCTCACATATAGACTGCTAACATTAAGAAATAATATTATAACGAAATTAAAAAATCAAGAATAAAACTTAGAGAAATTTAAATTTTTAAGCGCTGCCTGTAAGTGCTTGACAGAAGATTTTTGGCTGCCTGGAATCGACCACTTATAAATTTATAAATATAAATAAGAAAAAATAATTTTTATCCAGATGTTTAGATGACACTTCTGGAATAGACGTCAACTTTCAGATCGTTGAATCTTCCTTCCAGATATCTATAATACCCAAGACATGCAACCATTGCCGCATTGTCCATACAAAGGTAGAGAGGAGGGATATATATCTTGATATTATTTTCCTCACCTTTTTTTAAAAACTCCCGCCTTAGCTCACTATTAGCTGCAACACCGCCGCTAACCAGTATTTTTTTTACGTCAAACAGTCTGCCTGCCTTAATGGTTTTTTCAGTCAAAACTTCAACTATGGATCTCTGGAAACTTGCAGCAAGACTGGAGATATTCTTTTCAGCAGTAAGTGCTTTGTCTTTCTTTGTTCTGTAAATCAAAGATGTCTTAAGCCCACTAAAACTAAAGTTAAAGTCTCCACTGTCTATCATAGGCCTGGGAAAATCTATATAATAAGGATCCCCTTCTCTGGACAGCTTATCAATGACAGGGCCCCCAGGGTAACCCAGGCCCAAGTACCTTGCGATCTTATCATATGCCTCTCCTGCAGCATCATCTACAGTATGACCTATCTCTTTTATACTCCAGTTACCATCCACAAAATACAAACTTGAATGACCACCAGAAACGATGAGTCCTACAAACCCCCCGGTGATATCAGGGTTTTCCAGAATATTGGAATAGATATGAGCCTCAAGATGGTTCACAGCCACAAGCGGCACATTTTTGGAATAACTTATAGCCTTGGCCGCTCCCATCCCTACAAGTAACGAACCTATAAGACCTGGCCTGTTGGTAACACTGACTGCACTGATCTTATCAAAATCAATGCCTGATCTTTGCAGTGCTTCATTTATTACTATGTCTATTACTTCTATATGCTTCCTTGAAGCTATCTCCGGGACAACACCACCATATTTTTTATGGATTTCATCCTGAGAGGAAACTATATTGGAAAGGATCACTGAGCCATTTTTGACAACCGCAGCACAGGTATCATCACATGAGGTTTCAATACCCAGTATATATATGTCTTTTCTATCTTTCCTTTTTATGCTATCCATTCTTTTCAGTAATATAGCAATTCTTTACCAATTCTCTTGCAAAATATCAACTCTTCGCCAGTTTATTGCTTTTAATATAATTGACCTCATCTTCACCTGCCGCTAAATGGCACAAATTCTCTGACATAAACAGGAATGAGATTTCCAGTTTCCACTCCCCCTGCTGCATTAAAATAAGCGCAAATATTTAGATATCTCGCCTGAGGATAAGATACTTTTTTATCCAGATTGAAAATACTGCTCTGTCTGAGCACATCCGATAACACTTTTCCATAACTTACGTAGCAGTTTCCCCCGATTAATACCCTTGGATCTTTATATTCATCCCTGCTTTCAGGTATTCTTAAGATCCTACTTTCTGTCAATTTACCTAATAATTCCTCAAGGCTACTGTGATGTATTAAGAAATTTTCTCCTACTTTATTTATGAAGTAATACCTGCCCCCGGTTTCAATTCTGGCCAGGTATTTGCCTTCACTATTGCGACCGGAAGTAATATTATAGAAAGCAAAATAAACCTCCCCTCTTCTAACATCAAGACAGGGCATAATCAGTACCGGTATATTCTTCTTAATGGAATGGGCAATAAAATTGCTGTTTTTCAAGCTGATGCCCAGTGCAAAGATATCCAATGAATTTATGCCAAAAGCAGGCTTTCTTTCCAGCCAGGACAAGGTTTTTATAATACTTATCCCTATTCTGGTGCCTGTAAAATCACCAGGACCAAGATTCACACCAAAAATATCAATATCTTTAAGGGTAAGTTTTGCTCTGCGCAAAGCCCTATCCAGTAAATCCATTACATTTACCATATGCTCCATACCTTTACAGCTAACTATCTCTGACAACAATCTTTCATTTTGATTTATAGCAACACTTAACTTTCCGGTGCTGCTGTCAATGCCCAAAATATTCATAATATCACTTGCTATTCTTCTTCAGCTTCTTTTTAAACTTTACCAGTTTTAAGTCCCAGTAATGGCTGGCGCTGTTAAAAATTATTTTCCTTTTTGTCCCGGAATTGCTTTTATCTATTAAATAACTCAAATTTATTTCCAGATATTCTTTTTCAATACAGTTCCTTATCTTATCTCCCCACTCCACACATATAATTGAAACACCATCATAAAAATAATCATCCAGTCCAATCCCGTTTATTTCCCCAATGTTCTCCAGCCGGTACAGGTCAGCATGGATAAATTTTCTGTTATTGTCGATATGGTATTCATTCAATAAGGTAAAACTCGGGCTGGAAAGATTTTCACCCAGACCAAATCCCTCAGCCAGGCCAGAAATAAAAGTCGTCTTTCCTCCACCCAGCTCTCCGGTAAAAAGAATAATATTTCCCTTCGAGAGGATTCTGGAGAACATTTTTCCGAGGTTTCTGGTAAAAACAGGAGAGTTTGAAATAATCTCAAATCGCATATTAAAAGAGCCCTAACTGTTCACCTTTATTCTGTTCATCCTCAGATTCCAGGCTTGAAATGTCCTCCTGGAAATCGGAAATTTCACCGTTGGAGCTAATCAGTTTCTTTATTCTTTGAAAATCCTGCTTTAAAATTTCCATTTTGGATGGCATATAAAGAGCAGCAGCAGGGTGATTTATAGGCATAACAATACGGTTATCAATCCTGAACACTTTACCTCTGAGATTGGAGATACCCTTGCTGGTATTAAGCAGAAGCTGCGTAGAAAATTTGCCCAGGGTACAAACTATTTTGGGATCAATTATTTTTATCTGTTCCAGCAGATAACCTTTACAGGTATCTATTTCCTCTATTCTCGGATCCCTGTTACCAGGAGGCCTGCACTTCAAAATATTCGCAATAAAAACTTTACTCCTGTCAAATCCGATTAAGTTAAGCAGCTCGTCAAGCAGTTTCCCTGCCTGGCCGACAAAAGGCAGCCCCTGCAGGTCTTCATTCTTACCAGGAGCCTCTCCTACAAACATAATCGTAGCATATGCACTTCCGCTACCAAAAACAAATTTAGTCCTGCTTTTTGAAAGCTCACATTCCTGGCAGTCTCTGATCTTAAGATAAAATCCCTTTAACTTCTCCCTTTTATCGTACTCTTCCATAATCTATTCATGAAACCTTTAAGTTACTTTTTAATATCTATTTATAACCCATAATATTATATACTTCAATATCTTTATACCCTCATTTACAAAAATGCAAATTTCTTCTATTATAAGCCAAAGGTAATAAAAAATAATTATATAAAAAGGATCCAAACATGAAAAACAAAACATTGATTCTTACTCTAATTGCAGTATTTGTTTTGGTACTACTTGCAGGGTGCTCGCCAGCAAATGTGTCAGAAAAAATCACATCCTTCATCGAAGGCATATCCGGCCCGGTTGAAGTAGAAGAAATTACTGTCTGCAAAAACGTTGAAAACGACTATAGCCCCATTGATCCTACAGATGTCTTTCCTTCGGGAACTAATATTATCTACATTTCAGTTAAAATCAATAACATGAGCAGAGAAGATAAGCTAACTACCAAATGGAATTACCTGGAAACAGAAGAGGAGATCAGTACCTCCGATTTTCAAACCGATACCCCTGGTTCAGGATATGTAGGATTTAGCCTAACTGTCGAAGGAGCATTTCCCTCGGGAAGATATAACGCAACGGTTTATTTAAACAACGAAGCAGTTGAAACCGTTGAATTCTCGGTAGAATAATTTTAATAACAGTTCTAAGAAATTTTAGTCAATACATCTAAGCATCTAAGTTTTAGCTGTTTCTGCTGGCTTTTCCCGCACTGGGGTAACTCCCGAGGCATCAGTTACAATAGTTTGAACTTTACTTGTATCCACCAAGAACTTCGCATTATTCTTTAATGATTCTTCTGTAGCTTCCAATTTCCTCAAAATTTGAGCATTGCCGACAAAATATTTTTGTGCAGCTTCGTTCACCACTTTGATTCTATCAGCATCAGCTTTTGCAACCGTTTTTATGGCTTCAGCTTTCCCTTCCGCTGACAATATAAGTCCCATCTTTACACCCTCAGCCTTTTTAATCTCTGCTCTCCTTTCACCATCCGCTTTTGTCTCTGTAGCTGTTGCCATATCTCTGGCTGCGATTTTTTCCTGTTCTGCCTTGACTACTTTATTCATTGCATCCTGGACATCCGGCGGTGGCTCTATTTTCTGGATCTCAACCCTTAACACTTCTACTCCATAACTGTCTGTTTCCTTATCCAGAACCGATTCTACTTTCTCATTTATATCACTTCTTTTTTCATTTGCATCTGTCAGTGTCATGTTGCCTATAACTGCTCTCAGTGTAGTTCTTGCAAGACTCGTAAGCTGCTTCCTATGATCGTCAACATTGTAGATGCTGGCTTTGACATCTTTTATCTGATAATAAACCACGGCATCCACCTGAGCGTTTAGTTTGTCCTTGGTTATCACCATCTGCGGAGGCACATCCACCATCTGCTCGGTAATATTTACCTTATACATCTTTTCAAATGAAGGAATAATCCAGGTAAGTCCGGCTTCTTTGGTCCTCATATATTTGCCGAATCTCTCTATTACACCTTTCTCAATCGGTCTTACGGTTCTGAATCCGGAAAACAATATTATTGCCGCTCCCACTGAGGCCAAAACTGCCCCAAGCCAGACGGGTCCTATTACAAATAAAACTATTCCAGCAATTATCAGCAGTAATCCAATAACTAACATTTATCCTCCTATCGTTTGACGTTTTTATTTATACATTCTTTGGCTACTTTAACTACCTCTAGGCTCCTTAACAATTCTTTTTCCACTTCCTTTCATTCCATAACTGTAGTTATATAGACCATATAAATATTATAAAAAGCACATTATTTATAAAAATGTGCCCATTAAATAACCTAGAAGAATAAACAGGCGGTAATCTGCATCTCCAATTATATAAAATATGGGGTGGCAGATACCTGTTCTGTCCTCAGATTCTTCCAAACTACAATATATAAATATGTTTTTTTATTATTAGGAATAACGCCAAAAAAGTCAATATTAAAACACTTACGGATGTGAACTCGATAAATTAATTTTAGTAAGGTCAAACCATATTTAATCGTTTAGGTTCTAGCCTAGAGCGTCTACTGATTCCGCCATTCGCCCCAAATTAGGCAAGACTAACTTTCGCTACTCTGAAAAATTTAGTTTATTTTATCCTTTTTGAATGCAAATTCAAGTAAAATATTTATATCAAGCATATATTAACCGGCCTTTTGGTTCAGGAATTTTACAGCCTGACTCCTTTGCAGTTTCAATCCATTCCCTAATTACTTTAGTAATATTTTCAAGGATTTCTTTATATGATGATCCATCTGCCATACATCCGGGTAATTCAGGTACCTCTGCAATATACGCCTTGTCCTCATTACTCCAATAAATAATAATCTCATATTTAAACATCATTCATCTCTAAGCCTGTATTTTAATATAATATTCCTTACCTGTTTTACCTGATAAGGCTTGGCTTTGGATTTCTTCGATTGTATATTAAGAATCTCCTCTATGCCATCTTTAAAAAAAAGATACCTAATTTTTATATGATAGTTTCAGTATGTTTCTATTCAGTCTGTATATTTAATCTTCCATAAACTAGTTCCAGTTCAAGTATTTCTTCAATTGTTCTCATTCCATCTATAGAATTTTCACTTGAAAGATTTGCTGCAGCAGCAGAAGAGGCTAGTCTCAATGAATATTCCGGATCTAAATTTTTATAAATCCCGTAAAGCATTCCTGCACAGAAAGCATCACCTGCACCGACCGAACCCTTTATATATCCTTCTGGAAGATTCAGTGATGGAATACATATAAATCTACCTTTCCTATCCATATACCATCCGGCTTCAGGAGAGTGGATTACAACTATATCACTGACTCCTTCATCAAACATTCTTCTGCATATCTTTTCAATATTTTTAAATATTATCTTTCCGTTTTCATCCCTGGCAGGTATACCAGATATATATGAGGATTCGACTTCGTTTATTATTAGATAATCGCAACATTTCAGGCTGGGAATCACAACTCTTCTAAATCTTCTGCTGTCTTCACTTACCACATCCATGGATGTCTTAAGACCATATTTTCTTGCTTCAGAGAGTGCCCTTGCCATAACAGTACCGTATTTGCCATCTTCGGCATCAAGCGAATCCAGAAGCAGTGCATATCCTATATGAAAGATATCTGCAGATATTTTTGCAAAATTTATATGATTATAATTTAGGACTGCATTTGCCCCCCGTGCATGAAAGAATGTTCTTTCACCTGTATTTTCTATGGTCATCACATCTGTAAAAGAAGTAGGCAATAAACTGTCTTTCAATATAGCCGTAGTATCGATTCCGTTTTCATTAAGGACAGACAATATGTATTTTCCATTCTCATCACCTCCCACCATACCTATGACCTTTACTGGTATCGAACTGTCCATCATTGAGATGTCGATAGATGTATTTGCAGCACATCCACCTACACATCTTCTTACAGAAAGTATATTTGAAAGCATTCCTTTTGCCGGATAATTGTCTATTATCTTGATATAATCTACTATAAGATTGCCGACAAATTGTATTCCCTTGTTGAACATGACAATCCCCTCTAGTTTGCAAATTTTTTATACAAAAGTATATAAAAACTGGCAGGAAGGATGGTTAAAAATATATGTATGCGGATTTTTACAAATCTTATAGTTTCATAATATCTTTTCTGTTCTATTATAGGTTTCTCCTTAATGCTTTTTATCTAAAAGTCTAAGAATGATAAATTTTAAAATTGAACTATGAGAGTCCTAACAATCTCATTATTCAAGAACAGTTACTTTTTTAGAAGTAATTCAATCACATACATTTCAAGCTTTTCATAATTTCTTTCCTCAATACACTTTTTCTGGAAATCATAGTCAAATCTGGCCACTTTTTCCTCCAGAAGCTTAACCACTTCAATGCTATTTATAAGATGACGGTAACAGTCCTCTATCTTCTGGGTCCTCATTGCCTTTACGTCAAGACCTACATATTCACCGTTGCTTCCATAATCATTCTCGATAAGGACTTTTACCTGGTTGAACGCCTGCCTTAAGTTTTCGGAGCCAAATGATTTGTCCTGGTCATACCTCGCCCCGTTCTGGTCATTTAGGTGTACTCCCCAGAGCTTCCCCATATAAAGGCCGAAGGCAATCTCGTTTGCAGGATCAAGGCCTGCAAGTGTAGCATGTGCTGTCTCAAGAAGCCCCCCTACTCTTGAAGGGTCTTTTGTAACCGAGGCAAGTCCCATGACATGGCCCATGGTTGGTATAAAGCTTCTGTCTATAGGTTCATTTGGCTTGGGCTCTATAAGTATTTTTACATTGGAATCATATGAGAGCATGCTGTCTATGGCATCTTTTATCCTTTTTATACCCTCTACGGGGTTCTTACTCTCATAGCAGAGTGTTCCCTCCCGGGCAAGCCATAGGACTATCTTGTCGCATCCAAGCTCATTTGCTATATCTATTGATCTAAGTGCCCTCCACAGGGCATGCTCCCTGTCTTTTGTGCTGTTTGAGGTAAAGCCGCCGTCATCTGTAAATCTGTCCATCCAGAGCCTGGGGGCCACAAATTCAGCCTTCATATTGTATCTGTCCAGGAGTTTCTTTACTTCCGATGCTTCCTTTCTAATATCGTCATCATTTAAGTCATTCATATCAGGCACTGCATCATCATCGTGAAACTGTATGGCACTGAACCCTATCCCGGAAAACTTCTTTACCTTTTCTTCAAGCGGTATTGAAGGGCGTACCCCTGGTCCGAAGGCATCTGCACCTTCATGGACATTCCATGGACCTACGGAGAATTTGAATCTTGTCATTGCAGCCATTTTTTAACTCCTTTTTAATGATTGATTGAATTAAATACCAAACACCTTTGCGTTATTTATTAATTGGATTATAGTCTTTTTTAAAGCCCTTAACCCTTTTATCAGATTCATATACTACTGCAGTATATTTTGTATTTAATGACTTACCAGGTTTTAGTGAGATAAAATCACCATTTTTCAATACCTCATCAAAATTATCTGGTAGAGAGGACCATGGCTCTAAAGCAATGTTATATGTTCTTCCATACCAGGGATATCCATAGTATCCCTTATATACAGCCCATATCCAAATATGCTTAAAAATATTTTTATCCCATATCATTCCAAAACCAAGATTCTTTTTAAGGCTGGTAATTGCATACCAACCCTCTGATACATTCTTCAAATAAATAACAAAGGCTGCCTTTTCTTTTTGGGACAATACTTTACTTAAATCAAGCATATTCCCATTATTGTCTTTTATCATCGGCCACTCGAACTCAGTATCTGCCGGAATCATTTGATTGGGAGAAACGACAGATTTATATGTTCCGGCTTTTTCAGCTTCGGGAATATCCATCACGCAATTTTCGTCTAAAAAAGGTACACCTATAGCCGGGTGCTGACCCCAGCTAAAATTAAAATCTTCTTCCGCTTCATTTAATATAGACTGGTTTATCTCTAAAAATGATTTATCGCTTTCTATAACAAGTTCCTTTTCCACAAACAATGGTGCTCTTTTCATCCTGGTAAATAATCTGACTCTAACTTGACCCGGACTATCTTTTAAGACTTCGTAATTGAACGGAAGTGTAAATAATTCACCATGAAGACCCAGGCCGATATTTTTATAATCTGTTGGATCTCCTATATTGGGAAGGATGTCCTGCCAGCCTCCTTCATAAATATCTGAAAAGCAACCATCTGAAGATTCCTTAGCAAAAGGCGTTTTCCTATTGCCATTTATTTCTAAAGGACTCTTCCACATAAAATCGATATCTGCAGGCTTATATAATAATTCATATATGTCCGAACCTTTATCGATATATATGGACACCCTTATTTTTTCATTTTCTAGTATTAGAGACCGATAACCATTTTCAATTATTTCCTTATACCTGCAACCGTAATTTCTATTGTGACAGTATGTAGTTATGTATTTAGCCATTTTCGCTAACCTTAACCCATTTCCTCTTATTACTGCTCTCAAGTATTGCCTCCACCACCTTCTGTATATAGCAGGCATCCTCGAATGTGGCAAAGTCTGGTCTTTCTTTCCTGCCATAAATTATGGCCCTGTAGAAGCATAAAATATTATTCCTTAGCGCATCGTTCCAGCCCTCGGGATGACCGGCAGCAAGGGAGGTAAAACTTCTTGCCTCTTCAGGCATCAGGTTCGGGTTTCTCATAACCTGTTCATTGTAGCTGTCCCTGTGGCCTATCCACATATGATCTGCTTCTTCCTGGTTCCAGTACATGGAGCTTTCTGTCCCGTCTATCTCGAAGTTAAGGAAGCATTTCCTCCCAGCACTTACCTGGGATACGTAGAAGGTACCTGTTACACCATTTTTTGTTTTAAAAAGTACTGCCCCCCAGTCATCAGTGTCTATGTTTACTTCCTCATAATCCACATCCTTTGATACAGAGAAGGTTGCTACCTCCCCCTTTGGCTTCTTTCTCTTTTTATGTATTATGGCAAGATCGGAACATACTGATACTATCCTGTCATCAAGTACTGTCTGTACCGTATCTATCCAGTGGCTTCCTATGTCTGCCACTACTCTGGGAGCCCCGCCAAGTTTCTTTTCCACCCTCCAGTTATAATCCGTGTCGTACAGTAGCCAGTCCTGAAGGTAAGAGCCGTGGGCAAGTATTGGTCTTCCTATGTCACCCTTCCTTATCCTGTATCTTATCTCCTGCACCAGGGGGTTCATCCGGTAGAGGAAGTTTACCGCACTTACTATAGAAGGGCGGTCCTTCAGTAGCTCTATTAAGATTCTGCTCTGGTCCGGGGACATGGTGAGGGGTTTTTCAGAGAATATGTGTTTTCCCGACTCGATTGCTCTTCTATTTATCTCAAAGTGGAGGTTGTTGGGAGTACAGTTGTGTACTGTTGATATACTGGTATCAGAGAGGAGCTCACCTACTGAAGCGTAGCATTTTGGTATACTATATCTATCTGCTTTTTCCTTTGCCAGGTCGCAGTTTATATCCGTTACTGCCTCTATATCGGCAAGGCCTATCCTTCTTATCGCATCTATATGAGAATCGCTTATGTATCCCGTTCCTATTACCGCTGCTTTTATCCTTTGCATCAGGTCTCCATATGCTTATATTTTTAATAAATAACTAAAGGCCTGGTTCTAAAAACTTCTTTGTCTGCCTTAATGATTTCAGGGCTTCTATAGAGGGCCAGTATTCAAGGCCAAAATACATTTTATATCCCATATTGTCTATGGCAGTAATAATATTTTTGTAATTAAGCTCACCGATGTAAAGTTCATGCCTTCCAGGGACCCCTGCGGAATGGAAGTGACCCACAAGGTCAATATTGTCCTTTAAGGTAGCTATTATGTTTCCTTCCATGATCTGCATGTGGTATACGTCATAAAGAAGTTTTACGTTTTCACTTGCCACCTCTTTTATGATCTCAAACCCCAGCCTGGAAGAGTCAAGGAAATAATCCTTGTGGTCTACATAGGAATTAAGGGCTTCTACCGTAACCATTATATTTTCAGCTTCAGCTATCTTTGCTGCTGCTTTAAGGCTCTCTACTGCCCTTCTCTTCTGCTCATCTATGGTCTTATCTTTCTCTATCTCTCCTGCCAGTGCTATAACAGAGCTACAATCCATCTTCTTAAGGTTAGGTATCGTCTCTTCAAAGCATGCAATAAAGTCACTGGTTGGTGCATTTAACCTCCTGCTACTCCATACATCGTTTAGGCCACAGACTGAGATAGTCATATTATACCTTCTGCACTCTTCCACAAACCTGTCAAGATCATCCTTGTCCGAGGCGTCCCAGAGCTCCACTGCGTTAAAACCTGATTCACTTACCAGTTTTACTCTATCAGCAAAAGGAGTCTTTTCAAATAGTGGTTCTATACATATCGAATATTTCATCATTTCTCCTTTTTAAGGTAGTGTTTAATTCAGCAAGGCATCTGCCACTTTGTTTATCCCCTCTGCTATCATGTCACAGTCCTGTGGTGTCATCTGGGCAGGGATATCTATATGTATTACCCTTGAGAGATAATCTATGGTATTGGGGTTCATATTAGCAGAATACTCCACATCAGGACTCTTGTGATATGGGCATGTCCAGGGGCACCCTTCAGGTGTGGGGGTCCTTTTTTCTATGATATGCTTCCAGTGGGGATATATGTGCCAGTCTGGTATTCCAGAGTTATATACCCCGTTTGCATCTATTCCTTCGGCCCTCAGAGCTTCTACGAACTCCTGCACCTTACTGCCGTTATCAAGGTAGAACATGAGGCATATACATGTATCACCTTCCGGGTCGTTTACCGGCCTTATCTTTATACCCTTTGTATCTTTTATGCCACCAATTATCCTCTTCTGGTTCCTTCTCATAAGAGAGAGAAGTTTATCAAGTTTTTTTAACTGGGCTCTCATAACGGCTCCAGTAAGCTCGCTCATCCTGTAGTTCTGTCCCGCAAAGAGCTCTCCTTCGTACCGCTCGCCGGCAAATCTGTCTGGCCTCCAGCAGGCAGCAGTATCATGGTAACCCATGCACCTGTCATATAGCCTTTCGTCGTCTGTTACAACCATCCCGCCTTCGCCGGCAGTTATTATCTTATGGTACTGGAACGAATAACATCCGCATTGGCCAAACGTACCCAGGTACCTGCCATTATATGTGCCTCCCATAGCCTGGGCAACGTCCTCTATTACCATTAAGTTATTCTTTTTTGCTATATCCATTATACTGTCCATATTACAGGGTACACCCCTCATGTGGACTACTATTATTGCCTTTGTGGATGGGGTTATCTTCTTTTCTATATCATCTGGGTCGATTGTTAAAGTCTCATCTACTTCGGCTATTACCGGTATTGCCTTTGCTGCCACTATGGAAGCACAGGAGGCAAAGAAGGTATAACCTGGTACTATTACTTCATGTCCGGGTCCTACACCGCAGGCGACAAGAGCAGTTATAAGGGCGGAGGTACATGAATTTACAGCCAAGGCATATTTTGCCCCCACTTTCTTCCTAAACTCATCCTCTAGCTGGGCTACCATGGAGGAATATTCTTGCGGTCCGTAATACCTGAAAAGGTATTTTTTGTCTATTACTTCGTTTACAAGCTTTCTTTCCTCCTCCCCTATCTCAAGTCCGCCAGGGTACATGGGGTAATTACCGGTTGTTTTTGCCTTTGGACCGCCATTTATTGCCAGTTTTTCTTTCATTTTAACCTTTTTCTATTTATTTTTAAATTTAATTTGATAATTAGGTGAAATATTATTTAAAATTATTAATGTTTTCAAATAAATCACCTGCCTAAAATCTAAAAAACTTATTAAGATATATCAGCCATTACATCCTTAATCTTATTGGCACAGTCATCTATTTCTTTGTCATCAGATAGAATTGAAATTCCAAAACCAGCTCCCAGGCCAGAATCCACTACACCCACACTAATATTTACAGCCCGTTTTAATATACTGCCTGTCTTTGGAAGCATATGAGCACTGTATTCCACTTCCTGGTCATAATAAGGACATACAAAGGGACAATTGATTTTAGTCGGCATTTTTTTCCCAAGAATGTTTTCCATATTATTATATACATGCCAACCTGAATTATATACCGTCTTTGTTCCAATTTTTTTACAGAACTTTTCTGCAATCTCTGGATTGTCAAAAAGAAGTGTCAGCAGTGTAGCACATTCCCCTTCATCATTAATCTTTCTAAAACCGATACCATCTATATTAAGAATTTTATTCTTTAATTTCTTCTTTTTCTCATGTAATGTTGAAATGATCCTATCTATCTTTCTAAGCTGGGCCAGAGCAACAGCACCCGTAAGTTCATTTATTCTAAAGTTTAATCCAATCAAACTCCTGACACCTACTTCTACCCCCATTCTGGATGGTTTATGTCCCTGGTCATGGAAGCCAAATGCTCTCTCATAAAGTATGCCGTCATCTGTTACCACTATTCCGCCATCCCCTGCAGAAATCGTTTTAAAGAAGTTTAGTGAAAATGCCCCGATATCACCTATGCTTCCAAGCTTTTTACCTTTGTATGACGCACCTGCAGCCTGGCAGACATCTTCAATAACAAACAGTTTATGCTTTTTGGCTATTTCCATGATCTTTTCCATATCACATGGATTACCAAGCATATGAACAGGTATAATTGCCTTTGTCTTTTCTGTTATCTTTTTTTCTATATCATCGGGATCAATTGTTAAAGACTCATCTATTTCAGCAAAAACAGGAATAGCTCTTGCATAAATGATAGATGATATAGACGCAATAAATGTATAGCCAGGGATAATTACCTCATCTCCCGGTCCAATCCCTAATGCAGTAAGGCATGTAAGCAATGCCGCTGTTCCACTGCTCAGTGCAATACAATGATTAACCCCAACATATTTAGCAAATTCCTTCTCGAAAGTTGCCACCTTGTGTTTAAATCTAGTATCGTCCTCACTTCCATAACGGAAAAGATATCCATTTTCCAGGACATCCAATACTTCTTTTTTTTCCTCATCCCCAACTAGATAAAATCCTGGTCCAGGCATTTCTACCTCCTGATTTTATGTTTAAATATTCTTAACTTCAAAATCATTTTTATTTATAACACCCATTTTACTCCTTATCTTATTACCTACAATCTCTGCCTGTGACATTTCAATTTCTTTTATTAGCTTATTAAAATTGACATAGTTATTTTCATAATCTTCCTTCCAGTCTTTATCAAAGCTACCGTTTTTAATATCATATAAAGCCTTCCTTATTCTTTCTTTTACAGTTTTATCAATTATTTTTGGTCCAACTGTAACCGCTCCATAAGCAGCAGTTATTGAAATTCTCTTTAACATACCTGCTAAACCAAATTTATAAATCAGATCTGTAGTTAATTTTGATTCATTTATTCCTTCATAAAAAGCAACATCAGGATCATATCCTTCTTCAACCATCACTTCATAGACCACCATCAGGAGCGTGACTATTGCACCCCATGCACAATGTTCACCCAATAGATCGGTCACTACTTCCTCCTCTATTGTGGTTTCCTGAACACCTACCCTTGTAAAACCAACTGCCTTACAGATAGCAAGCCCTCTTTCTCTTGCCATTCCGGTTGAATCCTTATGAATTGCAAGTAGTCCGGGAACACCATTACCTTTTTCAAATTCTTTTCTCACTGCTGATCCCGGGCTTTTGGGAGCTGCAACAATTGCATCAACACCGGGTGGGACCTCAATATGGTTATAATAAAAATTAAATGCGCTTGACAGACAGATTATGTCTCCTTCACTATGATTCGGTTTTATTTCATTATTATAGGTATCTGCCAACCTGTATGCCATATCAGGAATCTGAAGATTAAATATCTGTGCCTTAACCGAAGCGTCTTTTATTGATAGGACTTCGAATCCATCTTCCTTTGCCCTGTACCAGTCTTCAGTACCTTTATCTGCACCAACTATTACATTTAATCCTGAATCACGCATGTTCAGTGCCTGAGCTGTTCCCTGAGTTCCATATCCTACTACTGCAATTGTCTTATCGGAAATTAAACCGAGGTTTGCATCCTCATTCATATAAATTTTCTTCTCCACCTTTTGCTCCCTTACATTAATTACTTTTAAATATTTATTAGTTCCTTTATTTTTTTGATTATTTTATTTTTACCTGGTATGACTTCTGATTCCAATGATTCAGCATACGGCATAGGAGCTTCCAGGCCTCCAATCCTGACCGCAGGAGCATCTAAATAATCAAAAGCTTTTTCGGTGATTTGTGCAACAATCTCTCCGCCAATACCCCCCCTTGTACAGGATTCATGCAAGACTAATAATCTTGATGTCTTTTTAACGGATTCTATTATTGTCTCTATATCAATGGGGTATACAGACCTAAGATCTATTACTTCTATAGATAATCCTTCACTTCTTAATTCTTCCGCTACTTCCAATGCCCTTAAAACCATAAAAGAAACTGCAACTATTGTTATGTCTTTGCCCTCCTTTTTAACTTCAGCTTTACCTATTGGAACAATACAATCATCTTCCGGAACCATTCCCCTGGTATTATAAAGAATCGCATTTTCAATAAATAATACCGGACTATCATCCCGGATAGCATTTTTAAGTAGTCCTTTAGCATCATATGGACTAGAAGGCATTAAAATCTTTAATCCTGGTACATGCAGAAACCATGCTTCCAGGCTCTGAGAGTGCTGAGGACCTTTCCCTCTCCCACCTCCTCCCTGGGTACGGATAACCAGTGGTAATTTTATCTGGCCATTAGATATGTATCTAATCTTGGCAATTTGATTTACCAGCTGATCCATTGCTATGGTAATAAAATCAAAATACATTATCTCAGCCACTGGTCTTAATCCAACCATAGAAGCACCGCATGCTGCACCTATAATCGAACATTCAGAAATAGGAGTTTGCCTCACCCTGTCCGGTCCATATTTCGCCAGTAAACCTTCAGTTGCATGAAATACACCACCCTGTGGACCAATATCCTCCCCCAGCAAAAATACTTTTTCATCCCTTTTCATTTCCTCATCCAGGGCTTCCCGTACTGCCTGGACATATGTTATTTCTTTCATAGATAGCCTTTTCTAGTAAACATAATCCAGTACCTTTTTTGCACTCGGATTTTTACTGTTAACTGCAAATTCTTCTGCTTCTTTTATTTTTTGTTTTATTTCATCTTCAATTTTCTTGATTTCACTATCACTTAAAGTTTTTTCTTCTTTTAAAAGTTTCTTAAACCTTACTATCGGGCACTTCTCCTTCCAGAGTGCTATTTCATCTCTGGTGCGATACACGCAGGGATCCCCCAGGTGATGTCCCTCCCATCTATATGTACGGCACTCGATCAATATCGGACCTTCTCCTTCTCTAGCTTTTTTTACTGCCCTGGATACTTTTTCATAAACCATCAGTACATTATTTCCATCTATGGTCTCCCCTTTGATCCCATAAGAAACCGCTCTGTCTGAAATATTTTCTATCGGGGTAACGTCTCTATAGGGGGTTGTATCTCCAAACTGATTATTTTCACATATAAATACTACAGGTAACTTCCATACTGCAGCCAGGTTTATTGCTTCATGGAAGGAACCCTCATTTGAAGCTCCGTCACCAAAGAAACATAGAACCACTTTATCAGCTTTATTAAGGATAATACCAAGTCCTATTCCAGTAGCGATAGGAATTCCTCCTCCAACAATTCCATTGGTACCCATCACACCTGAAGGAATATCAAAAATATGCATGGACCCTCCTCTGCCTTCACAGAGACCGTCTTCCTTGCCCAATATCTCTGCAAGAACTCTTTTTTCATTTGACCCTTTGGCCAGGCAATGGCCATGTCCTCTATGGTTGGAAATAATATAATCGTCTTTATTTATAGCAAGACAGGCTCCTGCAGCAACAGCCTCCTGCCCTATGGATAGATGAAGTGTCCCTCTTATCGAGCCATTATAGTACAGCTCCCTTGCCTTTTCTTCAAAAAGCCTTATTTTTATCATCATCTCAAGTATTTCAATTTTTTTTTTCTTTGGATATTTTCATTTAGATTCTTATCACTATTCAATTAAATATTTATTTTATTACCAGTTTTAATATATGGGAGTCCTCCAATCGGCATGGTTTTTATTTAAGCCTTTCACTATATCCAGGTACGTTTTTTGGATATTCTTTGTTATTGCCCCAATCTTTCCTTCACCCACAGTATTTTTGTCAACTGATACAATTGGCGTTATTTCACAGGCAGTTCCACTGAAAAAAAGTTCATCCGATACATACAGTTCTGTTCTATCTATATCTCTCTCTATGACTTTAATGTCATGATACTCTTCCAGTAATTTTATAGTTGTGTCCCTTGTTATGCTTTCCAATATGTCACTCGATACAGGGGGTGTTATTACCTGTCCATTCCTTACCATAAATATGCACATGGAAGGACCCTCGCAGACTTTTCCCAGCTCGTTCAGAAAAATAATACTGTCATATCCGTCAAGTTTTCCCTGTATTGATGCAAGCCTGCTGTTGTGGTAATTAGCGGTGCATTTTATACGGGGCGGGCTGGAATTTGCAGAAACCCTTCTCCATGAGCTCACCGCACAATTAATACCGTTTTCTGTATCAAAAAATCTATACGAAGGGATTGCTGCAACTGCCAGTCCTACCGGTCCACTGGTATTCATCGGGCCTATGCCTTCTATGAAGACTAATTGCCTTATGTGAACGTCTGTCTCAAAATTACTCTTTTTAAGCAGTCTTATTATGGAGTCTCTGATCTTCTCGTATGTTAAATCACTGTCTATTCTTGCCATTTTTATTGATTCCAAAAGCCTTTTAATATGATTATCAAGCTTAAAAACAAACAATTGCTTTTCTTTGGAATTCCAATATCCCCTCAGTCCTTCAAAAACCGTTGCAGCATATGTCATGCCTACTGATAATACATGTATCTTTGCATCCTTAAATGGTACAATTTCACCATTTAAATAAATATATTTTGATTGCTCTTGCATGACTCAAAGCTCCTGTCTTTTTTTAATAATATTCCCACAATTTTTATTAATAAATATATCATGTTAAGTATATCGTATCCGAAATATTTGTCAATTATATTCCACATATTTTTTTAGAAAATAATTATTTTAAATTACAAGCAGCCCTGGAATAATCTCAATTCTATTCGTATTCTTTCCGAATAGCCGACCTAAGATATTCTGTAGCTACAACAATTACAACGACCCCTGAACAGACATCTATAAATCTATATGATCTTAATAAAAACTAAAATCACCTGATAGGTAAATCATATCTCCACCGTTATGTTTCGGTTTAATAATTTTACATTATTACTCGTAATAAATTACTCATAATAAAACTTTTCCGGTTGAACATTTTCAGCTAAATATTTTCTAAGCTCAGCAAATTCTTTTTTGGGCTGCTTTTCATATAATCCTGTCCTGCTTACAGAAGGGTACCCGGCCATTTCCCTAAGGTCTACCATCATTTCTGCAAATTTAAATGCAGTTATCATTGGATCTATCATGGGGGCACCTATTAATTTCATGGGGTCTTCCCTTATGTAGTTAGTAATCAGAGAAGACATTATTGTACACCCGGAAATAATTATTTCAGCACCATCTTCCCGTATGCATTTTTTACTCACTTCGATTAGTCTTCTTGCGACCTCTTCTGTAGATGTTATTTCAGGATATAATTCATTGGCCCTAATGTTTATATGTCTGATTGAAGCCATAGTCTGCCTCACCCCATAGAAATCTACCAGCAGTTTGTCAAATCTCTTTGCAACCAATTCCTCTACTGTAACTACAGACCACTTGGCTCCCATTATCGAAGCAAGGTGGGTTGCCGATTCGAAACAACCGGTTACCGGAATATCAACAACTGCCCTCATTTCAAACAATCCTGGATCGCTTACACATGAATTAACTATGGCATCATATCCCTGTTTTTCAGCCTGAATAGTCCTCTCCACAGAAGCATTTATGCATTTCAGCATATTGTAAGGGAAAGTATTATATGGTAACGGAAATACCTTCTCGATACACTCGCAGTCGAACTCAGTCCCGGGCCGCGCAACCTTTTTAAGATTTTCCCGTCCAAATGGTTCACAGCTTCCAAAAGGGCAAAGAACAAGTATTCTCATTCCATTTTCTCCTTTATATTTATTTAGTTTCTTTATTAATTATCCTATTAATAACGCTTATAACAGTATCGATATCCTTATTAACAATATGACGGTGAAATGTAAATCTAACAATATTGTCTGTAAACTTATGGGCAAAAATATTGTTTTGTTTAAGAGATTCCAGGAATTTATCACTTCTTAGTCCGGTACCGGAAATATCAGCCATTACAATGTTCGTTTGAACACCATCGAGGTTTACCTTTATACCATCAACCGCATTTATTTTATAGGCAAAATCTCTTGCCTTTAATTGGTCTTCGTACAATCTGTCAACCATACTGTCTAAAGCTATCATTCCGGCCGAAGCCAGGATTCCCAGCTTATGAAAGCTGTGTGCACCTATTCTGCTTAGATTGATATAGGCTTCTGATATATCCCTTTTTGTTCCGCACAAAATTGCTCCTCCTGGTGCACTCAAACCTTTAACCAGACTGAACATAACCATGTCCGCAGAGGCCACCAGTTCTTTTACATCAATACCAAGGGCCAGAGCTGCATGGAATATTCTTGCCCCATCCAATAAAACCCTGGCCTTATACCTATGAGCCAGATTGCATATCGATTCTGTTCGTTCAAGACTCATCACGGTTCCACCGGCCATATTATGCGTATTCTCCAGACACACAAGATCAGTTACCGGCCTGTGTTTAAACCTTGACTCGAGCATAGCTTCCTCTATGTCTGCCGGATCCATGATTCCTGACTTTCCCAGTACGGGTCTTGGATAAAGTCCGCATATATATGATAATCCCCACTCTTCTGCCCATAGAATATGTGAGTACTTTTCCAGAATAACCTGATGCCCCCTGTTCGCCAGTGTCATAAGGGCAACCAGGAGAGCCATCCTTCCTGTCAGGACAAAAAGTGCCGCCTCCTTGCCCATTTTTTTTGCAGCTTTGTTTTCCAGTAAATTTACAGACTCGTCTTCCCTATCGATAACCCAGCCAGTTTCTGCTTTCCGCATTGCATCCCACATCTCCATGGTGGGTTTATTTACAACATCACTTTGTAAATTTATCAAAATATACTCCTTAAACTAAGTTCTTATTAAAATTATCAGGTTTCCATATTTATCTACCAATGCCAGATACCCTGGCAGAATCACAGTACTGGAATCAACCTCTTCCACAACAGCAGGCCCATCAATTATATTATTCTGAAGCAATCCTGTCCTATCGTAGATTTTACAGCCACTATTTTTTCCATGGGAATTAAAATATACTTCCCTGCTATTTTTCATTGCAGATGCATTTGGCTTTTTGGAACCTTCCTTAACAATTTTTGGTATATAATCAGCCAGCTTTCCGATAGCCGTAACTCTTAAATTTACAATCTCTATTTCATGACCCTGATTGAAAAATCCATATGAACGCTCATGCTCCTTGTGGAAAAGCTCTTTTATGCTGTTTATTCTGATATTCTTTATTAAACTGCTATCTATTGGAACATTTAACTCATACGACTGGCCCTTATATCTCATATCTGCCGAATATATTATGCTGACATTTTCTTTCCTGACACCCTGTCTGATAATCTTTTCATTTGCTTCACCCACCAAAGCTTTAATAATATTTCCGGTTTCATTGTCAGAAAGGTCTTTCATTGTTAGGACCGTTTTTGATACTTCATGCTTTATATCGCTTATAAGTAATCCCAAACCCGAAGCGACTCCGGGGTTTAACGGAATTATAACCCTGGGAATCTTTAATTCATCTGCAATCAGATTTGCATGAAGAGGTCCAGCACCTCCAGTAGCGACCAGACAGAATTCCCTGGGATCATAACCCTTTTCAACGGAAATAAACCTGATTGCATTTACCATATTGGAAACTGCCAGGTTTATTATACCCAGTGCGGTATTCACAACATTTATATTGAGTTTTTCACTGCAATGTTTCTTTATGGCATCAACTGCATTAGAATATCTGAGTTTCATTTTACCGCCCAGGAAAAAATTCGGGTTTAATCTGCCGAGTACCAGATTTGCATCGGTTATGGTTGGCTTATTCCCTCCTTCCGGATAACATGCTGGACCCGGATTGGCACCAGCACTTTGCGGTCCTACGCGTAATACTCCCCCGCTGTCAATCCAGGCAAGACTTCCTCCGCCGGCACCTATTTCCACCAGGTCTATACTTGGAGTCCTGAGTGGGTATCCACTGGCCCTGGTAGCTGTGCTCCGTGAGAATGCTGCAGAACCTACTTCAAGTTCCCTGGATATTCTTGGCTGACCATCCAATATTATTCCCATCTTTGCAGTGGTTCCGCCAATATCAAGACAGATGGCATTCTTATACCCTGCTAATTTAGAGATAAAAGATGCAATTATAACTCCTGCAGCCGGGCCTGATTCAATTATCCTGGCCGGTTCTATTTTTGAGTCGCCAGAGCTTATAACCCCTCCATTCGACTGCATGAGATAACATCCGCAATTAATACGCCTTTTCTTCAGTCCATCCTCTATTTTATCTACATACTTTGATACTATCGGCCTTATAACAGCATTTATCACAGAAGTACTTGCCCTTGGGTATTCCCTGAATTCAGGAGAAATTCTTGATGACAGGGTAACCAGCAAATCAGGTAATTTCCTTTTCAAAATTTTATATATCTTCTGTTCATGTGCATCATTAATATATGAATGAAGAAAACAGACAGCAACAGATTCAATATGGTTATCTCTGATTTTACCTATTATGGTATCTATCTCATCTTCCCGAAGGGTCTCGATCACCTCACCATCCGGGCCGATTCTTTCAGTTATTTCATAACATAGATTTCTGGGTATTAAAGGGGAAGGCTTATCTGTGAATAAATCATAAAGTTTAGGCCTTATTTGAAAAGCTATCTCCAGTATATCCTTAAAACCTTTGGTTATAATCAAGGCAGATTTAGCAGTTTTCCCTTCAATAATTGAATTAGTAGCTATTGTCGTACCGTGAACCATTAACCATATCTCTTCGGCAGATACTTCCGATTCTTCTACTATAGTATCCAAGTTGTTTAAAAATCCCTCCGAGGGATCCTTTGGAGTGGATAGTACCTTGGTATAAAAAACATCACCGGTATTTTCATCTATCATTACCCCATCGGTAAATGTACCTCCCACATCTATACCTAATCTATATCTCATATTCAATTACTTCCTCCACAGTTCTTTTCCTTACTGAGTTTACTATTACTATCTATACCAATATTTCTATCCTCCTTTAACAGCAGACCATAATCATTTATGGCCCGATCCGGATGAACTTTACCAAGCTCTATATCCTTTAGGATTTCTGCCAGTTTCCTTTTACGGGGGTCACCATATCCACCACCACCGGCATTCTGGACACTTACTATGTCTCCACATTCTATTTCAAAAGTTTCCTTTGACCTTAATGTCCTTTCTTTTTCCGTATCGGGATTTAAAATATATTTTGAACCCAGCCCATTTTTCCCTCCAAAAATCCCCCAGGGTGGAATTTTTGATCTGTCAGAGATTATTGAAAACGAACTCTGTCCCCACGGAAACATATAATCTCTTCTGATACCGAGCCCCCCGCGCCATTGACCGGCACCGCCTGAGTCGGGTATAAGTTCATATCTTGTAATACGTACCGGATAGCCTATTTCCATTTCTTCTACCGGTGCGTTTTCTGTATTGGACAAATCAAGATTGCAGGCATCAATGCCATCTTTCCCTTTCCTTCCGCCTGAGCCGCCTCCGACTGTTTCCATATAAGCATAGTAGTCTTTTTTTCTTGGGTCATATCCCCCAAAACCGATATTGCAAATATTCCCCTTATTGCCTGCAATAATCTTTTCCGGAACTATTTTTGAAAAAGCTTTAAACAGGGCACTAATCATTCTCTGACCTACCTCGTAACCGCCGACAACTCCCGATGGTTCCCTGGCATTCACCACTGAACCTTCAGGAGCTTCAATAGTTATACACCTATAAAATCCATCATTTACCGGTATATCATCACTTATCAGGCATTTCAGCACATAACCTACAGCAGAATATGTAAAAGCCAATGTCGCATTAATCGGGGACCTCTTCTGATTGTCAGAGCCGCTGAAATCAAATATTATCTTATCTTTTTTAATTTTAACACTGACCTTTATTTTTATGGGTTTATCCGTAAATCCGTCATCATCCATTTCATCCTCAGCAGATACTTCACACTCCGGAAATTTTTTTATTTCATTTAATGTTCTTCTTTTTGTATAATCCAGAATTTCCTGGGAATAATTTTTTAAAATCTCATAATCATGCCTTTTTAAAAATTCCAGAAGCCTGATATTTCCTGTCCTGTTTGCAGCAATCTGCGCTTTTATATCTCCTGAAACTTCATATTTCGCTCTAACATTTTGTCTGAAAAAATTGAAAATATCTTCGTTTATCTTTCCGCCAGTTACAAGTTTAACAGGAGGAATAATTATACCTTCCTGATATATTTCTTTGGAAAGAGGAAGGCTGGAGGGCGTGCTCCCTCCTACATCTACGTGATGAGCCATATTGGCCACGTAACCTATTTTCAATTTATCATCGAATACAGGTGCAATAAGACAAATATCATTAAGGTGTGCCCCACCACTATATGGGTCATTAGTTATCAGCATATCTCCCTGATAAAGATTTTCTTGTCCATACTTGGAAATGACCATAGGTATCATTCTGAAGATGATTCCAAGATGAGCAGGTTGTGCGAATGATTGAGCTATTTCACGCAAATCACTGTCAAAAAGAGCACATGAATAGTCCTTTCGAGTCTTTATATTTGTCGAATAAGCCGAACGGTAGAGAGTAGCGCTCATTTCTTCGGTTATTGATATTAAACCGTTTTTTATTACTTCCATAAGTAATGGATCGAATTCAGGCATCTTTCTTTCTCCACTATTTATATCTGCCCTATTTATACCTTGCTGTAATTAATTCTATTTCTTTAATAGCTCTTGGATCTTTATACTGTTTTTCAGGCATCGATAATATTCTTTCTATTTTTTCCTTTATTCTATCTCTGCTGCTCTGGGATCCTCTCCCACTCCATACAGGGTAGCTCTCCCTGTTAAAGATTTCAGGTTCCCACTGTTCCCGGTAATGCCGGAGGGTATGATCACTTGCCAGAAAATCGCCTTTAAAACCAAGATCATTAATTAGGTCTAAAGCCAGTGTTTCATCATTTATTTCCACACCCATTTTAAACTTTTTAATCCAGCTTATTATTTCATTACACAGTACAAGCATATCAGGAGAGTAAGTCAACCCTAACTCAATATATCCGACATCGTGTATTAAATTTGCCCCAATTAATGAATCAGCCATAAGTGTCAGGCTCGCTTCCGCCGCTGCCTGCCAATCCATTGTCTTGGAATCACTGCATCCGGCAGTCCCGAAACAGGGTATATTATAGAAATGTGCCATATCAGATGAATCTATTCTATTCCCGGGATCAGCAAATGTTGACTGCAGGGTTTTCATATCCTGAACCACAACTCTTCCACCCCTAACCACAAATGGATTACCCTCACTAATCAATTGTGAAAGCACCAATGCGGATAACTGGCCGGCAGTACCCATAGCCAGGTACCCGGCTGTGGTAATAGGTCCTGAGAATCCCATAATGGCTGAAACAAGATATAGAGCCGGTAGCCCTTTTTTGGACAGGTATATCAATTTATCTACAGTATCTTTATTATGGAAAAGAGCACGAACCGGCTGAATATAATGTATAAAAAATGGTTTCTCCCGGAGTTTTTTGCTTCCACCCGCAATAATCTCAGCCATTTTTATTATATCTTTCGTTCCCTCGGCAGTAAATGAAACTCCAATTATGGGTTTATTGGAGTATTTCAGCATAGTTTCCATTTGAATCCTATCTGCATTTTCTCTTGGGAAATCATTTGGAATTATCATTGACATCAGGAAATCAATATTATCAAGAGAATCGCATAGTCTTACAAGATCTTTAAGGTCCTTTAAAAGAGGTTTCCTCTTTTTATCTGTCCTGAAATCCATTATATCGAGACAATCTGAACCGGGACCATAATATGAATTAAAACCTCCAACCTCCAAGGCATCCTGACTATCCTGATTGAATAACTTAAAACTATTCGGAACAGTTTCTAAGGCACTAATGACCATTTTCTCTGTAATAAAGACTTTTTTGCCCTCTACTTTTGCGCCACCTTTTTTAAGTATTTCACAGGCTTCATCGCTCTGAAATATAACACCTGTTTCTCTTAAGATTTTTATTGCGCTACTATGAATCTTTACACATTGTTCTTTATTCAGGTTTTCAAGATGTTTTTCACTCATTTTTAAATCCACTTTTATTAATTACAATTTATTATTTCTTCCAATTTTTTTATTTCTTCTTCACCAATACTTATTGTCTTATGGTTATTTAGAATCTCTTTTGCTCTTTCTCCTAGCTTTTCCGAAAGTCTCTTTTTGCCTTCGTTCTTCCAGGCACTCAGATTAATTCTGTTCATCATATCTGTTTGCCAGAATTCTTTCCTAAAATGTTTTACTGTATGTATCTCACTCAGATAGTTACCACCCGGCCCTATTTTTTCTATTATATCCATTGCCTTTGTATCGTCATTTAAAGCCACACCTCCACATAATAGATTTCTTGCATAGCTTATGATTTCATTATTAAATACAATAGCCTTTAGATCTCCCACCATTCCACTACCCATATATCCTGTATCATGTGCAAGATTTATACCACATAAAGACGCCCACTGAACCATTAACGCAAATTCCATTCCTGCCTGCTCATCCAGCACCTGAGAATCTGTGCAACCTCCGAAACCCCAGGTAGGGATTTTAAAATGTTGGTAAATTGATGCCAGAATTGCTTCAGTCTTAAGTCTCTGGGGTGACGCATAGATATTGACTCCACTCTTCATATCCATATTTCCATGAGCTCCACCCAGTATTATGGGAGCACCCGGATTTTTTAACTGGTGTATTACAAGACCACTGAAAGCTTCTGCAAGAGATTGTATTATTGTACCCGCCATAGTCGTCGGTCCTGTTGCTCCGGGTATGATCCCGGGTGGAAAAACAACCGGAATATTGTTTTTTGAACATTCCAGGACTTTTCCAATAGCATCAAAGGAAAGTCTTAGCGGAGAAGTGGGTTGAGAATAACAGATTATAAATGGCTTATTTCTTAACTGTTCTATATTCCCGGCAATGATGGTGGCCATCTTAATGATTCTATCTGCATCATTACTATTATCACATGTAAAAACAATTGGTTTTATTGTATTTTTTACCATTTGCATAAATTCAGTGCGGAAAATTTTTTCTGTCGGACAATCGCAAGGTAAACCATATGACATAACAAAGCTGATGTCTGGAAGATAATCAACGACCTTTGCCATATTAGCTATATCTTCAGTTCTGGTTCTTCTTAGTTCGCCTGTAATTAAATCATATGTAAAAATCAGATCAGACCCTGTGCCATAATAAGTATTGAGACCACCGGTATTTTTCCCTCCCAATACCATGCTCAAATTACCCTGTCTATCAAAGATCTCAATTCTTTTTGGCATGCTTTCAATAGTTTGCCTTACAAGATTGGAACCGATCTTTACCAATTTATTTTCCTGTATTTGACACTTTGCCTTATTTAATAATTCAAGCGCTTCAGGGTGCAGTACTTGTACGCCTACTTCTTCAAGGACGTTAAAAGCATCTCTATAAAATATTTCTATTTGCTCTTCTGAAAGAATTAATAATTTTGGCCGAATCCTGTAATTATTATCCATTTTTACTTCCAACAGATAAAATACTGTTCTTAAAGAACCGATGAAAATTAACAGGTACTTATTATGGAAACAATTAAAATTACTATTAAAAATGAAAAAATTATTGCATCGTCTATTTAAATATATTAAGAGATTGATTTCCCTTTACATTTTATAATCAATAATAGGATTAACAATTCTATTCTTTTACCGCACCTAAAGTAATACCTTCAAGAAAACTCCTCTGACTTACCATGAAGAATATAAAAGGCGGTAGTAAACTCAATACTGAAGCCGCAGCAATCGCACCCCAATTAGTCTTGGTAAATACAGCCATGGTAGCCAAGCCAACCGTCAGGGGGAACATGCTTTCATCCCTGGCAATAATTAATGGCCATATTAAGTTTGTCCAGGCCCACATTGTATGAATGGTAAATACTACAACTTGTCCAGGTCGTGACATTGGCATTATTATTTTAAAAAAGACCCCGACAGTGCTACATCCGTCTATTATTGCAGATTCCTCAATACTTTTTGGAATCCCCCCCATAAATTGCCTCATTAGAAATATTCCAAATGGATTTGCAATCATGGGAAGTATCATACCTATATGCGTATTAACAAGATTTACCCCAGCAATTATTTTAAAAACGGGTAATAATGTAACCGCTGCTGGAAACATCATCGTCGCTAAAACCAATCCGAATAGAAAATTTGATCCGGGGAATTTGAACCTCGCAAAGGCATATCCTGCCAGAGTATCCAAAAACGCCTTTATGAGGGCCGTGGATAAAGCTATGATACTTGAATTAATAATCCATCTCAGGAATGGATATTTCTCAAAAATATCCACGTAATTTTGCAGAGTGAATGGTGTACCCTGGCTGAATCCTCCACCCAAAGAAAAGGTTTCTTTAAAAGAAACATTTATTAAACTATAAAAAGGAAATAAGGTAATTAATACTATTAAAATTATCGAAAAATATTTAACTACATTAATTATAATATTGCTTCTTTTCATAATGTTTTATTCCTTTCCCACCCGTAAAATTTTGAAATTTAGGAAAGTAATAATTCCAGTAATAACCATCAGGATAGTAACCATGGTCGCACCTACACCAACCTTATTAAAGGAAAAAATATTTTTATAAATATACCATACTATGCTTGAACTTGCGTCCATTGGTCCACCCCTGGTTAAGACATATACCGAGTCAAATAACTGCAAACTCCATATACTTGCCATTATAACTCCAAAACTTATTACCGCTTTTATTGAGGGTAATATTATATAAAAGAGAGTCTGAAAATAATTGGCACCATCGATTTTTGATGCTTCTATCAATTCTTTTGGGATATTGCTGAGTGCAGCATAATAAGTTATAACATAAAAAGCACTTCCTTTCCAAAATTCAACTAAACCAATAGTTACTAGAACCAGCTTTGGATCCATGAACCATAATGGACTTGGAATATGTAAAAAATTCAATAATCTTGTTATAGGTCCTACATCAGGATAAACTAACAAGATTGCTACAATAGAAGCTGTGACAGTTGAACCCAACATCGGCAAATACAGCAAAGCCCTGAATGTATTAAGAGCCAGTTTTTGACTTAGGCTATATAAGAGTAGAGATATTGAAAAAGTTACAACCTGTGCCACCGGAACCATAATAACAGCATATTTCAAAGTATTGAGAATTGATTTTACAAAACCTGAATTTTTAAAAATGTTTAAATAGTTTGAGAGTCCAACAAATTCCAATGGTCCCACTAATGCCCCTTTCTGAAACGACATAACCATGATCCAAAAAAGGGGAACTACTAAAAATACTAAAATCAGTATCATATTAGGTGCAATAAAAAAATAAGCTGTTCTATTTTTCCTGACTTCCCGAAATTTATTATAAAAAAAATCACTCAACTGGTTCTCCTATACCCCATAAAATACAAAAATTTCACTATAAAGTTATCAGAGTTCTTTTTAAGAACTCTGATAACTTTTTCTATTTGCTTAGCAGGTAATTATTGAGACATCTCAGCATTACCTTTTTCAACAGCATCATTATACGCATCTTCAGCACTCATCTGCCCAAGTGCTACAGCCTGCATACTATTTGCAAATATTTCCCTGATTGCCTGCATGTGATCGTTATACTGATATGGTACACCGGTTTCCAGTGTTTTCATCATTCCTAATTGCATATCTGAAAGATCCATTTGTTCAGCAATTTTAGTATTTCCAGGAACAAAACCCCAGGCATTACATATCGGTATCAGATATTCTGGATTATAAAGATAATTATTTATCAGATCCTTTACAAGTTCAAGTCTCCTACCAGTAGTAGTTGTAGGTATAACCCATGCAGATGAACCACAGTATATGCCCATTCCATTATACAGCCAATCACCGGGCCCTGCGGGTACGGGTGCCCATTTTAACACGCCTTTATCCCATTCAAGGGACCCTGTTTCAGCAAAATCGGGAAGAAATTGTTCAGTATGAGTAAACATAACCATAGCATATTTTCCATCTACAAAAGCCTGCATAACTTCTGCTATTCCCTTGTACATCCCTTCCGGAAGAGCACATTTATCAATATTATACAGTTTATCCATATAATTCCATGCTTCTATTGCCCTTGGGTCATCGTAGGCAATCTTTGTACCGTCATCACTTAACAGAGGAAAACCTGCCTGATATAAAAAGTTTTCCGGCTTTGCTTCTGCTTCTGTGAATGAAGTAACTGCATACCCCCATTGACCATCTTTTGTAAGTGCATTTGCAATTTCCAGCTGTTCTTCCCACGTAGTTGGAGGACCGTCAAAACCGGCATCTTTTATCATTGTTTCATTATAGTAAAATTTATCTCCACCAGCTGTCCAGGGAAATCCGAGAAAACGCCCTTCGGATACCTGCCCCTTAAGAAATGCTTCAGATACACCATCTGCCAATTTATCATATTCCTCCTGAGTAAATACATCTAAAAATGAATAGCACAACTTTGCTGCAGCTACCCATAAGCTTTCAGGTGCACTCCAGAACACATCAGGACCTTCACCAGCAGCAATAGCAGTAGGATATTGTTCTGCGATCGTTTCCCATGGTGTTGGGACATGTGTTAAAGTGACACCCGGGTGGTCAGCTTCAAAGGCAGCAATCAGGTCACCCATAATTTCTGCATCATGATCTGTGTGGGGACCTTTCCACATCTCTAAAGCAATTTCTTCTTCTGCCGGTACAGTTTCTTCAGCTGATGTTTCTACCGTTGTGACTT
>CAYPYW010000018.1:0-41790 GCA_964415365.1 uncultured Actinomycetota bacterium | reverse complement strand
TGCAGCCTGCTTAGAAAAAGTAGTCCAAAGAAATAATATTATAACTTTAGATGGTAGAAGACTTTTCAAGGGAGGTTCCCCAAAAAGGAACTTGGAAGCAATGATCCATATTCATTTGCTGTGCCCAGCCATTTTAAGAAACACCTGCAGGAATTATTGAAAAACCACACAAAATGTAAATATGCTTTTTACCAGATGGAGTTCCCATTTCTTTAATTAATAGGAAGTATTGAGGGAATTGTTTACTCACATAGCTATGTGGATGTATACCTAGGTAGCTCCCCAGAGATGTGAAATTTCGAAACATCTTTTAAGAGAAATAGTTAATTTAAAAAATACTCTTACATAATAATAAACATCATGTTTTTAGGTAATCTCTTATACAATTTATTGTTTTAATTCCTCTTTTTATAGCAACTGAAGCCATAGCTTCTGAAGGTTCAACACAAAATTTTATTCCAAGTGGTTCTGCAAAGCGACCTGTTCTTACCCCTACTTCCAATCCCATTTTATTTTTTGGAATAGCTTCTTTTAATGCAAGTAGCCCTGAATGGTATATCTCTTTGTTTTCATCAAACCACTTGTCATATTCCAGGGCATATTTATCAAACACTGACTTTTTATCAACGGTTTTCATATTTGAAGTATGATATTAAGGTTAATTTTAAACTTATCTATAATTTAAAAGGTTAAAATTTTATCGCTGTCTGTAATCCATTGAACAAGTTCAACCATACTGCTAATTTCTGCACCCTCAATTAATTTTAATCCTTTTAGACCTCTGGCATTGGCACAGGTTCCACAAATCTTAACTTTACCACCCTTATAGATTACAACTGATAGCATTGTTTCGATATTGTAGTAACCTTGTGGAACATCCTGACCTGAGATGGCGCAGGTTGCTGAATCAGTCATTAAAAATATTCTTACTTCTGATTGGGAATTATCTTTTTGAAGCTGCATTGCTATTCTTAAAGCATTATAAGCTTTTTCTGAACCATAAGGAGCATCATTAATTATTATAAGTACCTTCACTGGTTCCTTTCTGTTTGCATTTGCCACTTCCTCATAGGAAAGGCCGCAGAAGTGCATGTAGGAGGTGTTTAGGTGGAGGTCCCTTACAAGGTCTCTGTCTGATTTTCTGTATAAGTGTTTTAGGATAAGTAGCCCGAGGGCAATATCAGTCTTTTTAGTGGCCCTTCCTCTTTTTGAAGGGAAGCACTCTTTGTATATGCTGTTTATTTTTTCCCAGTTTGAAGCCTTTTTTAATTTGATTAGTTCATTGTCTTGGGGTAAAATGTCATCAATTAGAGTATCAGTTATTTCTAATTGATACTTAAGGCCTGTAAACATATGGTCTCCTTTATTATGTAGTAGTTTTAAAGGAATTTTACCATATTTTACAGGTCTTTTTAATTTGTTTATATCCATATTTTCCATATTCTGTTATATTTTAAGCTGAATTATTCAGCAGGAACTAATTATTAAATTTAGCCTTAAGAGTCCCGTTTGCCGGTGAAGAGCCGGTAATAATCAAAACTGGCTTCACTTAGTGGACACATTTCGAACTTTTTATTCTAATGAATTTACCGATTTAAAAGACGAACTAAAGACAATTAAAAGAAATTTCATATTCGTATGATTTTTGAATAAAGAATGGCTCCCCTAACCTTTACAAACTCGAACACTTTAATCAAGTAATTGATGATAATAAGCCAATTTCGGAAATATGTTTAGGTTTCAAGGGGACAGTGGATAAAATTAGAACTAGAACTATTGGCTCAGATGAGGGTATTTTATACCTGAACTAAGTATTTTAATAATAATAAAATATGTGTAAAATTTAAAATATTCTATTCAGGGAAAGATACAACTCCACCTAACTTTTTTATCATTCCCAGCTCGTCCCAGTTTGATCATGCATTTATAATCTTACCATTTACTATTCTGCTTATAGTAATCTACCAGGAGAGTATATTACTATAAAAAATATCAAAGATATTTGACTCTTAAACTATTCAGCAATCTTATAAATACTTATAATATCTTTTTTATTTAATTTTACAAAATTCCCCGGCATTCCCCTGTCAATGCACTTTTCCGCCATTTCTTCAAATCTATCATCCTGAATGTTTAATTCGTTCAATCTGGTTGGAAGACCCATATCCTTATAAAAACTCTCCAGCCTTTTAATACCCTCAATTGCCATTTTTTCCTCTTCGCCAAAGTATACGTCGACATCAAATACCCTCTGGGCAAACTGAGCAAATCTTTTAATGTCATGTTTATAAACATATTTCATCCATGCTGGAATTATAACTGCAAGGCCTGCACCATGAGCAATATCATATATGCCGCTCAACTCATGCTCTATATCGTGACTTGCCCAATCTTCAATTCTTCCAGTTCCAAATAAACCGTTATGCATTACTGTAGAAATCCACATTATTTCCGCTCTCGCATGATAATTTCTAGGATTTTCAATTACAATATAAGAGTTTCTTATCAATGATTTTAAGGTACCTTCAAGTAGTCTGTCGGTAAAATCTACATTTTTAACATTTGTAAAATACCTTTCCAGACCATGTGCTAATATATCTGATATTCCAAAAGCTGTTTGGTCTTTTGGAAGTGTAAAAGTAATTTCTGGGTTTAATATTGCAAATTTCGGTCTAAGGTCAATATCATCATAACACCTTTTAAGCAGTCCCTCCTCTTTTGTTATAACTGAAGCTTCACTTGATTCACTGCCGGCTGCCGGAATGGTAAGGACTACTCCTATTGGTAGAATATCACCGGCTTTTTTACCGTTTGGCTTATAAAGATCCCAGACATCGCCATCATACTTCACTCCAGCGGCTATTCCTTTTGCAGAATCTATAACACTGCCGCCTCCAACAGCCAGAATAAAATTTATATCATTTTCCCTGCAAATTCTTATGCCTTCATAAACAAGGCTCAATCTTGGATTTGGCTGTACCCCTGAAAGTTCAATTACATTGATTTTTTCCTCCTTAAGCGATTTAATTATCCTGTCATAGACACCGTACTTTTTTATGCTTGAACTTCCATAATGCAGAAGTATTTCATCAGCATATTTTTTCACCTCTTTACCTGTCTTTGATTCCTCACCTCTGCCAAAGATTATCTTCGTCGGATTGTAAAAAATAAAATTTTTCATCTTTGACCCTCTTTCATTTCACAATAGATTTATATTAAAAAATATATCCATAGAAACATTTAATAATATAAGACACTGAATTTCAAATTAATTTTATATTTTACTTTTAAAGATGCAAAATATATTTTATGATGATAATAATTTAATTAGAATTTACTGGTCCTTTATTCTTAAAGTCAATTTTTATTCTGGAATTTAATATTAATGAAGCTAAACTTTATGAAAGATAAATTATATTTAAATTGAATCTTTAACTATAAATTTTAGGAATTTACAAAATTGTTTAGTATATCCACAAATTTTCTAATTAGATCACACGAATACATCACTTTTTTAAGGAGGAGGTTTTATGAGAAAAGTAGATATAGGCATAATTGGTTGCGGAGATGTGGTAGTAATACAATACATTCCCGCCATTAAAAATTCAAAGAAAGTGAATCTCACCCGACTGAAGTGAAGTCGGGGGCTTCTTATATTATCCCCCCAATTCAGGTTCCAGTTGCCCTGTATCCTCTTTGTATTGATATTCTACATAATCCATAATAGCTTTTTCATTAAGTCCTACTGTAGATACACAATAACCTCTTGACCATATTTTACCTCTTCCATACATTACTTTTTTGACAAACTCAAACTTTTCTTTAAGCTTGGCCCCACTTACCAATTTCATATATTTATAACATTGGCAACTGAAACTCTCGGTGGTATTACCATAACTATATGAACATGATCTTCACATACATTTACTTTCCTTACCTCGATATCTTCATTAAGTCAGTCTATATTTGAAAGAAGTTTTTCTAAATATTCTTTAACACCCTTTACTAATAGTTTTCTACGATATCGAGGAGTTCAGACTATGTGATACTGTATATTGTATATTGCATGGGTACTTTTTCTAAATCCTTATTGTACCCATTATACTACATTTGGACTGCCTATCCATCACCAGATTGAAGTCTGGTGGTTCAACGGCAGATTAAAATAATTATTAAAAAAATAAGAAAAACTTCTCTTTTATTAAAAGATTTTATCTATTTTTCCTTAATAGTCATATACCAAAAGCCAGAGAAATTAATATAGCCACTACAGATAAAGCTGAAGCTGTTCCAAACCTAAAAAACTTAAGAGCTGTTTTAAAAATTAGGAGTGGTAAAACTTCAGTAGCCCTACCGGGACCTCCACTTGTAAACACATATACCAGATCAAAAATCTTAGTAAACTGTATAACTTGGCCAAGGCTGAAATATAGGAACTGAGAATTACAGATTTCGCATTTTTAATGACCTTCTTATCTATGCATCCTGCATCCAGCATTACATTCGCCCCGTTATCATGAATCATAGCCCTGTCTTTATTTTTTACATTGAGAACTATGTTTTTTTCCGGTATTAAATCCCCTGAACTTCTTTACATTGGCTGTGTCCACCCCTGCCCTTTTCAGTTCATCAAGCAATATGTTTCCCCATACATCATTTCCAATGGCAGAAATAAGGCCTGTTCTGAGTTCAAACTTTGATGCAGCAATAGCAGTATTGGCAGGACATCCCCCGAGATAGAAAGCGATATCTTCCACGACCCCCCTGTCCGCTTTCCGGTACCTTTGCAAGCCCGTTGCAGAAAATATCTATTGTGGTTTCCCCGATGCATATAAGGTCTAGTATTTTTTTATCAGGATTTATAATTTTATATGCAAAATTTCCTATCCAAGATTCTCATTTATAGTATAGGGTTGTTATAAATAAAACCCTTATTACTGAGAATTTATTAAATAAAATATTAAATTGCGCTGTAACCTCCGTCGACAGCAATTAATGAACCAGTTACCCAGGATGATTCATCAGATGCCAGGTATACAGCTGCCCATGCTATATCTTCAGGTGTGCCAAGACGACCTGCCGGAATGCTGGATACTATTTGATCCATCATATTTTCCCTTAATTTTTTTAGACTTTCAACTATTACATGCCCGGACCTTATTGCATTAACTCTAATATTATCAATAGCCAAATCTATTGCCATTCCTCTTACAAGCCCCTCCATCGCTGCTTTAGAAGAATTGTAGCAGCCACAGTTTTTATAGCCCAAATGAGCATATATTGATGATATGAATACTATAGAGCCGCCACCTGATTTTCTAATTTCCGGGATTGCATATTTTGAAACCAGAAAAGCCCCTTTTGCATTAATACCGTGAAATTCATCCCATTCCTCCTCTGTAGTATCTTCTATCGTAAAGAGTCGTACACCATTCTTTCCAGCATTGTTAACGAGAACATCTAATTTACCCAGCCTTCTTACTGTACTGGAAATAAGATTTCTGACTTCAGAAACATTCGTAACATCACACTTGACTGCAAACAGGTTTTCGCTTCCAATCTCATACTTTGTATCGTTTAATTTCTTTTCATTTCTTGAACAGATAATCACTTTTGCACCTTCAGAAACAAATATCCGGGCTATACCTTTCCCGATTCCTGTACTCGCCCCTGTAATAATTGCTACCTTACCTTTAAGTCTATCTGTCATAATAAATCCCCTTTTCAACAACAGGATTTTTAAAATATTTTAATATATCTATCAACAATTTTTCCGATTTGCTGCTCATTATCAGATGGCATATTCAAATTATCTATCAATTTCCATTCTTTTATATGTACCGTTTCCCCATTTGGCTCAAGTAAAACAAGTGGTGATAATGATTCCATTTCAAGCATAAAATCACAGGCATAAGTCTCATAGGATACCCCACCATCCGGATATTTCTCCCCAAAATAATAATCATATTTTTTAATGAACAGGTGATTTTTATTAATATACGCACCCCACCCATCTTCATTTGAAATGCCAAATTTTATATTCGCTTCAATATCCTTATCATGCTGTAATGTTATGTATTTATCTCCCCAGTAAACTCTGGGGTCATTCATTTTAGTATAAGACCATAGGGAGATAACTCTTGCTCCCTTGAAACCATCTGAAAAGTGGCTTTTATTTTGTGGTTGGGGAATTATCTCTTTTCCTCCAGATGCCATAACTGTCAGTGACCATACTGCAAGTTCTATAGCCCATGCATTTCTATTTATCAGTTTATGAAGGACCCTCACCTTAGAATCTTTAGGAGACAGAGTTATTTCCATTACCTTTTTTATCTGTACCCACTTTTGGATTTCACTTGTGACTCTAATACCATTTTCTATTTTTTCCCAATCTACAGGATTATTATCCGGAAAATATGTCCTTGGAAATGCTTCAGGGCTGTGCCATAGGCGGTGTCCTCCTAATAACTGCCAGTCATCATTTCTGACTTTTAATTTCAAAGATGAATAATCACAGAATTCATTTTGGAGTCCGGTAAACCCGTATCTAATAATCCTTGGCCCTATCTCTACTGTGGTCAGAAGGTCAACAATACCATTGGAAATCTCTATACATTTGCCAAATTGCTTGTAATTTCTTTCAGATATAATGATTCCAGACATTGAATCCCTCCAGCTTTAATACTTTTATCTTTAAGCATCACAATTAATCATAACTTTTATTGCTCTGTTCTTCTTATCCAGTAAATAATCTATAGCAGCTTTTGTCTCCCTGAGCTCAAATACTTTGGAAATAATCGGTTTGTAGTTGATTAATTTTTTCTCAAGAAGTAATAAAGCAGAATTAAAATAATTAGGACTTGCAAGTACTCCGTGGATTTCCAGGTTCTTCATTGTAATTTTATCTATATTGACCACTTCTGTATAGTTTTCAAAAAAACCTATTATACTGATGTGCCCTCCTGGTTTTACAAAATCAATGCACTGCATTAATGCAGATATATTTCCAGAACATTCTATGCAAAATGTGATTTTATCAAGCATCCCAAGTTTATTTAAATAGCTCTGAAGATCAACTTCTTTTATGTTCACAATATTTTTTACTCCACATTGGCGTGCAATATCCAGTTTTTCATCAGTCCTTCCTGTAAGTACAACATTTGAGTTTAAATTGGTACCTGCAACTTGAGCAGCAAGTATTCCAATGAGACCAGTACCAGTTATTAGTATATTTTCATTAAACCTGATTTTTTTTCTGTCCAGTCCGTGCAGAGCAGTTGCCAAAGGTTCAACAATAGCACCTTCCATGAAATCTACATTATCAGGTAATTTGTACAGGTGTCGTTCCGGCATTACTATATACTGAGCCATGCCACCAGGCTTATTTCCAAGATTGCCAACTTCGATTCTGTTATCACACAGATGGTAATTGCCTTCAAGACAATCCAGGCATTTCCCGCAACCTATCGATACATCACCTGTAACCTTATCACCCTTCTTTACATTCATAACAATTTTACCGGTTTTTATTACTTGACCTGACCATTCGTGCCCGGGTATAAAAGGGTATTTCTGCTTCCCGGCACTAATATAGGGCATATCACCCAGGTAAGAAGCTAAATCTGTACCACATAAACCGCAATATTTTACCTTTATTAATACCTCATCATCGCCTATTTCCGGATCTTCAACATCTTTATATAAAACTATTTCCTTTCTTTCAAATACAATAGCTTTCATAATTTTCCCCCTTAACTTAAACCTTAAGTTACTAGGTAATAAAAGTTTACATTTTTATTGTCTGATAAATCAGATCTCTTTCCTAACAGATTTTGATTATCTTAAGAAGATTTTTAATCTTTTCAATTTGTTCTGTATCCAGTGCTCTTAAAGGTCTCCTTGGTTCTCCTCCAAAAAAATCATTCAAAGTCATCAAGGCTTTGACACCACTTACCCCATACTTGGAAATTTCTTTACTTAATATAAGCATTTTTAGATTTAATTCTTTTGCCTCTCCTATATTATTTTCAATCAGTAAACTGTATAACCTGCATAATATTTCCGGAAAAGCATTTGCTATGGATAAAACACCCCCGATTGCTCCATTCAAAATACCTATAAAAAAATTATTTATAGTGCCAGAGAGGACAAAAAAATTACTTATATCAAAAGTTGATATTATGTAATCCATAATGCTGTCAGAAGAACTGTCTTTTATCCCAACAATATTCTGGTGCAAAGCCAAATTCTTTACGACTGCAGGCATAATTTTTTTGCCCCCTGCGAATGCCGGTGCATTATATAAAATTAAGGGCTTTTTTATGCTTTCAGCGATTTCAAAATAATAATCAGTCAGTTCATTTTCATTTATCTGCCTGTTAAAATAACTGGGCGTTAAAGCAGCAATAAAATCTGCTCCTCTTTTTACTGCTTCCCTGCCAAATTTGATTGTTTCCATTGATGACTCGCAACCGCAATTTACTATAATTGTCTTATTGCTTTTATTTTCTTCAAAGATCTCCAGTATTTTCATCTTTTCCTCTGTGGTCAAACTCTTATTTTCTCCATTTGAACCAAGAACGAAATATCCTTTAACAGAGCTGGAATTTAATTTCCTTATATTATTCATTAGAGATTCATATTCAGTAATATCCTTTATAAACGGTGTGACTACAGGTACAAACACTCCGCTCAATTTATCTCTTATAACATTTAAACTTTTCATAATTATTAATTTACCGTTTTTTTAAAAAATTAATAAAATCTTTAAATCAGGGAAAATGAAATCATTATTTATTTAAAGCCATCAATGCCAGCTTGGCAGCACCAATCAATGAACTGCTTTCTACAATTTTAAAATTAAATTTTGGAAAAATCTTCTTCTTGAAGGCGATTATTTCCTTAATGCTGCCGCCAGATGCATAAATAATGTTATCCAGTTTAATTTTCTTACCAACCTCATCAACATACTTCTTGGTACTTATTGCTATACCATTTAATATTGACAATAAAAAATCATCTCTATTCATACTTAATTTTATTTGTGTAAATGAGGCACTTTTATCTTTAAATGAATACCTGTCTCCGCATAAATAAGGAATAAATTTCGGGATGTCTTTACTCTGTTTATTCAATAATCCCGGCAAGTGCTTTTTAAAAAAATATTTTTCATCCATTTCTTTATAAAAATTCCCATAAAACCACTCTATAGCTTTTCCCCCGGTGTTAAGAATATATATCGTACACCACTTATTTTTTAACATGTGGGCTCTTAAACTATATTTTGTTGAATAAACGGCTTTTTCAGTACAAATATTAAACAGTTCTGTTGTTCCAATTACATCAAGCATTTGACCTTCTTTTTCCACTCCCGCACCCAGTACAGCGCAGATTGCATCATTTCCTCCGATTAGAACCGGGATACCGGATTTTAAACCCAGATCACTGGCAACATTTTTTTTAAGCTTTCCAATAATCTGTTCCGATGGAAATATTTCAGGTAGCCTGCTATTATCTATACCCAGACCTCTTATAATATCTGTATTCCAGCCACCAAATGTTGTAGTATTATAAAGACATGTTAATGAAGCATTGCTAGGGTCAATAGCCCAATTACCTGTTAATCTTTTCGCAATGAAAGTGTTTGTATGACTAAATTTATAGACCCTGGAATAAATATCTGGATAATTTTCCTTTACCCATAATATACCACAAGCTGTACAACCGCCCAGCATCGGTAAATTCCCGGTTTTTTCCAATAAATAATTTTTACCTATTAGCGTTAATATTGAGTTAGCCTGTTTCTTGCTCCTCCTGTCCATATGCAATATTGAGGGTATTAAAGGGTCACCATGGGTATTCAGGAAAGATAATCCTGGAGTATTTGCAGAAATTGTGATCATTATTATATTTTTTAAAGATATTTTTAAACCGCTTAAGGCTTTTTTTAAGCCATTCCACCACCTCTCTGGATCGATCTCGACGCTTAATCCATCCGGCGTTTGTAATTCATAAAATGAATCCCCCGAATCAATACAATTAAGATCAAGATCAAAAAGTGCAGTTTTTGCTACTGTAGTTCCGATATCAATAGATAAAATTAAGTCTTTAATTGTACCAATCAAAAGTTATCCTTTGATATTTGTTGTCATTTGTAAAATTCTTATCAATTAACTAAAGTGCCAACTAAATTTTCTTTCTATAAATTAATTTTTCCATACTCAACCAATAAGCTTTTATTAAAAATTGACCTGGGATACCTTCCCTGCAAAACATCCGCCACTGCTTCTGCCGCCTGATACCTCATAATTTTTTGTGCATCTTCCGAATAGTATGCTGAATGAGGCGTCAAAATAACATTATTTAATTTTAGCAATTCATTATCTGAATTGATCGGTTCTTGCTCAAAAACATCTATTCCAGCACCGCTTATCCATTTTTCTTTTAAGGCTTTTATCAATGCTTTCTCATTCACTATACCACCCCTGCTGCAATTTATTAGAAGGGAAGATCGCTTCATGAGCTTTAATTCTTTCTCTTTCACCATGTTTTTAGTAGATTTGTTTAATGGGAGATGTAAAGAAACAACATCAGAAACAATCAGTAAGTTTTCAATAGTATTTATTTTTTCCACTCCTGATTGATTCATAAAATCATTACTAATGTTAGGGTCAAATGAAACTACTTTTAAGCCAAGACATTGAGCTTTTTTTGCAACACACTGCCCAATATTTCCAAAGCCAACCAGCCCTAAAACCAGATCATTCAATCTTGGAATAGGTACACCAATTTTAAAACCCCACAGACCTCTTCTAATACTGTAATCATACGTCAGTAATTTTCTGTTTAATGCCAGAATCAATGCAATAGTATGATTGGATACCTCAGGCACAGCATAATCCGGGAGATTAGCCACCAAAATCCCTGCCTTTGATGCAAAATCTATATCTACATTATCTACACCTGATCCATATCTTGCTATAACTTTGCACTTTTGCAAATTCTTAATTACTTCTGAATCAATTTTTGCATATGTACACATTATCGCATCTGCATCTTTGCAAAAAGTAATGATTTTTTTCTTATCGAGTGTGTTCAAATAAACCAGCTCTGCTTCAAGCCTTCCCAAAACTTCTCTTTCAATATCAACCGGTTTATTTTCATTGTCTGTTAAGACAACTTTTAACATTCCAAGACCTCTTATTTGGGATATCCATTAATTGCTATTGCCCTTACGGGCGATCCATCGCCATTTTTAATCTTAAGAGGAAGAGCAATTAAATAAGTGCTGTCTTTGCGAATATCTTTAACATTTGTAAGTCCCTCAAGTATTACCATATCTCTCTCAAGAAAAATTTTATGGATTTTCAAAAATTCTTCGAGATTCAACGAAGGCGTTTCAACACCAAGTAAACTAATTCCTGTTTCGGAAATCCATTCTGCTGCTTTAACGGTAATTTGTGGAAATTCTTTAAAATATATTGCTTTTGGATAATTCTCTCCCCAGTCCGTTCTTAAAATCACTTTACCGCTCTTAATAAATTTATTACTATACATTTCCAGGTCACAGACATCAATAAAGCTGCCCGCTTTCTTGTTACTCATATCAACTATATTTACCCTGCCAATAAATTTCGATAGATTGATTTCGTCAACTGTCTGTCCGTGTTCTAAAAAATGAAATGGTGCATCTACATGTGTTCCCAGATGAGAGCTCATACTTAATTGGAGAATATTATATCCGATACTTTTTATTGAATTAAAATGTTTAAAACGTGTTTCAGGATCTCCATCAAAAACAGGTGCAGAGTTAAAAAGTTCACAAGATAAATCTATTATTCTTTTCATATTATTAAAGAAGCAATTGAGATTTATAATAATTTTTTATAAAAAACTTTTCTTTCAGAAAAATTTCTTAACTTGTAAAAAATTATCCTGTAAAATTAAATCTTCAAAATTTAGAAATATCGTTAAGATAAAGAAAGTTATTAAAATTATAACAATTTTTTTTAATTTGTGTAATAATTTCTTATTATATATTTGATAATAGATAAGTTTACTCAGACTCTTTTAAAAATAAATTTTTTTGGTAGGGTGATTAAACATGAAAAAAAATATTCTTATACTTTTAGGAAGCCCCAGAAAAAAAGGTAATACTGCAATTCTTGCAAATCAAGTACATGAAGGGGCAAAGCTAGGAAAAGCTAATGTTGAAGTTATCTACCTTAATAGTAAAAATATTAAACCCTGCCAAGCTTGCAATAAATGTCAGAATGAAGGTGCAAAAGGTTGCGTAGTCAATGATGACATGCAATTGATATATCCAAAATTTATCGCTGCAGATTCGGTTGTAATGACGACTCCTATTTATTTCTGTAATGTGTCTGCCCAAATAAAATTATTCATCGACAGGTTATATTGTTTCAGCAGTCATAATCGCTCCTCTGAACAAAAAAATATGATTGCCGGAAAAAACATGGTATTTATTTTAACTTATGAAGCTCCTGACCCTTTTTTAGCTGGAGCCGTCAATGCTATATTCTCATTACAAAACCTTTGTGAAATCATTCAGGCAGGAAATCGAATTGTATTATATGGTCGGGCAGACAAAGCAGGCGAAATAAATAATAACAAGGATTTGCTAAAAAAGGCTTTTTTTCTGGGCAAGATATTGTCTGACACCCCAAAATTTACAAAACAATATTCCAGGATTTATGGACTCAATACAGGTTATGAAATTAGGAACCAAGATTCTCCAGTGAACTATGGGATCCTTTGAAAATTCACTATAGTAAATTTTCCATTTTACCTCCAGTTTATTGTTAAATTTTAAAAATTTGTAGAAATTATTAAGAAAAGTAACTAAATTTTTAATTAATTTATAAAGCTATACAAAAAATATATGGAGGAGAGTTTTATGAAAAAAATAGATATAGGAATCATTGGCTGCGGGGATGTGGCGGTAATTCAGTACATCCCAGCCATTAAAAATTCAGTAAAATTAAATTTGACTGCAATTTGTGATAAAGATGAAAATAGATTAAAAAAAGTGGCAAATTTTTTTGGAGTTAAAAACGTTTTTACCTCCCATAAAGAAATGATTTCTTCAGGTCTTATCCAAGCAGTTGCCAATCTTACCCCATCTGCATTCCATTATCCAATTAACCTTGACTGTATAAATGCCATGGTGCACACATACTGTGAAAAACCGGTTTCAACTGATATAGAAGAAATTGAAAGCTTGATAAAATCCATTCAAAACTCCAAGGTAAAATTTGCATGTGCACCTGCTACTCCAATAAACCCAGTAATTGTCAAGGCAAAGCAGCTTCTCAAAGATGGAGTTATAGGTAAACCTACTTATGCGATAGGGTTCTGCGACCATGGGGGTCCTGCTTCTCAAAAATATATTTATTATTACAAAAATCTTGTAAAAGAACAGCATTTATATGATTTTGAAGACTCATCAACTGATCCTACCTGGTTTTACAAACCTGGTGGTGGTGCACTTATTGATATCGGAGGATATACTCTGACCACACTTGCTTTTTTATTAGGTTCTGCAAAATATATTCAGTGCTTAAGCGGTACAAAAATTCCGGAAGTTGAGATTATGGGCGGTGTGTCACGCGGTAAAAAAATTAAAGTGGAAATTGATGACTGCACTTTGATGTTAATTGAATTTGAGGAAGGGATATTTGCCTCTGTAAGTACCAGCTATGGTGTAAAAGGGACAAGGATACCTGATATAGAAATATATGGTACAGAGGGAACTATTTCCATTTCAGATGATTATACAAAATTAGAAGTTTATCTTGAAAACAGATATGGTCTTGGCGCCTGGAATAAGACTTATGAAGATTTTCCGGTATACTGGTTAGCAGCTGGAGTAGAGCATCTTGCAGATTGCATATTTGAAAATAGGGAACCAGTAATAAATGCCAGGCTTGCAAAACATGTTACTGAGATAATATTGAAGGCACCGAAATCAGCATCTTCAGGGATAAAGACATTAATTGAGAGTAAAATTTAATAAATCTGGAGAAAAAAGAGATTGTCCTATATAACTCCTATATAACTGACCCTGCAGAATATCCTTCATGTATAGCATCAAAGAGATTACCAATAGACTTACAGTCACCAATTCTTTGTATGCGATTCACTTTATTATCATTATCATTGTTAAATAAGATATTATTAGGTTTCAATCCTATTGTTAATATTAAAGAGTCATATGGGACAGAAAATACTTCATCATCTTTGAAAAATTCAACATTATCCTTATAAATATTTTTTAATGCCGATTTATTAAATATCTGAATGCCAGAATTATTCAGCATCCACATTAATTCAGTTCTCTTAAAAAATTCATGCTCATCCAACAAGATATCTTTTTCTATTTCAATAATCTGAATATTTTTTCCAATATATTTCAGAAATAATGCAGTCTCACATCCAATCAGCCCACCTCCGATAATAATAATATTTTTCCCCTTGATCTTTGCAGGTTCACATATAGCATCGTAGTAGGAATACATCTTAACATTATTTTCAATCGGTATTTTTAATTCTTTCGGAGTGCTACCTGTAGCAAGAATTACAATATCAAAATCCTGCATTTCAGAGCTTATTTTATAAACTTCCCTATTAAGAATTACTTTAACAGAGCTTTTATACAATTCATTTCGGAGCTGTTTTAGGAGATTCTTAAAATCTTCCTTAAAGTAAGGTTCACTTGCCGGAATCAAATTCCCGCCTAAATCATTTCTTTTTTCAAATAAAACCACATCATGGCCTCTCTCAGATGCAGTAATCGCTGCTTTTATGCCTGCGGGACCTCCTCCAATTATTGCAATTCTTTTTTTAGGTTTTGAGATTAATAAAGACTTTTTAATTCCCTCAACTCCTGTGTTTACGTTTACGGTACACCTTAAAATCTGTAACTTTGTTACCCTTGATAAACATTCATTACATCGAATACATTTGATTATTTCATCGCACCTGTTTTCATAAACTTTGTTTGCCCAGTCGGGATCTGCTATAAGTCCTCTTCCTATAGCTACAAAATCAGCAATTTTCAAGGAAATAACCATCTCTGCCTGCTCCGGCTCAACAATAGAACCTGTTGCAATAATCGGAATACTCACGACTTTCTTAATTGTTTCAGCAGTGGCAAACTTTCTTTGAGTCACATAAACCGGAAGCATAGAGCGAAATATATCAATATAAGCTACTCCCTCTTTTTCAAGTATCTCAGCTATTCTTTCCGCTTCTTCTGGATCTATAAGTTTATCATTGACATAATGAGGATCCTCAAAACCTGATAACCTGAACCCAACTGGAAATTCTTTCCCGACACAGTAACGGATATTTTCCAGGATCTTTAAAGGAAAAAGAATTCTGGATTCCAGCCCACTGTTATAAATATCTTTTCTCTTATTAAACTTTTCTAAAAGGAATGAGTAAAAAAATTCCCCCTGTGTCATGGCAATTTCTATTCCATCAAAACCTGCCACCTTTGATCTCAAAGCAGCTTCTCCGTAAAGCTTTGCAATGTCTTCCAATTCTTTAATTGTGAGTTCCTCAGGTTTGTATAATTCATAATTCGACCCGATTAGACCCTGATATGTGGATGCTCCTTTCTTAAAAGTGTCTTTGTGTATCAATTTTCTTCCTATATAAGACAATTGAATAAATATTTTCGTTCCCCATTGGTGTATTGCTTCGGTAAAGACATTTAAGCCCGGAATGAATCTATTTTTAATCATCCCAATTTGTAATCCAATGTCTCTGCTTGATTCATCTCCAATAAATGACCATCCTGTAATTATTAAACCGATACCTCCTTTCGCTCTGGCTTCATAAAAATGTAATAAATCATTTGTTATCTCACCATCCGGGGACGCAAGGTTTGGCGTAATCGGTGCCATGACAATTCTGTTTTTTATTTCTACATTTCCGATATTACAAGGTTTGAATAATAATTCTCTATTCAATTGCCCTCCTAATAGATTGATATCCTCAATTTTAATAAAAAACAGGTCTTATCGCATTTTTAATTTTAAATGCGGAAATAAAAATAATAATATAAATGCCAGTACAGGCGCAATCAAAACATAACTTACAGTCTTTATTATCCCGAAACTGTCTGCAATTTTTCCGATAAGGATAACTGTAGCAGCTGCAATTCCGCCACTTACACCCATAACCATAGATGATGCAAGGCTTATACTGCCCGGAAAAATATCCTGCATTATCCTTATACATAAAGGAAGAGTCGAAGATAAAAAGAACCCACCCAGCATAAAAAAAACTACTGATAAGTTAACTGGTACTTTAAACATAAAGTAGTAGAATGGAACAGACAGAATGATTCCCCCCTGAATTACAGCAGTTCTTCTTTCTAATTTATCAGAAAAATATCCTGCCAGAAGACCTCCGATACCACCCATAAGGATATATAACAGAATTATGTAGCCAAATTGAATAAGACCTATTCCCATATTAGTATAGTATAGAGGCATAAATGTTAGCATAGATATAAAAGTTAAATCTCTTGAATATGCAGCAAATGTTACAATTAAAAGTATAATCAATTTTACTTTTTTCAAGCTTCTAATTTTTCTAAAAAAATTTTGTTGATCTGTTTTTGCAGATGTTTTAGGTATCCAGGAAGCGAACCTTAAAAGTACTATAAAAATAATTATACCGGGAATAGCTGTAACAGGACTAAACTTGATACCAAGTTTTTCTACTATTGAAATAATGAAGAGAGAACCAGCAGAAAGACCGACAGTTCCGCCAAAAGAAATTATAGAATTTATTATACCTTTTTTCTTTCCACCAATATAACCTGCCATAGCTGCAGTTGGAGGATGTACAGCAGCAATTCCAAGATTGCCAAAAAAAAGAAAGATAATAATAAGCCAGTATCTTGGTAATATTCCCAGCAAACTTATAAAAATTGAAGTGATAAGTGGACTAGCTACCATGAAATATCTTGCACCATACTTATCAGAAAGATAACCGAATAACGGTTGAAAAAAATTTGCTGAAATAAAATTTGCTGAAGTTAACACACTCACAAGAAAAAGACTGAGCCCCATTTTCATTGTTAGCACCGGGATAAGCCCAACTATAACACTTGCATATGTATCACACACCAGATGGGCACCAGTACTTAAGATAATGTTGATTCTTTTAATTTCGCTTTTAATTATTATTTTTTACTACACTTATTATAAAATATTAGAAATTATTAGATCCTGCTTTCAATTAATGTCTTTTCCCCTGACAAAGCAGCCTTTGGTGACTTTAGTATTATCTCAGTCACATGTTTTGCAAGCCTGGCATTTATGACAGGTTCCCTGTTTTCAAATATGCAGTCTGCAAGGTGTTCAACTCCTATTCCCAGTTTCCATCCTGAAAGATCCTCGTATGGAACATTCCAGGCACCAAGACCACTCCTGTTTTCAAGATAGACTTCAAACTTCGTAAAGTAGTTTGTCATTGAAATAGTCCCATTTGAGCCATAAATTTCTAAATCCGGCATTCTGGTCCCTCGTACACAGTAGCTGCTGTTTATTGAAGCATACTGTCCATCATCAAATCCAAGCAGCATAAGAGTACAATCATCAACTTTCACTTTAATTTTTTTACCCATTGCAACTCCGCCTGTAACCTCAACTTCCGGTATGACAGTATCACTTATACACTGTATGTGATTTACCGGACCAAACAAAAAAACAAGGGTAGTCAACACATATATTCCAAGGTCTTCTATTGCTCCTCCACCCTGTGTATAGAATGCTACCGGGTCATTTGACATTTCCTCCAGGTCTTTCAGCCCTTGCTGTTTCATTAAATTTTTATAATATGAAATTTTATATCCAAGTGATGCTGGACCTCCATGGGAAAAATTACCAACTGCATAACAGGGCCTTCCAATGACTCCCTGGCCTAATAATTGTTTCACTTTTAATAGAGTCGGATTTAATGGAGTAGAAGGGGCACATGCGAATTTTACGTTACTACCTTGGCTTACTTTTATTAAGTTTTCAATTTCTTTTATTTTATAAGATACAGGCTTTTCACTGTATGTATGAATTTTATTATTTAAGCTATCTAAATTAATCGAATAATGAAAAACTGGAGGAGTAAGATTGGCAACAGCCTGTATAAGTCCTGAGTCAAACATTTCTTCATAAGTTTGAAAAGTATTTTTAACTTCAAAAAGTTCTGATACAATTTTTAACCTTTTCTTATCCGTATCACACAGCGCTACCAGATTTAGTTTTTGTGAATTTTTAATGACAGGCAGATACTGCAAAACAGCAACATCTCCACAACCGATTACACCCATATTTATTTTTTCCATGACAAACCCTCCTTATAACATTTAGTAATAAGCTTAGGTCGATTATGGCAAAACTACACTAAAACCAGATATATACCTACGATTTATATAATTTTAAAATTCAGGTTTACCCACACAAATTACCTAGGCATTTTTAATTAAATCATCCATATATTCTCTTGCATATTGCACCTGTTCATGCACTCTTTCAATTCCGGCTACTTCCCTGTCCTCATTAAGAGGCGAATGGCAGAATTCATATGACATATAACCCCTATATCCAATTTCTTTTAAAGCTTTAACAAACGTCGGGTAATTAGTTATACCAAACTCCTCATAACCCCTCATAAGCATCTGAACAACCTTTCCATTTTTCCTTTCAAACTCTCCAGGAAAATGTGAATGAAGTTGCAGTTTACCCACATCCAGAACTGCCTGGTGCACATAATCGTCTTCCTGACTGTTAAGCAGCATGCAATCCAGACAACACTTTAAATATTCTGAACCTATCTCTTTTACCGTACTAATCATTTCTTTATAATTTCTCAATAATGGTCCATGATTTTGTAAAACCAATGCAACACCATATTTCTCAGCAATCCTTACCCCCTCCTTTAAAGCTTCCTTAGCCCATTTCCAGCGCTGCCAATTTGTAGCATCCGGAGAGAAATGATCAATATCATACTTGGTTGGAGTCTCATAATTAGCAATTCCATCAATTATCGTTATCCCTCTCCATGCCAAAAAAACTCTTAACAATGGGGCACCCAGATCACTTGCCAGCCTGATCTGCTCAGCAAGCATTAAAAGTTCATTTTCCCTCTGCTCCTGAAATGGACTTACAAAGTTATTATTTCCTGCAACTGCACAGATTTCCAGACCTGCAGTTTCAGCCTTTTTTCGGATTTCTTTCCTCTGGTTCTCATCTAAATCCAGCGGGAATCCATGTGGCCTTTTACCGTCTATTTCAATACCATCAAATCCATATTCTTTAGCTCTATCGATAAATTCATCCATCGGCAGGGGACCCCCCCTGTACCAGAGACCTGCATAAGTAATAGTATAAAGTGCAAGTTTCAAAGTTATACCTCCATTCTTTTTATATTTTTTTAATAAATATATACATCTACTATATACACTTACTTGCTTGTTGCTTGTATTAATATGAAATGATCATCCTTTTATAAAAATTCATACCATAGAATAATCCAATAAAAAAATTTACAATTTTGCAAGTATGCCGGCAACGTCTATACTTCCTTTTAGGGGAAGACTTACAGGGTGCCCAAGCTCTACAGACTTATAAGCAGCCAGACAGCACTCAAGGTGTCTTCGTGCAACTATTGCATTTCCTAAAGGCTCCTGGTTATTGAGAATATATCCTACAAACTCATCTACAAACATGCTTCCGACAATTGGCGGAACAGGGACAGTAATATTTAGGAACAAGTCACTAAAGAGAGGATTCGGTGGAGTAAACTCAAATTCAGTCACCCGGCCTTCGTATTCTTTCTTTGTGGAAGAAACTTTTATCCTACTGCCCAATACCTCCAGTTCACCCTCTGTACCTATTATATGAAAGCGCATATGACTGTCAGTCGTGGAGGTGAATGTCGCTTCAATTGTTGCAATACTGCCATTATTGAACTTTACCAGTGCTATTCCATGATCGTCAACTGACCAGTTTTTAAATTTGAACTTACCTATTTCTGCATAAATACGTGACACATTTGAGTCGAAATAATCTTCAACTTTACCGACTAGAAATACAGCATGATCGATAAAGCCTCCGCCGGCAACTTTACCGGTTTCAACGAACCACCCAGGCTTATTTTTACCAGGTGCTTCTAAGGGGGGTATTGCAAAGAAAGATGCATGAACTGCAAAAGGTCTGCCAATAATACCATCTTCTATAAATTTTAAGGCAGTATCCTTAAAATTGGACTTTGCCGCTAACACCATAACTTTTATTTTATTTTTTTCAGCCGCAGCTATTATTTCATCTGCTTCAGCCAAACTGCGTGCTATTGGTTTATTAAGTAAAATATTCTTGCCCTTCTCAGCAGCATTTACAGCTATTTCAGCATGTCTGTCTGTCGTTGTTGTAATAATGACTGAATCAACTTCAGGATTTTCAAGTAACTGTCGGTAATCTTCATAGAAATTTTCTGCTTCGTAGGTATTTGCTATTTTTTTAGCTAACCCCTTATCAGTGCCTGCAGCCATAGCCACAAATTTTGTCTTAGGGTTAATTGCAAGTGCATAAGCACATCCACAGGACCAGTACCAGTGCTCTTCTCCGATGATCCCAAACCCTATAGTTTTATCCATTATTTACTCCTCGTATAATAAGATAATAAATTTTATTAATAATAATTTTTAAACAGGATATTTCTTATTAAATTAATTCTTTTAAATTGTTAAATAAATTAATCTTCTACATTACAAATATGGTTTCGTAATTATTTCCTGAATTTTAAGATTTTTAAATTCTCTGGCAAATGCAGGTTTCAAAACAATTGCAGTGTCAGCACCTTCATCTGTACCTCCTATTGCAATTAAATTGCTATCTATGGAAACAAAACCTGCTTCTACAGCCATAATAGTTACTTCAACTGCAACTTTCAAACCCTGGGAAAAACATCTTAGTGTTTCTGCAATTATGTTTCCTGGTGAATGAAAACACCCGAATGATTCTGATACACCGGCCTCAAGACCATGGTGCGATACAACTACTTTAATTCCCTGGTCCTCCATCTTCCGTTTTTCGTCAGGTTTTAAATTCCATCCTTCCTTTGAAAATGAATTAGAAATACCCACTGCAATTATTTCAATTCCGGTATCCTTAAAAATATCAGCAGCCTTTAAAGCAGTATAGCCATGACTTGAAGCAATTATTACCTTTCTGATACCAAGATCAATTGCACGTTTTTTCGCTGCCCTAAGTGTTTCCACGGTATTTACTTTCCCAGGTTTCTGGAAGTAAATTATCTGGCTGTACACATTAACCTCCTAATATATTTATTGTATCATCAAATGCTTTATCCTTTTGATATCAAATATTATCACTCTTTAACTGCACCCATTGTTAGGCCCTTAATAAAGTATCTTTGGAGAAAAAGAGTAATTAAGACAATAGGAATTGATAAGAACGTTCCTCCTGACATCAGGTGCCCCCAGTATATTTTGTAACCTGTAATCATGAGAGAAATAGAAACAGTAGCAGGTGTTGACCTGATCGATTGTGAGAATGAAAGCGCAAACAGAAAATCATTCCAACCCATCGTAAAAGAAAAAAGTACAACTGTTGCAATTGCCGGTAAAGAACATGGAAGAACTATTCTGGTAAAAACACGAATATAGGAACTCCCGTCCACTTTTGCAGCATCTTCAAGCTCTTTTGGAAAATCATCAAAAAAGGCTTTCATAATCCAAAGCACAAAAGGCAGATTTATAACAGTTACGCCAATTATTATTGAAATAAGCGAATCAACCAGACCAAGCCAGGACATTAAATCATAAAATGGAACGATTAGTGCTGCTGGTGTGAAAAGTCTTACAAGCAAGATTATTATAAGAAATATGTTTGAACCAGGAAATTTAAACCTTGAAAAGCCGTATGCAGCTGTAAGCCCGAGTACTACACTGACCACAGTAGTGCTCAATGCAATTATCAAACTGTTTAACATACTTCTGCCAAAATTATATTTTTTGAATATTTCCCGGTAATGTTCCAGGGTAAAGTGTTTTGGAATCCATGTTGGAGTGGTGCTATTTATTTCTTCCTCAACTTTTACAGAAGAGGATATCATCCAAAAAATTGGATAAAGTATAACAATTACAAGCACAACTATTAACAAAATATATACAACTTCTGCTTTATTAAAAGATTTCATCTGTTTTTCCTTAACAACCAGATACCAAAAGCCAGAGATAATATAATAGCCACAACTGATAACGCTGAAGCTGTACCAAATCTAAAATACTTAAGAGCCATTTTAAAAATCAGCAGCGGCAAAACTTCAGTGGCTTTACCCGGACCTCCACCAGTAAGCACATATACCAGGTCAAAAATCTTTGTAAATGCATCAATTGCTCTGAAAACACAGGAGACAAACATAACTGGCAAAATTGAAGGAAGCACTATATATCTGAATTCCTGCCATTTTGTTACTCCATCGGCATATGCTGCTTCAAGCTGTTCCCTTGGAATACAAACAATAGCCGCAAGAAAAATAATTATAAAGAATGGGGTACATTTCCATACATCAGCAATTATTATTGAAAATAAGGCCAGATGAGAATTTGAAAGCCATAAAATACTTCTACCCAATAAAAAATTTATTGGTCCAAACTGAGGATGATATAATAGTCTCCAGGATACAGCTGCAGAAATTCCAGGTATAGCCCATGGTATTATAAAAATTCCTGTAAGAATTGCTGAAGCAATCTTCTTTATAATACCACCCTCGCGAAACTTGCTAAGAATAACAGCTATAAACAAACCAAATAGTGTTTCGAGAATAACACTCAAGATTGTAAAAAGCACAGTAATATAGAGTGAATTTAAGAAAGTAGGGTCATTTATTAACCATTTATAGTTTTCGAGTCCGGCAAAAGTTTTTTCAAGGGATTGAATGGGATTATAATTCAGAAAGCTTAAATAAACAGTCCTAAATAAAGGATAAGCTAAAAAAACCAACAAAAACAAAAAACATGGAAGAATAAAATAAAACCCTACTCTTCGCTCTACACTTGTAATACTGCTTCTGCTTTTCCTTTTTTCAGAAAACACCTATAACCCCTAAAGACACTTTACCTATGATGAAACACTTATAAATCTTGCCCAATGGACCTTTTTATTCTTTTCCTTTTTTCTAGGAACAGGCTACTTTTTGTAGCCTGTTCCTATTTTAAACCAAGCAACACAACAAAATTGGAAAACTATTCTATTGCCTTTCTGCCAGCAAACTTTTCATTCTGTAACCAGTTCATCGCTTCTTCTGCTGTCTTTTCACCATTTACAACCATGAAGAATGCCTCATGTATAGCTGACAGTAACTCTGCTTCCCATGTGATAAGAGGAATACTTGTCTTTTTTGCAGCCTGCTCAAACATCTCTATTCCTGCAAGTGCTTCTCTGACTTCAGGATCCTGCAGAACATCGCTACGTGCCGGAAGGTTACCTAATTTCAATACATGCTGCTTCTGAATATCAAAGCTACCTTCCCACTTTAAAAATTCAGCTGCAGCATCAGGATTTGGACTGCTTTTTGGAATAAGCGCGAGCCATCCACTGAGCTGGGCGCCTCCCTGGATTGGAGGTGCCATATCTATCTTTCCAGCCATTTCTTTCTGGAAGGTCGACCAGATATAAAACCAGTTCTGGTACATGAAAACCTTACCTTCCAGCATCAGTGTATCACCATCCATGAAAGTTTGTGTCTCCCAACCAGGAGGACAGAATTTAGTAAGCCCTACAAGCTCAGTCATAGCTTTAATTTGCTCAGGAGTGTTTAGTGTCAGGTTACCATCCTTATCTCCATAATTTCCACCTTCTCCAAACAATGCATAATTATAATCACACATCAATGACCAGTCTGTTCCGCCTATCATGTAACCATACATATCCGGTGGACGGGTGAAGAATTCTGCGACTTCGGCAAGTTCCTCATAGGTTGTTGGAACGGCTAGATCTCTTCCATATTTGGCTTTAAATGCAGTCTGTTCATCAGGATCATTCAACAGATCTGACCTGTAGAAAAGCATTTCCCAGTTATGATACTGAGGAATTCCTGCCATTTTTCCGGTGCGTGGATCGGTAAAATTAGATCTTGCATAAAACTGTTCTACTTCGTCCGGGGTCATATAATCTTCTATAGGGATATAATTTCCTTTATTTACATATGGTGCATAGTCACTACCTGAAAGCCCAAGAACAGCATCATAAGTCCCTTGCCCCTCAATTAATTCGCGCAACAGTCTGACCGGCATATCATCTCTTGTGGCAATATCCATCTGAACCTTAATGCCTGTTTTTTCTGTAAAATCAGGTAATTGCTCCTGAAGTACATCTGCTTCCGGACCAGCTATATGAAGAACTTTTATACTGACTTCCTTCGCAGCAGTGGTTTCAGCAGCAGTGGTTTCAGCAGCAGTGGTTTCAGCTGCAGTGGTTTCAGCTGCTTCTTTTTTGCAGCCTGCAAGAGAAAAAGTTGCTATCATAAACACTGATAACACTGCAATGAACAAGCATAATAATGATTTCTTCATTTCCTTTGCCTCCTTTTTTATTAATCTAAAATACAATCTTTTATTAGATTTGTTTGAGTTTTAATAATTATAACACAATAACTCATTAACAAATCTCACTCCTCTTTTACTATATAACCTCCTTTCCCAGACTTAAACTTTTCATCTGAAAATTAAAAAATCTTTTGTTATTATCACTTCACTTTCTAACTTTAATCTATTAAAAAAGCTGCCAAAACCAACAACTTATCTTGATTAAAAAGAAGTTTACCATTAGCACATATACTTTCTTAAAACATTTTCCGATAGTGTAATACTACTTTTTTTGTGTTCTTTTAAGTATGTAACGGGAAAAGAAGATGTCGGTTTTTCAAATATTGCTTTTCTTAATACAGCTGATTGCCAGTCATGCTCTAAATAAAATCTTAATTCCTTAGACATAAAAATTTCAGCCATTCCTATGGTCACACATTTCTTAGGAATAAAATCAGTATAACCTCCATATTCTATACTATTTATAATAATAGTATCTTGGGAAATTTCTTGTACCCTTGTTTTTAAACATTTAAATTTCTGCCGCGTTATTGATTTCTCATCCATTGGTTCATTAAAAGCAATATGCCCATTTATTCCAACACCACCAAAACAAATATCAACTCCACCTATTTCTTTGATGACTTTTTCAATTTGCTTAGGATTATTCGGATCAGGAAAAAAAATATTCTGAGGTTTTACCTTTAAACTATTCTTTAGTAGATTAAATAAATTTTCTTTCATAAAAGCTCTGAAACTTAATGCACTACTCTCCGGTATTAAATTATCAGTACTATCTAAATACTCATCCATATTAATAGTAATCAGATTTTTACAACTTATATTTTCCTTATTACAAATTTCTGCAAATCTTTTATATTGTCCTCTTGGACCTACTGGCAATATAAATGACGTAACATTACCTTTCCTGTTATTTTCTTTAAGTTTATCAACCATAATTCGCGCTATTTCATTGTAAATATCTATTTTGTTCTCAACAACATAGATTTTAATAAAGTCATTATTTAGAATTTCATTTACATTGATATTAAAATAATCCATTTCTTATACGCACATCATCATTAAAACATTTTAATTTATTTTTAAGAAACAGTTTCCTCCTCAATTTTATAAGGAAATTTATCTAACAGTAGTGATTCTGCTGCATGAAATGAAGCACCAATAACCTGTGTATCTTCACCAAGCCCAGATAACTCTATTTCTGGAATCTCAAAAGGTATTGAACTTTTAACCAATTTAATGATCGGCTTTAAAAATAATTTATCTACTTCAGGTAGATTACATATATCCCCTCCCAATACTATAATTTGAGGATTTTGAATTAAAATCAAATTAATTATTACAATTGATAAGAACTCAACCATCTCTTTTATTAAGTCATTTGCAAATTTATCTCCATTTATAGCCGCTTCACATACCATATAGGGTTCTATGTCTTCAACAGAATTCACCATTTCAGTGATTATAGTTTTTTTACCATTTTTAATTTCTCTTATTGCTTTCTTACTAAGGCTTTCCACAGAAGCATACTTCTCCAGAAAACCTTTATTTTTTCTCTCAAAACCCAGATTACTCTCATTAATTATCGTAAATCCAATTTCGCCTGCAGATCCGCAAGAACCCCTGAATAAATGGTTATCAACAACTATTCCCGCACCTACACCGTTACTTACTTCCACGAAAATCAGATGTTTAAAACTCTTACCTTCTCCAAAATTTTTTTCTCCCAATGCAGATAAGTTGGCACCGTTCTCAACATATATGGGAATCTTAAATTCCTCTTCCAATACTTCCTTTAAGTTCAAATCTTTCCAATTTCCATAAAGAGGAGCACTGACAATCTTTCCGCTATTAATATCAACAGTAGCCGGAACCCCGACACAAATACTTTTTAACTTATTTTTATTCATTTTCTTACCCTGATAAGATTTGTTTAAAATACTTTTTATTTCCGACTTTATCTCCTCTGATATATCAATATCCTTATTAATTTTAAATCCGGTATATTTATTGATTATCCTGCCTTTAAAATCTGCCAGAGCAAGCCTAAATTTCTCTTTTCCAAGGTCTATCCCAATAACAAAACCTTCATCACCTTTGGTTTTAAGAAGTGTCGGTCTTTTACCACTGCTAGTTTTGAGTTTTTCTACTTCTAAAACAAAACCACCATTCATTAACCTGTTTATTACTCTGGATACTGCTGAAGGGCTTATCTTTAAATCATTAGATATCTGAATCCTTGAAATTGGTTCATTTTCACGAATATAATTAAATATTATTGAGGTATTAATTTGCAGTTGAAGCTCTGAGCTTGCTGTGCTGAAAAATTTTAATGATTTCTCCATATCAGACAATATTTATATTTAACATATTATTATACTGGTATTTATTTATTTCTAGTAAAGAAATAATATCAAATACAATCTCCCATGTCAATTTTTTATAAATTTTTATCTTATTAGAACTATCATGTTAAAAAAGCAAAAAGTTCTTAGTTTACTCCTGGCAGTTGTTCGGGTATTTTTCTATCAGTCACTCAATTGGAGTTCCCAGCAAAACTTTGGCTTCAAAATATTTATACATTCCTAATTTGGAAAGCTGTTCATTATATTCCTGGACAGCTTCTATATTAGGAAACTCTTCCATTCCAAACTCAAACCACTCCTCGTTCGACCACAGGCTCTTACTGGTGTTAATAGTTTTTATACCAAATTTTGCCCTAAGCTTTTTTGCCATCTCCTGCTCTTTCTTAAAAAAATCTTTCTGTTCCTTTTCAGATAAACTGTACCATGCCTCCCTGGGCTTCGAAAACCAAACTTTGACAATCGATTTTTTATTTACTGGCAATTTAAAACCTCCCTGTTTTTAAACTTCTTATTTAATATTTTCTACTGATAAATCACTTACTTCTGCATTGATATATCAGTTACATCTATATTGATATTTTGAGCTGCTATCAGATAATTATTAACATTCCATAGCCTGTTTGCATTCCATACTTTTAAGACAAAATAAGTCCGTTTAATCCACAGAATCATAATTCTTTTTACTTGTATTTAATCTTAAAGTTTGATAATTCTTCCCATTTATCCTCAGAGACTGAATAACCGGAAGCCTCCCAGGCTATAAGAGCTGCTCCTGTAACAGGCAGTGACTTAAGGAGATAAATCTCAGCCAGTGGTGAAAACATATGCGTTTTTGCAGATATATATTCAGGTAACCAGGGAACTCCCTTAAAAAAACTCCCTGAAAGTACAACCGGAGTTGCTTCTTTCATCAAATCAAGTTTTTTCATTAGAGCATATATATCTCTGACAGTTTCATCTACTATTTTTTCACCTAACTTTATGGCAACAGTATCCTCTTTCTCTATTGCTTTGAAAAGAAGTGGCGCAAAATTTAGAACATTCGATCTTTCATCAGGGTGATAATAAAGTTTTTTTGCCAGTTCATCATAATTCTCCACTCCAAAAAATTCCAGAGCCATATCTTCCAGTATGGTTTTTTCTCCTCTCCCATCATATGATCTGAAAGCACAATTGAGCATGTCCTGAGTAGCTGAAAAACTGCCTCCCCAGTCTCCATATTCATATCCTTCTCCATAAAATCTGTAATATGATCCATCCTTTTTCTTACCCAGTCCATTTGTACCCGAACCCATAACAATTAGTATCCCCCAATTATCTTTTGCACCAGCTCTCAGAGCTATTGTTGTATCATTTTCAAGGATTATGTCCGGAGCAATCTTTAGCGAATCTAATTCCTTTCTCAGCATTTCAAAATCTTCCGGAAAGTCTGCACCACCAAGGCCAAAACAAGCCCTTTCAAACTTTATATTTCCCAGTGAGAGTCCGGCTTGTTTTATTGCAGACATCCAGTTCTTTTTTACTTCTTCCATGCTTGATACTTCATAATTTCCAGGGCCCGATCTTCCTGTTCCTAAAACTTTACAATTTTCATCAAGAATTAAAGCTTCTGTTTTACTGCCCCCGCCATCAATACCAAGAAAATATTTCATTATTCTACTCCTTTAAGTTTTATGAAAGATTTGGAAAATAATCTCTGTTTGCTTTGATCAACTCTGAAAGAACTTTTTCAGCAAGAGTCAGAGATGATATCAGAGGATGTTGTGAAAGGGCAATTACTGCTTTTCTATATGAACCTTCCATAGCTGCTTCAACAGTTAGCTGTTCATAAGCTTTAACAGCCTGTATAGTTCCCCTTACTTCTAAGGGAAGCTCTCCAATATTACATCTCTGCAGTCTGTCCTTTTCTATAAAAACTGGAATTTCCACTATGCAATCATATGGGAGATCTGAAATTGCCCCCTTATTAGTAACATTGACAATCTGGAATCCAGCAGTCAGTCCTTCCAGGTTAGAAATTAAATTTACTGCAACTGTAGAATATAATGCCCCTCCTCTTTTACTAAGTATTTCAGGTTTTTCATCAAGATTCTTATCTTTATATAATTCTAAAAGATCTGCTTCAATCTTAGAGACTTCTTCAGCTCTACGTGTTTTACCCATAAGCTCATTAACTTCTTCTTCTCTGAAATAAAAATATTTTAAATAATAATTGGGATACATCTTAAAAATTTCCAAAATTTTTCTATATTCTTCAGAAACAACAGGCATTATTTTTTTAAAGGCATCTTCTGTTACATCTTTACCTCTGGCAAAAACTCTTTTTATAAACGTAAGATGATTCAGCCCAAAACAGTCCAGATATATGTCATCCAAAGGTAAATTAAGAACCCGGGCAAACTCATTTTGCAGATTAATTGCAACATTACATAACCCGATAACCTTGACCTCTGTACATTTGGAAACAGTTTCAGTAATAATACCTGAAGGATTTGCAAAATTAATCAACCATGCATTGGGAGAATATTTCTCAATTTTTTTTGCAATATCCAAAACTACAGGAATAGTCCTAAGAGCATTAGCAAATCCTCCCGGACCTGTCGTTTCCTGACCCAATAATCCCATCTTCAGTGGCACATCCTCATCTTTGAACCTTGCATCCTGTCCACCTACCCTTATCTGATTTATAACATAATCCACACCTTTTAATGAATCCTCAAGATTTGATGCAACAGTAAGTTCAATTCCTGACTTTGATTTTTTTATCATCCTTTTTAAAAATTCTGAGACTATGCTCAGTCTTTCTTCATTTATGTCATAAAGACTGATTGACAGATATTTTAATTTCTGCGATAAGGAAATAAAGCCTTCCAAAAGCTCTGGAGTATATGTGCTTCCTCCTCCGATAACACATGCTTTCATGTCAGCCTCCCTTCATTTTAATATTTTAATAGAATATTTTATATAAAAATTAATTTGATGTCATAAAACTAAGTCCGTATTACGGATTTTATTGATTTTTCAATACCTTAATAATTGTAATTATTTATTTCTGGCAAAGAAATAATATCAAATTTTAGTGTCTGTGTCAAAAATCTTTCAATCAATATATAATATCCAATTTGCATATATAATTTCTTTTTTACTGAAAATAAGCGTGGATCTTACACAGGATTACACCTGTTTAAAATTAATTGCTGGTTTCTGTTCTTCCCAGTACCTTATGGCATTTTTTTAGAGCGTCAACAATATCAATCTTCTGGGGACATTTTTTTTCACACTTGTAACATTCTATACAACTAGTTGCGATCTTATACCCTAAAAATCCAATATCATCATTGTATTCTCTTCCAGCAATATCAATTCTCCCAGATAATTTGTAATAATTATAAAGTTTAAATATTCTGGGAATCAATACTTTTTGAGAACATGGCATACAGTACTCGCAACCCGTACATGGTATGAGTTCCAAATTTTTTTTCTGGCTCTTAATCTCTTTTACAATCTTTTTTTCCTCTGGCGACAGCTCATATGAACCACACGCAGTTTTTATATTTCTTTTCAATTCATCTATATTTTCTATTCCCGTTAATGCCATTGAAATATTCTTATTTGAAAGCACAAACTTAAGGCCTAATGCAGCAAAATCCACAGGACTATCTTTAAAAGTATTCGAATGCTTCAGGGAAACTACCCTCCCTCCTCCAAGCGGGCCCATAATTGCCACTCCGACCCCTTTCTTTGCTGCATATCTGATACCTTCTTCCAACGTGGTATCAAGCAGATTATACTGCACGGTCATTGATTCAAATATCCCTATATCTACCATTTTTTTTGCAATATCAGAAGTATCATGAAAAGAAAATGAAATATGCTTTATTAATCCCTTTTCCTTTGATTTTATAATTTCATCAATCAAACCAAACTTTAAAACCTTTTGCTTGTAGGAAAGCTCAGTTAAGCCATGGAAATGGTAAAAATCAATATATTCTATATCAAGATTTTTAAGTTGTTCTTTCAAAAATTTTTGATAGTCACTCTTTCTATGCAACAACCATAATGGTGACTTTGTTGATATGTATAGTTTATCTCTTATGCCTTTTATTGCCTTCCCTATTATTGACTCGCCCTCCCCATGGACATAAATATACCCTGTGTCAAAATAATTAATGCCCATATCATAAGCTTGTCTCAAAATCTTAATTACTTCTTTCTGATCTACAGTTTTGCTGTCCTCCCTGTAGCCCGGAAGTCGCATAGTACCCAGACCAATAACAGACACTTCAATGCCTGTATTCCCAAACTTCTTATATTTCATCGAAACATCCTCACATTTAGGTAACCAAAGTTCAACACTATTTGAAATTATTTAAATAAATTTAAGCCATGACTTCTTTTTTACAAAATCAGGACATGAGAACTACTATTCTTCAACTTCCACCGCAGTTAGTTTAAATACAATAGTATTATAAGGATCCGGGCAACCGAGAATTTGAACATCCTTCTCTTCTTCCCAGGGAAATCTGCCGCCATAACGCATGACCTGTGCAATCGGGTAAATCATACTGTATGCCGCACTGCAAAAATTATGATGATTTTCCTCCAGCTCAAATTTGTCACCTAATTTTAATCCCTGATCGCATCCATTTCCTCTGGCTTCAATAACTTCAAGCATTATTTTTTTAGCCATTTAACACTCCTTTTTATTTATTAATGCTTCAAATAGCCTTGATAACAGTAATTCTCAGTATGTTGGTATACTCACTATTCAAACGGACTTAAAATTTATTAAATTTATAACAATCTAACCTCATGATCTACGATGTGTTAATACATTGACAGTTCTGAAAAGAGTCTACGATTTTATGATATCTATTAGATATTTATTACTTATTTTATACCAATGTGATCTTTGATTTTTTCTAATATTATTTTTTAAATATAATTTTAGAAAATTATTTATTTCTAGTAAAGAAATAATAACAAACGCTGGTATCCAAGTCAAGCACACGAATTGCATCATTATAATTTTTACAGCTTAACTGCCGCTACCCGCAGCTTTTTATAATTACCAATGGAAAATACTACAGAAAGAGGATGCACTAAAGGTTTTGCTCAGTTCTATTTATTATATCTTCCTGAATTTCAGGACTGAGTTGTGTAAACAGAGCACTGTAACCTGCAACCCTAACAATTAAATCCTTATATTTCTCAGGATTTTTTTGAGCATCTCTTAATTTTTCTTTTGTAACTACATTGAATTGAACGTGGAAACCCTTTAAATCATTGAAAAATGTTTTTATCAATGAAGTAAACTTTTCAATACCATATTCAGATTTTATATAAGAAGGATTGAACTTTTGATTTAACAGGACTCCCCCAAGGATGTATCTGGCAGGTAGTTTCGAAACTGACTTTAATACTGCAGTGGGACCACTTACATCACTGGCATGCGCGGGTGAACATCCTTCTGCGAAAGGTTCACCAAATTTTCTTCCATCCGGTGTAGCTTCCGTAGAGCTACCCATGGCAACATTTGCAGTCAGGGATGAAGTTCCTGCATAATAACCACAACTTTCTGGTCCCCTTCCGCATCTTAAATTCTTGTATTTTGAAATCTCGTCAATATAAATTTCGAAAACTTTTCTTAGCAGCAGATCAACATAGTCGTCGTCATTTCCGTATTTTGGGGGCTTATTACTTATAAGCTTCCTGATCAACACTCCCTCCTCCGTTTCAAAATTGCCCTTTAGGACATCCAGCAGTTGCTCACCGCTTATGATCTCATGGTCAAAAATCAAATATCTCATAGCTGCAAGCGCATTTGCGATATTTGCATTTCCTACAAGCAATCCGCTAATCCAGTCATATCTTGCTCCGCCTTCAAAAAGATTCTTTGCTTTATCTATGCAGTCTCTGGTAAGAGAGGAACATAACACGTCAGGCACGTTATTTTCCAGTGTAAAATCCGCAACTGCATCAAGAAAAACCTGGGCTTTCGTAAAAAACCTTAACTGATACTCCAGAGCATTAAGCAGTTCCTCAAATGTATTAAAATCTGAGAGGGTTCTTCCGGATCCTTTATGGATCTCTTCATTATTATTTAAGCTGTAACCATCAGACAAAGCCAGATTCAGAATTTTCATTAAATTAACAAAACTCATCCCTGTTGGTCTGTATCCCCATTTACCGGGCATTGCCGGTTCTATACAACCCACAATTGCATAATCCAGGGCATCTTCTTTACCTAATCCAATGTTTAACATTCCATCGACAATTACTTCATCATTTATAAGCGCCGGCATTCCAAACCCAAGATTTATAACATCAACAATCTCCTCCAGAAAATAATTGGGTGTCCCCTTATGAAGCCTTGGTGTAAGAAGCGGCTGAGTGAGCCTGACAATTGCAACCGATCTTAAAATCAATCTGGACAGTTCGTTAGTAGCATCCCTACCATCCCTGGTTTGACCTCCTATTGTTACATTCTGATACAAAGGACTGCCAGGGCTGAACCTTGTATGTGACCATGGTCTTAGTTTATTAATACAAAACATCTTGAGCCACAGACACTGCAATAATTCCAGTACTTCATCATAACTTATAACTTCATTATCAATGTCTCTTTTAAAATAAGGATATAAATACTGATCCAACCTACCCAGAGACATTGAATGACCATTACTTTCAATCTGCAGAATTAAATGTATAAACCATACAGATTGAAGTGCTTCATAAAAACTGTAAGCTGGATCCTTTGGAACTTTTCTACATATGTCTGAGATCTTTAAAAGTTCTTTCTTTCTCTTATTATCTTCCTCAGCATCCGCCAAGCTTTTAGCCAATTTTGAGAATCTTTCAGCAAATCTTATACACGCATCTAATACTATTATGGTGGACTCATAAAATATTCTTTTACTGTTATTCTCAAATTGGCTCTGATCAAGAAAACTTAATTTTTCTTCAACTTCCGACCTGATAGCTTCAAGACCTTTCTCCAGTACTGTTTTGTAATCAATAATGACATGACCCGAACCGGAAGTAATATTACCTTCTGCTTTAACTATTCCAAGATCATAAAATTGCCTGATTTTTGGAGGCATTATTTTTAAAGCTTTATCCTTAACTGTTCTCTTCTTCCAGAATTTACAAATCTCCAATAACTCTGTCTTCCTGTCTCCATCAATTATAAATTTATCACCTGGTCTCTTTTCAAAATCATCAATCTCTTCCATTATCCAATCAACAGAATATTCAGGAAAAATTGGAGCAGCCCTGTCCATATAGGAATGATTTCCAACTATAAGTTCTTTATCACCAATATATATTGAAATTTTCTCTAAAGTATCCCTGAGTGCAAGTGCTCTCTTTTTATATAAAGGCTCATCAGCATACATTTTATATGCTTCCGTATAAATTTTTGCCCTTTCAGTACAAATATGCGGTTTCGTGTCGAGAGCTTTATTTTTAAGATAATTAACCCTCTGTGATATTTTATAATCATTAATTTTTTTAAAAGTGTTCATTTCAACCTTATTCATTTGTTGCATATACTCCCTTGCACTTCCTACATTTATCCTTCTTTTAATTTCATTATTTCAATAATTTTTTCAAGGCCGTAAACGCCGGAAGTGCATCCTACTCTCGTCACTGCTGAAGCACCAGCGATATTTCCAAACTGTAAAATTTTCCTTACATCCCAACGCTGCAGACAACCGTAAATCACTCCTGCATTAAAGGCATCTCCAGAGCCGGTTGGATCCACGATTTCGATTCCGTCTTCATAAGGGTCTTCCTTTAATTCAATATTTTTGCTTCTGAAATATGACCCCTTTCCCCCTAATTTGATAATGATATTATTTGCACCTCTTTTTAGTAATACATCTGCCTGTTCCTTATAATCATCAAAACCAGTCAGCATTTTACCTTCATCAATGTTAATAATAAAATAATCTGTATAATCCAGCAACCCATCGAGATAACTCATCGGATTTCTCGTAAAGGGATCTATTAAAACATCCAAAAAAGTAAGTTTACCCCTACTCTTTAAAAAACTGAAGATTTCTATAACATCACTTTTATATAATTTGGGTAAAGCTGAGATATAAGAACTGAGCAGTATCGATTTTGCGCTTGTAACAACCTTTCTGTCAAGGTTGCTCTTATCCAGCATTACGTTTGCACCATTATCGTGAACCATCGCCCTGTCCTTATTTTTTAAATTAAGAACGATAGTCTTACCAGTGTTAAAACCCTGCATTATTTTTATATTGCCCGTATAAACACCTGATTTATTCAACTCGTCAAGCAATATATTGCCCCACACATCGCCACCTATGACAGAAATCAGACCTGTTCTAAGTTTAAATTTCGTAGCAACAATGGCTGTATTTGTAGGGCAACCCCCAGGACAGGAAGTAATACTCCGTACCAGTATCCACTGCCCACTTTGGGGGATCTCCGTCAGCTTGTTGCAGAATATATCTATATTGGCTTCACCAATACAAAGCAAATCCAGCATATTTTTTTCTTTATCATCCATATTTAATATACAAAACTTTTTATATAAAATTTCTTAAACCGATAGTTATTCTACAAAAAAAAATTACTGTTGTCATTTATTTGTTGGCTGACAATCCTATTCGAATACCATCGAAAATTATTCTTGCAAACCATAATTTTTTAATTATTCCCTTTATGGTAATATTTTAAAAAGAATCCTGATGATGAATAATATTCTAGATAGATAGAAAATATCCAGAATACTTCAAAGAAAATATTAAACTGATATTTATAACATATGAAAAAAAGCAGGGCAACAAATGAAAAAATTGGATTAATATTCGATATTGAAAGATTTGCAATTCATGACGGCCCCGGTATTCGAACTGTCGTTTTTTTCAAAGGTTGTAATCTTGAATGTATCTGGTGTTCAAACCCCGAATCAATATCCCCAGAAACAGAATTCGGCTATAAAAAGGAATATTGCGAAAAATGTTTTTCCTGTATTAATTCATGTAAGAATAAAAATTTAATTTTCAAAAATGACAGGATATATGCAGTCAACATAAAAATGTGCCTGGAATGTGAGGATTTTTGTATCAGGGCATGCCCGAATAATGCTCTGATTAAATTTGGGAAATATTATACAGTTGACGAATTATTTGAAATACTGATTAAAGATCAAAAGTTTTACAAGAATTCTGGAGGGGGTGTTACATTTTCCGGTGGGGAGGCATTCATGCAGGCAGATTTTTTATTAAGTATTATGAAAAAATGCAGGAAGGAAAAAATAAATATAGCAGTTGAAACTGCAGGCTGCTTCGATTATGAACTTTTTAAAAAGGTCAATCCCTTTGTGGATTATTATCTTTACGATTTAAAAACACTTGACAGCACAAATCATTTAACTGGAGTAAATAAGGATAACAAAAAAATAATTCAGAATCTGCTGCATCTTGATAAAGATAGCAAAAAAATTCTACTAAGAATACCATTAATACCTGGCTTTAATGATTCTAAAAAAGAATTGACAGACATATTTGAATTCTTTAAAAATCTGAAAAATATTGTTTCAATTCATTTTTTACCCTTTCACAAACTTGGATGTCCAAAATATAAGTGGATTAATAGAAGTTATCAGTGTAAATATACCTGTTATAGTAAAAACGGGCTGATAAAAAAAATAGATGAGATAAATCAGATGAATAAAAAATATGATTTTAAAGTAATATTTGGCGGCCTGCAGTGATTGTATGTGATGGCATTAGAGAGTATCATCTTCCAAGGTTATTAACGAGGCATTAATAATAGTAAAAATAATCTTTTTAATAGGACACGTTTATCTTTTCACTCTAAGAAATCGTTATATTAACCCAATTATCTGTTTTTGAACTTTTAACTATCGCATCACAGATAACTAGTTCCCTATACCCATCCTTAAAACCTGGAAAATCAGCCTCATCTTTTTTACCATTTAATATGCACCCATACACATTATTAAATAACTGTTTGGAGGTATCAGGAAATCCTTCTGTATGCCCTCCTGGATAAGCTGCATATTTTCTTACACTTTCATTCAACAGCGAGGGGTCTTTTAGAAGAAGGCTATTTTCTGAGTCACGGTCTCCTATCCACATAAAGTTGGGCTCTTCGCTGTTCCATGAAATTGACTTTCTGGTACCGTATATCTCAAATAAAAGCCTGTTTTTTCTTCCGGCAGCCATCTGATTCGCAGTGAATGAACCATGAGCTCCGCCATTAAATCTTAGAAGTACAGTAGCATAGTCTTCAGTATCAATTTTTATCTCCGTATAACTTGAGCTTCTATTTATTTTTCCTGTAAAAGTCTCCATTCCTTTAAGAGGCTTTTTCCTGTACGGGAAAAAAGTGCAGAAATCCGCATTGACTTTTTCTATCCTCAATCCTGTTATATATTCAATTGTATCCATCCAGTGTGAACCTATATCTGCAACAGCTCTTGAACTTCCGCTGAATTCTGACTCCAGTCTCCAGTTGTAGTCTGTATCATAGAAAAGCCAATCCTGCTGGTACGACCCGTTTATTGCCAGGATATTTCCAAGAATACCGGCTGCTATCATGGATCTGGCCTGTTGAATCAAAGGGTAGAATCTGTTATTGAAATGAATTGCTCCAATAAGATCTGTTTTATCAAGCAATTCCATAAGTTCTTTTCCCTCTTTTGAGTTCAGTGCCAGGGGTTTTTCACAAACTATATGTTTTTTAACAGAAATTGCCTGCTTTACCATCGGAAAGTGCAGATGATTTGGGGTACAAATATGCACGACATCTATTTCATTATTTTCCAGCAGATCTCTATAATCTCCATAAGACTTATTTATGTTAAGCTTTGATGCTTTACCTTTTGCTATTGTGTCATTTATATCGGCTATAGCAACCACTTCAACATAACCAAGTCTCCTGAGAGCTTCTATATGGGCAGGCCCTATAAAGCCTGAACCAATAATACCTGTTTTTATTTTTGACATTTTAACACTTATTCCTATCCAATTATTTAATATTATAAAAAATGCTTACACCAGATACTGACTGATATAAGCTTTAGACTGAAGCAAAGCCCTGTACCTGTCCTCAAGACTATCTTCAAAAGCCTTGTCTTCAACTTCTATTACTGCAAAACTGTCATATCTAATATCCGTTAATGCAGATATGAACTTTGACCAGTCAATATCTCCAAGCCCCGGAATCTTAGGGGAGTGAAACTCAAGTGGCGGAGCTGTGATACCAACCCTATCAAGCTTCTCTTTGTATATCTTTGCATCTTTCAGATGGATATGGAAAAGTTTTCCTCTGAATTCATATATTGGTTTTATATAGTCCATATGCTGCCAAAGAAAATGTGAGGGATCATAGTTTAAGCCAAAAAAATCGCTGTCTATTATAGAGAACATTTCCTGCCAGATCTGGGGAGTAGTAGCAACGTTTTTTCCTCCAGGCCATTCATCATAAGTAAAAAACATGGGACAGTTTTCTATTAATACTCTTACAATACTTTCTTCAGCATATTTTATTATGTCAGGCCATATTTTTTTAAAATCATACATGTTATCCTTAACTGTTTTTTTGGGGTCACGCCCAATAAAAGTTGTTACATTTTTAATACCCAACATAGCAGCACCCTTAATGACCTTTTTCAAATGATTTATACATATTCTTCTCTTTTCACTATCAGGGTCAAGAAAATTTGGATAATATCCAAGGGCAGATATTTCAACGTTGCGTTTTTTCGTATAATCCTTTATTTTCTCCACGTTATACCCTGTAAGTTTATCAACATCTATATGGGTAACTCCGGCATATCTTCTTTCCGCACCTCCACTGGGCCAGCACATAATCTCCACACATTTAAATGAATTATCAGAAGCAAAATCAATTACTTTTTCAAACGATTCTTCAGGAAGTATGGCGCTTACAAAACCTAAAAGCATATTTATCACCCCTTGCGTTTTTTATACTTATTTCCTGAAAAGATTTATTTTCTCAATAAAAAGATTTACTTTATAAATATATCCTCAAATTCTCCGGATGGCAAATTTTCGATCTTCGCTTAGTTAAACATTTATTATAATAATAGGTTAAATTTATACCTATCTAAATATTAAAAATATTAATAAAGTCACCGATACAAGATGATTAATTTTCATAAAAGATTTTAAAATAATTATACCAAAAATAAATACTTAAAAAGGTTTCAAAAAGTTTATTTTTCGATAAAATTTATTATTATCATTAAAACTCTGGAAAATGAAATTTTCATTTAAAATAAAATTATCGGTAACCATGGTGTTACAATTTATGGCTACCGGGGCAGTAATTCCTGTATTCAGTTTATACTTGAAGGATTATTTGAATTTCGGAGGTCTCCAAACAGGTATTATTATTGCAATGTCATCGGTAGCATCTTTCGTATCACCCATAGCTACATCATTTATTGCAGATAAAATAATAAGTGCAGAAAAATTGTTTACAGTGTGCCAGCTTATTGGTGCAGCAGCTATAGGGCTCCTTGCTTTTCAAAGGAATTACTATATTGTTTTAATTCTGTTCCTATTTTATTCATTGATTACAGGTCCCACCGTTGCTCTAATAAATGCTATTTTTTTTCACAGTTCTTCGAGGAAAGAAAGCAGAAAATATGGTTTTTTAAGAGTCTGGGGCACAATCGGCTGGATAGTCGTAGCCTGGATATTTTATTTCTGGCTTGACCGATATCCTGAAAGAATCCAGGACACTTTGATATTTTCTTCCATTTCCACTTTTGTGCTCGGGTTTTTTTCTCTAACATTTCCAGAAGAAAAAAATAGGATAAAATCAGAAAAATTTATACCTATTGAAACCATTAGATTAATTGCCAGACCGGAAATAATATTTTTATTATTATATGGCTTCCTTGTAAATCTTATAATAAGGTATTTTTATTACGGGGCTTCACCCTTTCTGGAAAGTATAGGCTTTGCAAATAAGTATATAATGCCGGCGATGAGTCTCGGGCAGATATCAGAAATTCTGGCAATGTTGATTACAGGATTTCTCATAAAGAAGTTTGGCTACAGATTAGTTCTGATCTTTGGTCTTTTTATGGAATTATTAAGATCGGCTGCTTTATTCGTAGGAAGTCCGGTTATTTTTGTGCTTTCAGGTCTGTTTGTACATGGATTTTCATATACGTTCTATTTTGTTCCTTCCATAATATTACTTGATAGTTATTGCAACAAAATGACAAGAACAGACCTGCATCAACTATCAACAATGTTCACCCTAGGTTTTGGCAGACTTGCCGGAAATTTAATTGCAGGAGTTGTTATGGATTATGTAACAGTTAATAACGTTGTAGATTATCAAAAATTCTGGCTTGTTCCAATAATAATAACTATGGTAAGTTTCATTTTGCCTGTATTCTTTATCAAACCCAAGGACAGATATGAGGCTCAATATAACACCTCAGGTCTTGATAACTATGAATAACCACTTTTCCAATTTTATTCATTGCAATATTTAACAATAATATAAGGCTTATATTTTATATAGCAACTATTCCTGGCCTTACCGGAGTAATTCTCCTTATTATCTTTGCCTGTGAAACAAAGAAAAAGGTATTATGCAGTATTTATAAGAATTCGCTTCTGCATCCCCAACCTATAATCATCCCAAAGTCGACATATTTTGGATTATCAGAGACAAAAATGGCCGCCTGTTACAATACCAGATCAAAAAAACATGGGAACAGAAGAAATTTTTAGAAAATCCTATATTAGGGTCTATTTTATGACAGGCTTATACAATACAACCTATAATTTTCAAAATTAATAATCTTGTTACCAGTGTCCTATGTTCTTTTCAAATACTGCTTTAATTATATTTTTAAATCATATATTATCTTCTCATTTAAGTGATTGAACTAAGTATCTGATAAGTTATAACGCATTCCAATGAAAAAAAATATAAATAAATTGAAATACTATGAAAATGATTTTTTCCTGCCTGGGTACCTGAGGAAATGAGGAGTATAATCGATTTAAGTGAACTTGCCGAACCAACAATAAAAATCATTAAAGAAGCCACTTTTTTAATGGAAAAATTGGGAGAGAATATCGCAGTATATAAAAGTATGCCTGTAGGAAAACCAAATGGGCTTTGCTCGTTTTTTAAAGCAGCTACTCTCAGACAAGCACAATTTAAAGTTTTAAAAGAAACTGAAAAAAGACTTAAGGACCACGTAATAGTTGCTTATGCAAATCCCCTCCAGAAACAAGATAAGAAAATGGATTTATCACAGGAGATTCCACTGGCAACATATAAAGTGTTGTTTTGTTGGAGTGGTGGTAAAGATAGTGCATTGGCATTATATCAAACAACAAGTTCTGGCAATCATTCTGTAATAGCCCTGTTAACTACTGTGACAGAAGATTATGATAGAATCAGCGTGCATGGTGTTCGCACAACTTTACTTGAACAACAGGCGAAAGCTTTAAAACTCCCGCTTGAAAAGATATTCATTACGAAAAATTCATCAAATAAAGACTACGAATACAAAATGACTCAAACTCTTACTAGTTTTAAAAAGGGTGGTATAAATTCTATTGTTTTCGGTGATATTTTTCTTGAAGACTTACGCAAATATCGTGAAAATAATCTGGCCAAACTTAAAATGATTGCTGCTTTTTTCCGGTTTTCCGCAAATATTGTGAAAATATAAAAAAACCTGAAAAAAGTATATAATTA
>CAYPYW010000017.1:0-42069 GCA_964415365.1 uncultured Actinomycetota bacterium | reverse complement strand
TTCAGAAGCTTGGTATATTTTCTTCCCAGGGAAGCAAATTTCAGATTTGATTCTTCAGCAAGACTCCTGAAATGTTCTGGAAAAGAACATATTACCTCATGTCCTTTTTCTTTCAGTATTTCTCCAATAGCTAAAAAAGGCTCCATATCTCCACGAGTCCCAATTGATATCAGAAGAATTTTCATATCGGTAAAATTTAAATATTAAATCTTAAATATTAGATTTATATTATGATATTGATGAGTATTTATCAATTCAGAAGTTCCAAAAGCATCCAATACTGGGATTTATAAAATATAGATTTTTATCAAGCAAATACAAAAACAGGTCTAGTTTTATCTAGTTTATCTTTCAAATTAATAATTTCATTTCATAGATGAATTCTTTTATGAAGGTAAAGTTATAAAATATTTTGCCGATAAATTTGAATAGGATGACAGAGATAAAACAAAGATATTTTTGAATTGTAAGGTAACTTAAATCAGATCAGGAAGAAATAATTTTCTATGCTGTATCACTATTTTAATGAAAAAGTTCTGGGAAATGTTGGCGATTATTTTGTCGTTCAGGGAGCAAAATTTCTTACCTGCTCTATCGATGAAAATTTTTTGGTCGGGGAACCCTGGCTTTGGGATAATTGTGAGAATACAGTTAAGTGTGACTGGTTGAGAGAAAATCAATCAAAATTCAGAATCGCAATCGGAATTGGTGCGTCACTTACGCTTGGCTATCCTGATCTGCTTTACAAAGATAAAACATTAAAGGAATGCGAGAAAATTGTCTTTTTAAAATTATTTGTCCTGTACTCTTTTTTATTAAATACTATCCTGCTGCAAACCATTTCAGGGTGTTTCATTCCCGCAGGTATAAATTTTACTATTTCTTTGAATATCTTTGCCAATGAAGCACCCGGTCTAATTGCCAGATTGGCTATATAATAAAGGCAATTTAATTCTTTTATTCTGTTATATAGTTCATCTTCAATCTTCTTACGTCTGATAATTTCTTTATTCAGGTTTACTACTTTGTCTTCTAACTTTTTTATGATTCTTCTGTTGTACCCTGCCAGATATTGTTCTTCTTTAATGAGTTTTTTAGAGCTGGTTTTGGGTTCTTCCTTTTTATGTTCCCGTATAATTTCATCCATAATTTTCAATAACACATCAGGCTCCCGAGGTTTTATTATGAATTTCTCGGCACCCAGACTGAGAGCGAACTCTTCGTCCTGTTTTCTTTTGTAAGTCGCAGTGTAGAATAAAAAAAGAATTTTTCTTAATTTATCGTCCCCCTTGCATTTTCTGCATAATTGAAATCCATCCATTTTTGGCATTAATATATCGGATATGATTATATCGATTTTATTCTTTTTTAACCTTTTAAGTGCCTCAGCTCCGTCTTGCGCATTTATAGTTTTATAGCCACCCTTTTTAAGGATGGTTTTAAGCAAATACATACTGTTTATGTCATCTTCTACTATTAAAACCTTCATCTTCTTCCCCTTATCTGACAAATAGTTAATATTGATTAATTTGTCACTGTTCTTTATAAATATTTTTTAATTTCTGATAAAAGAGTTTCGATATTTATCGGTTGTTTCTCAATATATCCTGTACAGCCTCCCTTGATTAGTTTCTCTCTATCCCCGCTCATAGCATATGAAGTAATGGCAATTATGGGAATTTTCGTATTTAGCTCTGATCCTCTTATCCTCTTTGTTGTTTCCAGGCCATCGATATCAGGAAGCTGAATATCCATTAATATTAGGTCAGGTTTTTCCTTTATTGCTAGTTCTACCCCCTCTTCTCCACTGGTAGCTTTTATCACTTCGTAATTATTACTTTTTAGAACGAACCAGATAAGGTACATATTTTTTTCATTATCTTCTACTACAAGGATCTTTTTCATTTCATGCCTCGATATATTTTGATGGTAAAATCAGGGTAAACTTACTACCTTTTCCAAAGATACTTTCTGCGTTAATCTTTCCATTTAGAAGAGTAGCTATTTTTTTTGAAAGATAAAGCCCGAGGCCGGTGCCTTCTCCTATAGGTGCCCCCTCGGTATATATTCTGCTAAACTGTTTGAATAATTTCTTCATGTCTTCTTTCCTTATGCCAATGCCGGAATCAGAAACTGTTATCATTATTTTTTCTTTTTTTCTCTCAGCTTTTATTTTTATTTTACCTTTACTGGTGAATTTAAGGGCATTGCTGACAAAATTCATTATAATCTGTTTAACCCTGCGACTATCACTTGTGATTGTCAGTTTCTCCGGAGCCTCCAGGATTAGTTGAAGCTTTTTTCTTTCTGTCAAAACTTTGAATGAGTTCTTTATTTCTTTTAAAACTTCAAACAGGTTAAAATCCTCGATTGAGAGATCAATTTGACCTGCCTCAATTTTGCTTACGTCAATTACATCTGTTATAAGTTCCAATAGGTGATTGGCGCTGCTTTTAACCATTAAAAGTTGCTTCTTCTGCTCACTTGTAATTTTTCCGGCCATTCCCATCAATATCAAACTGGTAAAACCAATTATGGAATTTAATGGTGTTCTTAACTCATGACTCATGCTGGCAATAAACATACTTTTTAGACGATCCAGTTCTTTGAGTCTGGCATTTGCACTGGCCAGCTCTCCTGTTCGCTTCTTGACTTTTACTTCCAGTTCATCGTTAAGCCTGCGTAACGCTTTCTCCGAGCCTTTAAGGGCTCTATTTGTTTTATTTATGCTCTTTATCATTTGATTGAACGATCGGGTCAGGTAACCAATTTCATCCTGGGATTCTACTTTAATCAAGTGTTCCAGATTACCAGTTTTCGTAATTAAACTCGTGCTGTTGCTGAGCTTTTTTATAGGATCTACAACAAATTTTTGCAGACCTACAAGTATTAACATACTGAGAATAAATAAAGAGAACACCAACACAAGGATATTTCTGAATATAAGTGTTTGTACCTCATTATTGATTTCCTCAAGCGGGATAATAAGACCTATTTTCCAGCCAAGCCTTCCTGAAGTGTCAAAAAAGAAATAACTTTTCTTCGAGTCTTCACTAAAGATGGTATATCCCTCTGTTTTTCCATGACTACATTTAAATTTTCTTGTCCAAAACTTAAAATATTTTTAAGTAGATCTTCTCCATTACGGCTCGCGAGAATAGTGCCATCTTCACTAATCAAAATCGCCCGTCCATTTTCTCCAACTTCAATGTTGGAAATATAATCGGTAAGATTCTTCAGTGTGACATCCATCCCTACCACACCAAAAACTTCTCCCTTTTCGTCAACCAGGGCTTTCTCAACTCCTATATTAATATCTGACGTGGTTACTGCTTTATATGGTGCTGTTTTGACAACTTCGCCAGGATTTTCTTTTGCAAGAGTATACCAGGGTCTTTCTCTAGGATCATATTTTGTCGGTTCTGCCCTTTTATTGGATCTTACAAAACTGCCATTTTCTCTGCCCATGTAAACAGAATTAATATAATGGTGATTTATCCTAAAATTGTTGAATATATCTATTATTTTCTGTTCTGTGTCTCCAATATTATATCTAAAGGTTTCTTTGCCGGCGTTCAGGAAATTGGTAAATTCGCTGTCCTCTCTTGTTCTTACTATCTCTAATGATGCAAGTGTCTCTACATTACTCTCGACTTCGTTGAAGAAATTGTAAATTGCAAAATCTATATGGTTAAGCTGGTCATTATAGTCTTCCTGAATTATCTAGAAAATATCGTTTCTCAGGGTAAAAGTGGAGACAATACCGGTCGAAATTATAATAAACAGGCTCACTATAGTGAAGAGTAGCAGCAGTTTATTTTTCAGTGTCAATTTCATTTGACCAGCTTACTAATAGATAATAAGCGCTTCTGAAAATTTAGAAATTAGTGCTATTCTAATCTCAATTTACCTATTAGGTAAACAAAACAACGTAATTATTGAATCATAACCTCAAATATACCTAAAATATATATTTAATTATAGAACAATTGAGAGATTTTTATAATATCTATGAATATTTAAGGAAGTTTTCAAACTATTTCCAATTCTGAAGTGCAATTAGGGCAACGGGTAGCTTTTATATTTATTGCTGTATAGCAAAAAGGACACTCTTTTGTGGCGGGAGCTTTTGGTTCTTCTTTCTTTTTTAATCTGTTAATAGCTCTAATTATAAAGAATAAAACAGCTGCGATTATAATAAAGCTAATAATAGTATTAATAAAGATTCCATAATTTAAAGTTACCGCACCTGCTTCTCTGGCTGCGTCTAGTGAAAGGTAAGGACCTGCAGTAACTCCATCCTTAAGAACCACAAATAGGTTTGTAAAGTCTGCATTACCCAGAAGTAACCCGATAGGAGGCATAATTATATCATTTACTATCGAACTTACTATTGCCCCAAAGGCTATACCTATAATTATTCCAACAGCCATGTCAACAACATTTCCACGGAGAGCAAAATTTTTGAATTCTTTAAGCACCATACCTCCTTTCTTATATTGGAGATTTTCATTTTATAAATCTTATAATCAAAGGGATCTGGTAGTCCCTTTAGTCTTTGATTTTTTTCAGATAACAGGCTCTCATCGTGGTACAATCTATTCTCTCGGTCCTCCTCTTTTATACCTGAGCTTTTTCTGCAATGCCAGAAGGATCATCGAGTGTTATTAGAATTAGTAAGGCGTCTACATTTTGATAAACTGCAGCAAATCGTAAATTAGAAAAGCAGGCCAGACAAGAGCTTTTAGGAAACCAATCACCCCAACTCCAAAGCTAGTTGCCTGTTGAATGTAATAGACTGCTGCACCAATGAAAGCCATAAAATAGGCAGCACCAGCGATTCCAGAACTACTATTTTTTTTGATTATTTTTGTTTCTTGATGATACTGTCTAGATGCATTATTATCTTCGGTCATTTTTTTCCTTTCTCTCTTCTGTTTTATTATATATGGTTTTTTGTGAATTAATGAAATTCAGATATCCATAAGTTAATTTTATAATTTCTTTACAGTATTGTCTAAAGTATCATTTAAATATTCTGGTTCATTTCCTTAGTATTATTAGATTATTTTATTGACTTAAGACCGATATCGGTGGTTCAGGGTATATCAGATTAGCTGGAGGCAGTAGAAAAATAGGTGATAATAATTAGTGGGTCAATTAGCAGGTCAATAGATCAGATGACACGTGCTTCCTGATGTATAAGAAATAATTCAGCTAAAAAAAATATCAATCCTGGAAATTACCTATTTCAGGGTAAAAATTACCGTAACAGGTATCATTACTTCTTTTTCGATGGTCGAGGTGTCGTAAGTTCCCCAGTCTGACACTTCAGTGGAATTGACAGGTAAGACCTGAACTACACCCAGATTTGCAGATTTTATAACTCCGATTTCTTTACCGCTGCCCTCTGCAATCTTTTCAGCTCTAAGCTTGGCGTCATTTATAGCTTCCGGAATTAACTCTATCCGGAGTTCAGCGAGTTTGGAGTAATAATATTCAAGGGTCTGAGTGGAAAAGATGACTCCTTGATCTATAAGTTTCTGAGTATTTTTTGCCATGGAAGTAATTTTCCCAACGTCAGTCGATTGAATTTCTACAGTCTGTCTTAAAATGTTTTCCTTTGGAGCCTCTGGATCATACAGGTATAATTGCTCCATAAATACCGGTGAAATTGTTACATCTTCTTCGGTGAATCCATTATCTTCAAAAAAATTCAGTACGAGTCTCTGGTCATTTTGCATCGCTTGATATCCAGACTTCAACTCTTCAACAAGAACAGTTCTCGAAAAATTGGAAGTCCATTTAGCAAGGTCCGAGGTAACCTTCTGCCTTACAGAACCGGTCACAGAAAGAGTATCTACGGATGACCTTACTTTATAAAAAGTAAAAGAACCTATTAAGGCACTTATTATTAAGCATACTCCTAGAATGATTGCAAAGTATATAATTTTGTTGGAATTTTCCTTAACCATACTTTACCTCATTATTTATATATTTTAAACTTTTGTGTATATGATAATTTGTGTATATTAATTATCATGATTAATGATATCAGATTAAAGTGTATTGTCAATAAAATAGATTGATGGAAGAGAGAGTTGATGTTGTTATTGTGCGCTAGCAGAAAATAATTGACAAATAAGATTAATTCTTATATAGTTGTTATTGGCAATTAAGCCACGAAAATTTATAACGCCGACTTCGGTATATGAGAGATATTTTAAAAATGGTCATCTCGAAAAAAACATATTATAATCTAAGAGTAAGAAGTAATATAAATAATAAGTTTAAGAATTCAAAGGTTATTCAATTGTATGCACAAAATTTTAATGGTTACTGAAAACAGGTAATCATATTCTAATAAACTGCTGAATGAAAGAAAGGGGGTGCAAAATGGCTAAAGTGACAAGGGAGATGGTGGAAAAGGCAGGAGTAAATGTAGATGAGATCATAGAGCTCCTGGTAAAAAATGCAGGAGCGGAATTAACTACCTACTATTATTACACCATACTGAGAGTAAACCTGATTGGCCTTCAGGGAGAAGGGATAAAAGAGATAGCAGAAACTGCAAGAATTGAGGACAGGAATCACTTTGAGGCAATTGTTCCCAGAATTTATGAATTGGGAGGAAAACTGCCGGAAAGTATGAAAGATTTTCACGATGTGTCAGCGTGTCCACCTGCAGCTTTGCCCAAGGATCCTAAAGATGTAATGGCAATCCTTAAAGTACTGGTTGAAGCTGAGAGGTGTGCCGTAAGAGGTTATACGCATATCTGCAACATTACGGCAGGAAAGGATCATAGAACTTACGATCTGGCTCTTGCAATTCTTAATGAGGAGATAGAGCACGAAAGTTGGTTTTCAGAATTCCTGGGCGAAGGACCATCCGGTCATTTCTTAAGAAGGGGAGAAACCTCTCCTTTTGTAGGAAAATTTCTAAAATAGTCAAAGTGTGGACATATTCTTGAGAATAGAGGAGGCTTTGCATCGTAAGCAAAGCCTCCTTATCATGGAAGGAGGTTTGTGTGAGGACAGTAAAGTGGCAGTTGATTTTAGGGATAATTTTAATATCCATGTCTGTGTTATTTTATGCTTTTCACTATGCTATCTTTAGAGATACACATCATATTTTCATATATCTGGTAGGGGATATTGCATTTGTACCAATAGAGGTATTTTTAGTAACTGTAATCATTCACAGGCTCTTGAATGAAAGAGAAAAGAAAGCTCTGCTTACCAAACTAAATATGGTGATAGGAGCTTTCTTTAGCGAAGTCGGTACTAAACTTTTAGCCTATCTTTCTGACTATGACACTAACAGCAATGTTTTAATTGAGCATCTGTCCGGCGTTAAGGAGTGGATGGCCAGGGATTTTAAAGATACATATAAGAAATTTAAAGGGTATCAATCAGATATCAAGATAGACTCTGAAAATTTCAGAAGTTTGAAGGATTTTTTAATCAAAAGGAGAGAGTTTTTGTTAAGATTGCTTGAGAATCCCAACCTTCTGGAACATGAGTCATTTACGGATCTTCTGTGGGCTGTATTTCATTTAACCGAAGAACTGGAAAAGAGGGAAGACTTTGAAAGAATACCCGGAGTGGATCGTGAGCATCTGATTGGTGACACCAAAAGAGCCTACAATGCAATGATTTTAGAGTGGATTGCATATATGAAACATTTGAAAAACAACTATCCATATTTATTCTCATTGGCTGTTAGAACCAATCCTTTTGATCTTAAGGCGTCGCCTGTAATAGGTTAAAATATACGAGATGAAAGAATTTACGAAAGAAGAACTAAAAAAATATGACGGCAGAGAAGGCAGAAAAGCTTATGTTGCCTGCGATGGAAGTATTTATGATGTTACGGATAGTTTCTTATGGAAGGGTGGGAAACACCAGGTAACCCATCTTGCCGGAGAAGATTTGACCATAGAACTCGAGAGAGCCCCACACGGGGTGGACTTTCTGAAAAGGTTCCCCGTGGTAGGTAAATTAGGTAAGTAGTGTCTTTGAGAAAATGATTATTTTATTAGAACTAAACTTAATATCATGACTATCATGCCGGCAATGAAGCTTACTATAGGAAGATGAAGATATCCATAAGATTTGGAAACTGGCAGGAGTTCATCAATAGATATAAAAACCATAAGCCCTGCTGTGCCTGAAAGCAGGTATCCCAAAACCTGTGGGTTTAAAAAAGGAAGAAGAACCAGTGCTGTAATTATTGCTCCAAGCGGTTCCACTACTCCTGATAAAAATGACCATAAAAAAGCCTTACCCCTGCTGCCGGTTGCTTTATATACGGGGGCAGATACAGCAATTCCTTCAGGGATATTATGTATAGCAATGGCTACACCTATAGCTATACCTATTTTAATATCCACTATTGAACTATAAAAAGTTGCCATTCCTTCAGGAAAATTATGAATTGCTATTCCGAGTGCCACGAAAAGGCCGGTTCTTAAGAGTCTCCTGTCAGTTTTTTCATTTAATTTTTCTTTTTGCCCTATGTATTCGTGGGGTATAAAGTAATCAATCAAAAAAATGAAGATAAAACCAACAATGAAAGCTATACTGGCTTTTGTGAATCCCAATTCTTCAAAGCCTGAAGGGAGAAGTTCAAAAAAAGAGACCCCTATCATGACTCCTGCCGTAAATCCCAGGACAGAACTCATAAATTTTGAATTTTCTCTTTTGAATATAAGACCCAAAACACTTCCAATGGTAGTAGAGAGGCCAGCAAGCGAGGTTATAAGTAATGGTCTTATTAATTGCGGATCCATTTTTTTTTAAACAGTTTTATTTGATTTATTTCATTAACTGCTTATTTATTCAAATAATCATTTTATTATATTTATTTATCTGGGGTTTGTCTATTGGCGGAAGTAATTATTCCGCTACAAGTCAAAAAAATAGAACATGGGGTGATAAAACTCTTTTAAGAAATTATAATACGATATATAATCTGGTTATTATGGTAGTAATAGTATTTACTGAAGATATTTACCGGAGCTGTAATAATTTCAAACCGGTTTATAATCAGGTAGACAGGTAACAAATTGAGATCAGGGACAAAAAAGGACGATTATTTTAAATAATTAATGTGCTATAATTATTAGAATATTATAAAAAATTTATAATAAATCTATTCAATTTTGAGGAACATGGATAAGAGTGATAAATATTATACTATAGAAGAAGCTACTGAGATGCTGGGGATCAGCGAGCAAGAAGTAATAAATATGATTACATTGAAAAAACTGCCCGCTATAAAAGTAGATAAAGCTATTAAGATAAGGGAAGAGGATATGGAGAATATCCTGGATAGTTGGGGGAGAAGAGATACTGCGGGTGAAACTTACACAGAAGAGAATACAGGGGTAGAAATAGTGAAAGAAGAAGTTGGAGATAAAGATAGTATTAAAGAAGAGTTAGAGGATAAGAAAGTACAGCTGGAGAAGTTTTATAAGGATCTATTAAAGAAGAAGCAGGAATTGGAAGAGGATATAAATTATCTGCAATATAAATACGATGAGTTTAAAAACAGAATCAGGAATTTAATTTCAGACGAGCTTAAGTCGTTTTTAAAAAAGATTGATGAAGAGAGTTTAAGAGAAGGTGATAAGGTCCTGCACAATAATTTTGATGCAAATTTAGACGTAGATGAAAATATTGATGAGATGGCAGGAAATGAAGAAGATAGTTATGATGACGAAGAAGAAACGCTGCTTCTGGAAGATGATGAGGAAAACAGGAAGAGATCGGTATCGAACTAGGAGAAAGCAAGGCTGACAAAGTATAATTTTGTTTCATAAAAGAAGTTTCGGGCAAGATAAAGCAAGTATTAACTAAATGAGGGTTCATTATTTTTTAATAAAAATAGATTATAAGCATAAATTGACGCGAAATAAATTTAAGATTTTAGAAAGTCAGGAGTAAGATTCCACTTCTGACTTTTTTGTTTTTAAATTATATTATATTAATAAGAGCTGACTGATATAATTAAAAAATGGATATCGAAAAGATTACAAAAGAGCAACTCATAGATAAACTGGTGGAAATGAATCAGAGAATCATTGACCTGGAGAAATACAAAGAAGAATCCGGTCGTCTGAAAGAATCACTGACAGAAAGTGAAGGGAAATACAGTAGTCTGCTTGAAACCGGTTCTGTTGGTATTATGACAATAGATAGCAAGGGAATAATAACGGCATGTAATGATGCTGTACTTGATTTTTCGGGTTATTCCCGGGAAGAGTTAATTGGGAAGTATTTTACCAGACGGGTTAATCTCAGCACAAAAGAGATTCCCAGATATCTGGAAATATTTAAGGCTATTTTAGATGGAAAAGAAGTTGGTTCGTTTGAAATTACCCAGCACCGGAGAAATGGAGATATCCTTTTTGGGGAAGTTTATTTTGGACCTTTGAAAAATAAGAGCAACAAAATTACCGGTTTTAGGATAATTATCAAAGACATTACTCAAAAAAGGAAGCTGGAAAATAAATTTCGGGAGAGTAAAGAAAAGTTTGACACATTATTTAAGTCTTCATTAGAGGGGATTGTCATTCACGATAATGGAAAAATTTTAGAGGTAAATGATGCTTTTACTGCTATGTTTGGTTATAGTCCTTCCTATGCTATCGGTAGAGATTTACTGGAGTTTATAGCTCCGGAGTTCAGGGAGATAATGGCGGATAATATAAGATCAGGACATGAAGTGCCCTATGAGATAATTGGGATAAAAAATACCGGCAGTAAAATATTCATTGAAGTAACCGGCAGGCCGATTACTCACCGGGGTGAGAGGGTCAGGGTAGAGATTTTAAACAATATCAATGAGCGTAAGAGAGCGGAGAGAAGAATCAGATATTTGAGTTTCCATGACAAACTGACAGAGCTTTATAATAGAACTTATTTTGAAAAAGTACTGGTGAATATTTACAAGGATAGAGAGCTTCCCTTAAACTTTATAATCTGCGATTTAAATGGACTCAGGCTGGTAAATGATGCTTTTGGCTATAGTGAAGGAGATAGGTTGTTAAAAAGAGTGGCAAAGATATTGAAATACTGCTCCCGCGAGGAAGACATTATTGCCAGGTGGGGGGAGGATGAATTTTTTATACTCATGCCCAGGTCTACAGGAAAAGATGTAGAGGAAGTATTAAGCAAAATAAAGAAAATTTGTGAAAAAACTCAGGATCAAAAAATACCTTTAAATATTTCTATGGGAATTTCGACAAGAGAAAGCCAGAGTCAGGACTTGAAAGACGTTATAAGAGAAGCAGAAAATAATATGTATCAGAATAAACTGCTCAAAAGGAAGAGCATTTATAATTCTATCATTTCCTCCCTGGAAAGAGTATTGTGGGAGAAGAATCGGGAGACAAAGGAGCATGCAGGGCGCCTTAAAAGGCTGGCTTTACAACTCGGAGCCGCCATTAATCTACCACAAAACAAATTAGATGAACTGGTACTTCTTTCTACCCTTCATGATATAGGTAAGGTAGCCATACCTGACAAAATTTTGATGAAAAAGGGTAAATTAACTGCTAAAGAATGGAAGGTTATAAAAAGACACCCCGAAATAGGCTATAAAATTGCTGAATCAACTCCACAAATTGCATCTATAGCCGAAGATATTCTGGCACATCATGAATGGTGGAATGGAAGCGGCTATCCTCAGGGACTCAGGGGTAAAGATATTCCTGTTAACGCATGTATTGCATCTATAGTGGACGCTTATGACGTTATGACGTTTGGCAGGCATTACAAGGAAGCGATTTCTGAAGAGGAAGCAAAAGAGGAACTGAGGAGATGCTCAGGAACTCAATTTAACCCAATGTTAGTAGAAAAATTCGTTATGTGTCGGGAAAAGTTGAATTGATGTAGATGAGGCATGTATTAACAAAAATGACTTGCACAATATTCCTAGTTTTTTTGGTTGTGGTATTTTCAGGTTGTGTTCAAGGGATGGATAGAGGTGTAAATGACGGAAAAATAGGAGTTGTGGTAAGTATACCTCCACAGGCTGAATTTGTAGAAAAAATTGGAGGAGATAGAGTGATGGTCACTATTATGGTTCCTCCGGGAGCTAATCCTCATACTTATGAACCTACCCCAACTCAGTTGGAGGAGGTTAGCAAGGCTAGAATGTATGCCGCAGTCGGCTCAGGGATTGAATTTGAACTGGTATGGATGGATAAGATAATTAAGATAAATAGAGAAATGCTGGTAGTAGACTCATCCAGAGGAGTGAAGCTTATTGCGGTAAGCTATGAAAATGGAGAACCTGTAGCCCATAGTGAATATAGTGAAAGCTGTGAAGCCGGAAGCAGCCTTAGGGGAATTGATCCGCATATATGGCTTTCGCCGGCAAACGCTAAAGTAATGGTTGAAGATATTTATAAAAGCCTGGTTCAAATAGATCCTGAAAATCAGAAGTTTTATGAAGGAAATCTGAGCAGTTACCTGGCAGAATTAGACAAACTGAATGAGGAAATCGTCCAGACATTTTTGGGAAAAGAAGACAGAGTAATAATAGTCTTTCATCCTGCCTGGACTTATTTTGCGCTGGATTACAATATTAAGCAGATGATCATTGAGGAGGAGGGTAAAGAACCGACAGCCGAGGGTATAAAAAATTTGATAGATCAGGCTAGGAAGTATGATATTAAAATGATTTTTGCTTCTCCGGAGTTCGGTACCAAAAGCGCTGAAACTGTAGCCAGAGAGATTGGCGGGTCTGTTGTGCTGGTAAGTTCACTTGAGAAAAATTATGTGGAAAATATAAGAGAAGTTGCAGAAGCTTTTGCCGGGGCTATGAAATAAAATTTAGTTACTTTAAGATTAATTAAAATGGAAAGCGATATTATAGTAGATTTTAAAAATATGTTCTTTTATTATGGCGATAGGCCAGTCCTGGAAGATATAAGTTTTTCAATAAAGCGGCATGATTTCATCGCTATAATAGGTCCAAACGGTGGGGGGAAAACTACGTTACTTAAGATTATACTGGGACTATTAAAACCGGATAAGGGAATAGTAGAAGTCTTTGGCAGAGACCCCGAAGAAGGCAGAAAATCAATTGGCTACCTGCCACAAAATGTATTTTTTGATTTAAATTTTCCTATCAACGTATTCGATACAGTTATCATGGGAAGATATAAAGGACTGGTAAAAAAATATTCCGAAGGGGATAAGAAATCCGTGTTGGATGCCCTGAAAACTGTAGGAATGCTTGAATATAGAAACAGGCACATAAGCATGCTGTCGGCCGGCCAATTGCAAAGGGTTCTTATAGCCAGAGCTATTGCCAGAGAGCCAGAATTGCTTTTGCTTGATGAGCCAATGGCAAGTGTAGACCCGGAAACGCAGAAATCAATTTATGAATTATTTCTGGAGCTAAATAAGAGGATGGCTGTTGTATTTGTGACTCATGATATTGGTGCAATTTCAACCTATATTGATAGTGTTCTATGCCTTAACCGAAAATTATTCTACCATGGTCCAAAAGAGGGAAGTTTGGGTAAACTTGAGGAAGCTTACAGCTGTCCGGTAGAAATACTGGCTCATGGAATACCGCATAGAGTGCTGGGGAGGCATAAGAAGTAATGGAAATTTTTCAGTATGAGTTTATGAGGAATGCTATCATAGCTGCGGTTCTGGTTAATATAGCCTGTGGTATTGTAGGCGCCTATGTAGTTGTAAAAAAGATAGTATTTATAAGTGGAGGCATTTCACATGCGGCTTTTGGCGGTATTGGACTGGGTTACTTCCTGGGAGTAAATCCAATTGTTACTGCTATTCCCTTCAGCTTATTTTCTGCAATTACAATAGGCCTCATCAGTAAAAGAAGCAAACTGAGTGAAGATGCAGCTATAGGGATAATCTGGGCAGTGGGGATGGCGCTGGGTATTATATTCATTAGCTTGACTCCCGGCTATGCGCCGGATCTTTTCAGTTATTTATTTGGAAACATCCTGACTATTCCTGTATTCGACCTTTATATTATGCTTGTAATGGACTCAATAATCATTTTGATTGTTGCTTTATTTTTCAAAGAATTTTACGCAATATCTTTTGATGAGGAATTTTCAACAGTAATAGGTATTCCTAATAGGATTTTATATCTGGTACTTCTCTGTATGGTGGCCCTAAGTGTAGTTATTCTTATAAGGATTGTTGGTATCATCCTGATTATTGCATTACTTACTATACCATCATCAATATGCAGACAATTTACCTATAATATGAAAAAATTAATAATAAGCTCAATTGTGGTTGGGATTATTTTAACTGTGGCTGGCCTGTGGATTTCTTATTTACTGGATCTGGCATCAGGGGCAACTATAATTATACTTTTAGCGATAGTATTCTTTTTTTCTTTTTTTATAAAAAAAGCTATCACAACTGTCAGGCGGTTGGGGAATAATCCTGGGAAGTGACTTATGACCTCTTATATTTTCTGGCTGCAAGAGGTACTGTGAATAAATATTTTAAGGCTTATTGCTATCGTTATTGGTCGATACCTCAATTATTTTCTTTATTTTCTCCAGATTTAAAAAATCTTTAGGGGTCAGGATATTTATATCCACACCTTTATAATCAGAAATGTTCCTGGTAATCAGATTATTTATGTTGTTATTCAGACAAATGAAGTATTGGATACCATCTTCAAAATCTCTTATACTTGAACTCAATGATTTCCCTATTTCTTTATCTGTAAATGGTAATATATTCAAAACAGATCTTAATTTTGATATCGTTTTTAAAGCAGTTTTTTTGTCTTTATTATCACTTATTATGTAGTAACAGTTTGCTATTATAAGAGACGAGGTATAGCCAGGGAAATAGTCTTTCTCTACTAGAGACATGACTTTTTGTGAATCAGAAAAATGAGGTTCTCTTTTAAAAACCACATCAAGAATAACATCAGTATCAAGGAATAATTTTTCTTTCATAAGAATCTCTTATTTAAAGCTTCCTTTAGAAGTTCCTTATCGGATTTTTTTGTAGGGAATCTAGCTATCCCTGACAACTCTTTTGTGATGGGCCCAACCTTATGATCCTTGGTGCCAGAAGATAAAGTTTTGAAATAAAGTTCCACTATTCCGGACAGACTTATATTGTTTTTCTTTGCGTATTCTTTTGCGGTTTCTATTACTTCCTTATCCAGTGTGAGTGTTAGCTTTGTTGCCATACTATTCTCCATTATAATTTTGTTTATGTAAACTACACGTATAATATATTATATTTTGCACGTGTTTGTCAAGAGGTTCATGTTGATATTTGTGGAACTATATCTAATTATATAAACTCAATGTAGTATATTTAATTTTTTAAATTATGCTATATTAAGAATCTAAATAACCGCTTGACTTAAAAAAAGTATTATAATGTATATGTATATTTAAAGCAGGTGATATTTCTATGAGTTCAGGCTTGCTTACTTATATTGATCGGTATATTAACTCCGGAAATGGGCGTTTCTATTACAGAGGAAAATACCGCACGGTATCCTGGAGTTATAAAAAAGTCTATGATTATGCGAAGAGATTTACGGTACTACTCCGTCAGCTTGATATAAAAAAAGGTGATAGGGTTATAATAAAGGGACAAAACCGGCCTGAGTGGATAATTGCTTTTTTGGGGTGCCTCCTTGAAGGAATAGTAGCAGTACCGCTGGATATAAATTCGAGTGATGACTTTGAAAAAAAAGTACAGAATAAAGTAAAGGCAAGATTGGAAATGTGCAGCGGTGGCGGGGAAAAATCTCCGGGTCTGAAGTCAATTAATATGGAAGAAATTGAAGAACGGTTGTCTTCCATACAGTTTGAAAGAAGTGCAGATATAAATATCCAATCCGGTGATCTGGCCCAGATTATCTTTACCTCGGGTACTACGGCTAACCCCAAAGGAGTAATGATTACACATCGTAATATTGAATCCAATCTAAAATCTATTCAACCTGTTATGGATAGATGGAAAAAATTCTTCCGGCTTATGTGGAACTTGAAAATTTTGTCAGTTGTTCCATTGAGTCATATGTACGGTCAACTTATTGGAATTTATATCCCCCTGATGATAGGAAGTTCCGTTGTTTTTATGGACAGCGTAAATCCCAGAGAAATTATAAGAGCAGTAAAGGAAGAGCGAATCTGGATCCTGGGGACGCTTCCTAAGATACTGGAATTACTAAAAGATTATATAATCAGGAACTTTAATCTTGGAAATAGGAAATTTGAGAGAAAATACAACATATTCAAAAAAATCAAATGGCCATTTCGATTTCTGGCTTTTTTGAATATTCACATAAAACTTGGCTTGAGACTGGTGGCTATAATTGTAGGTGGAGCTGCTTTTGATAAGAGTATGGATGAGTTCTGGAGATGTGTAGCTTATACTATTTTTCAAGGTTATGGATTAACGGAGACAGCTCCACTAATAACTCTAGCTGATCCTGCCTGGGTTGGGGCAGGATCCATCGGGAGAGTGCTGGAAGGACAGGAGATTCGCCTGGTAGACGGAGAAATATATGTAAAGGGGAATAATGTAACTCCGGGTTATTTTAAAAACTCTTCATTAACAAAAAAGACTTTTTCCGGAGGCTGGTTTAAAACAGGAGATCTGGCTGAAATGGATAAGGATGGCAATCTGTATTTTAAGGGAAGAAAAGATTCAGTCATTGTAAGAGATGATGGTGTGAATATTTATCCTGAAGATATTGAGTCTGCTTTAAAAACATTCGGTCCGGTAAAGGATTGTGTGGTTTTGGGACTAAGAGAGGGAGATAGTCTGGAAATTCATGCAGTATTGATACTGGAGAGTAACTATAAGGGCAGCCCCGAAAAGATAATAGAAAGATTAAACACGAGATTGAACGTATACCAGCATATAAACAGCTACAGCATATGGGGAAGAGATGATTTCCCCAGAACTACCACTAAAAAAATAAAAAGAAATGAGGTAGCAAAAATTCTATCTGGCCATAAAAAAGAGAAAGGGACTTTAGAGCAGGAATCTTTTAAGCAGTCACAGAGGGTGCTGGAAGTTATAAAGAGTTTCCGAAAAGTTAAGCTGGAGAATATAAAGAAAGAAGCGAAACTCGAAAAAGATCTGGGGTTAGACTCCCTTGACCTGGTACAGCTTGTGTCGGCTATCGAAGAAAAATATGATATAGAAGTGGACGATTCTTATATCGACAGGAATACCACAGTTAGTGAGGTTGAGAATTTAATCGCATCTCCAGGAGAAACTTCCCGGAAGATACCATTTTATAGTTTTCCATTCTGGCTTCCTGTCCGTTTTATCAGAACAGTTTTTCAATATATTTTATATCCATTTACGTTCTTAATTTATAGGCTTAAAGTCAGAGGAAGGGAGAATTTAAAAAATTTAAATAGTCCTGTTGTATTTGCTGCGAACCACACCAGTATTCTGGATGCTTTTGTGATCCTCTACTCTTTGCCCTTTAAACTGCGTAAGCAGGTTGCTGTACTGATGTCTATAGAGTATCATTTCAATCACTTTTTCTACCATACAGGTTCATGGTGGAGGCGGGTAGTAGAAGCAATTGGTTTTTATCTTCTGGTAAACTTATTTGTTAATGCTTCTCCTCTTTCCAGAACTCATGGATTCAAGCAGGTTATGGAAAATGTTGGTAGAATGCTGGACAAAGGGTGGTCTATAGTGATTTATCCTGAAGGAAAAGTTACCACTGATGGCAGCATTAGAAAATTTGAGTCTGGAGTAGGAATAATAGCCTGCGATATGGAGACACTTGTTGTTCCGATCAGAGTTAAGGGACTTTTTGATATTTTAAGGAGAGGAGTGCTTCCATGGGGCCACCTGCCCAGATGGCCTCTGGTAACAGTTAGTTTTGACAAGCCGATAAAATTTAAGAATAAAGACTACAGAGAAGTAGCTGCAGTAATTGAAAGAGCGGTAAGGTCCCTGTAATTTTAAGAATCCACTTTTTTTAAATTTACACTACTTGCGTAAGATAATATAATGAAAAATAAAGGAGGTTGAGATGACAGGAAGGTTACAGATTTATAAGTGTGAAATTTGCGGCAACATTGTTGAGGTTATTCACGAGGGTGAAGGAGAACTGGTTTGTTGTGAACAGCCTATGAAACTGTGTGAGGAAAATACAGTTGATGCTGCCTTAGAAAAACATGTACCCGTAATTGAAAAGACTGCCAGTGGATTTAAAGTAAAGGTCGGAAGTATTGCTCATCCTATGATTGAAGAGCATTATATTGAATGGATCGAAGCAATTGTAGATGGAGTAGCTTACAGAAAGTTTCTGAAGCCAGGAGATGCCCCGGAAGCTGAGTTCTGTATAGAGGCTGATAATATAGCAGCACGCGAATATTGCAATATCCACGGGCTGTGGAAGAGCTGAAAGTAAACTAATTAGAATATAAAGATAACGTAATATGACCGCACCTCATTTCGGAAGGTGTGGTCATATACAATAAGACAAGAAAAGGATTGGTTTGAATGGCTATACAGAAAATAAAGGAAAGTATTTATTTTGTTGGAGCTGTGGACTGGGGTAGAAAATTGTTTGATGAACTGATACCTCTTCCCAATGGGACTTCTTATAATTCTTATCTAATCAGGGGATTAGAGAAAATTGCTCTGCTTGATAGCGTGGATCCCCCAATGTACAATACCCTGGTGGGTAATTTGAAGGAACTGGGTGTTGGCAAAATAGATTATATAATATCCCACCATGCAGAGCAGGATCATTCAGGTTCTCTGCCAGAGCTTATTAAAGCATATCCTGAATCCAGGATAGTTACAAACGAAAAATGTAAGTCAATGCTGGTGGATTTACTTTTAATACCGGAAGACAGGTTTTTGGTGATAGAAGATGGGGATACAATTTCTCTGGGTGATAGGACTTTACAGTTTATCTTTACTCCATGGGTTCACTGGCCCGAGACAATGTCTACTTATCTAAAGGAAGATAAAATTCTTTTCAGCTGTGATTTTTTTGGCTCTCATTATGCAACAGATGAACTTTTTATGAGAGATGAGAGTAAGATATGTAATGCTGCAAAACGGTATTATGCGGAAATTATGATGCCCTTCAGGACCAGTATAATAAAAAATTTGGATAAGATTAAAGGCCTGGATATAGAGATAATTGCCCCCAGCCATGGTCCGGTTTATGATAAGCCAAGCTTTATTGTGGATGCTTATAAAGACTGGTCTTCGGACAGAGTAAAAAATGAAGTCATAATTCCTTATATATCCATGCATGGCAGCACCGAAAAAATGGTTGAGTATTTTAGAGAGTCCCTGACCAAAAAAGGGATAATGGTTAAGGTTTTTCATCTTACCGAATCTGATGTAGGAGAGCTTGCAATGGCTCTGGTTGATGCGGCTACGGTTGTGATTGCAACTCCCACAGTGCTTGCCGGACCGCATCCGAACATAATTTATGCTGCATACTTGGTCAGGGCTTTAAGGCCGAAATTAAAATTCATTTCAATTATCGGTTCATACGGGTGGGGTGGGAGAACTGTTGATACACTCACGGATATAGTATCTACTTTAAAAGCTGAAGTTATTGAGCCAGTAATTATAAAAGGATACCCAAAAGAGGCGGATTTTAGAATGCTGGATGGGTTGGCCGAAAAGATAAGTAATAAACATAGAGAAATTTCTATAGCGGATTAAGCAGATTATTGGAAGAAAAATTGAAAATGGGTAAAAAAATTAATTCTGGGGCGAGGGCTGATTGATAAGAGCTGATGGGACTTAAAGAGGGGCTGGATAAATTATATTTAAGTTATAATAACAGAGGGTTTGTCCATCCTGACCCTCTGGAATTTTTATATGATTATGAAAATATAGAAGATCGTGAGATTGCGGGACTTATTGCATCTACATTGGCATACGGGAGAGTAGCTCAGATATTAAAAAGTGTTGCACTTGTATTAAAAAGAATAACATCCAGTCCATTTTTATTTTTAAAAGACTCTTCTCCCGATACGCTTTATGACACTTTTAAGGATTTCAAGCACAGATTTACCACAGGCAGTGAATTATCCTGTCTCCTAATGAATATAAAAAATGCTATAGTCAAATATGGGTCTTTAAATAATTGTTTTTTGCAGGGCCTGGGTGAAGAAGATAAATCAGTTCTTCCCGCTGCTTTAAGTTTTGCAAAAAATCTTAATGCTTTTACTGAAAACAGGTGTAACAGCCTTATACCTTCACCGGTGGGCGGCAGTGCGTTTAAGAGGTTGAATCTTTATCTGCGCTGGATGGTGCGCAGGGACAATGTGGATCCTGGAGGCTGGATCAAGGTTTCCAGATCTAAGTTGATTATTCCTCTCGATATCCATATGCACAGAATTTCACTGAGCCTGGGATTTACTAAAAGAAAACAGGCAGATATTAAGACTGCTCTTGAAATAACCAATGCTTTAAGGGAATTTGATGAAAATGACCCTGTAAAGTATGATTTTGCCCTGACCAGGCTTGGGATGAATAAAATTGGGGATGTTTCTTTAAAAAAATACATTTAGTGTTTTTAACCTGGTAAGAATAATTGTATAATATTAGGAAGTTTTTATTTGATACAAATATAATTTAATTCTATAAGGAGTAAGTAATGGCAAGGAAAATACTTTTCAAGACCAGGTATTTTCTGATCATGGTTCTGGTCGGAGTTTTAGTTATAACTCTTTTTCCCACAACTCTTAGTGGAGGATCAGCAGAGCAGATACAGGGCTTTGTAACCCGCTTTTATGTACATTGTCTTGGAAGACAACTTGATGAAGAAGGATCGAATGTATGGGTTGGAGGCCTTCTGAATGGATCCAAAACCGGTGCAGATATTGCTAAAGGTATTGTCTTAAGTGAAGAATTTGCCAGTAAAAATTACTCAAATGAAGAATTTATCACTGTACTTTACAGGGCATTTTTTGACCGAGAGCCCGGTGCCGATGGTTATAGTATCTGGCTGGGAAGAATGTCGAATGGAATGAACCGAGCGACTGTTCTGGATGAATTCCTGAAATCACAGGAGTTTGCCGGGCTTTGCAGCAGTTATGGAATTGTACCCTATGCAGGTGCTCAAACAGGTGGTACTACTTCTTCTGCAAGTACTGCTACTTCTTCCAGTTTTAACTCGAGCGGAGCATCAGGTTTTCAAGCAGGAAGAAAAGTTAATTTCATTATCTGGGGAGATGACAGTGCTTATGACAGGGCCGGAGGCCGGGTCAGCGGCAGAACAGATATCAATATATTTGTTCACATGAATCTAGATACAGGGAAAGTATTTCTTGTTACCATACCCAGGGACACCTGGTTTGGGGGACGTAAAATTAATGGATACCATGCTTTAGGTGGGAATGCCGCTGCATTAAGTGCATTTGAGCAATTTACCGGGGCAAAGATAGATTTCTATGTCATTACTGATTTTGATGGTTTTGCACCTCTTATTGATTATTTTGGTGGAGTTGATGTCACAGTTGAAGAGAATATAGCAGATTCATTTTCCGGATGTTATCTGACTGTCGGAACACATCACATAAATGGAGCTCAGGCGCTTGCTCTTTCCCGTGCAAGACACGGCAGATCCCTTTATGGTGGGGGAGCCTATGCAAGGGAGAAACAATCGGCAATGCTTCTGGCGGAGTTACTTCTGCAAAAAAGATCAATGATAAATTCCGGGAATCTGGCTGGTTTCTTGAATATAATGGGACAATATGTCTGGACCAATATATCATTAAATCAGGCGGTACAAATATTGCCTGCTATACTTTCCATAAGAAGGGAAAATATTAGTATAAGTACCTTTAACTCGTGGCCTCAGTGGTTTGGAAAATCAAGTGCAGTTGGTTATAACGAAGCTGAAAAGAATCAGTTTTTTCAAAATATCCTGAATCAATAATTAATTCTTGGTTATCAATTATATTACCTATGGGAATTATAATGATATAAGAATATGAAATCTAAAAGAGAATTGCTGCTAAACGGGAATATAACTAATCTCCTCTTTAAGTTTTCAGCACCTGCTATTATCGGAATGATGGCAGGTGCTTTGTATAATATCATAGACACCATGTTTGTAGGTAGGGGTGTAGGCTCGCTTGCCATCGCAGCACTTTCTATAGTACTGCCCATTCAGCTTATAATAATAGGTATTGGCTCCATGATAGGTGTTGGAAGCGCATCGATGATTTCAAGAGCACTGGGAAGAAATGAAAAAAACGTTGCACAGAATGCTTTTGGAAATGCGTTTGTTCTTAACCTTCTAATAAGTGCTTTCTGCATGATCTTTATATATGCTTTTATGGATAAGTTCCTGGTATTTTTTGGAGCATCAGTCCAGGTACTGCCTTATGCTAGAGACTATGCCTATATAACACTGATTGGTTTTGTTTTCCTCTCTTTTTCTATAAGCAGCAATAATTATATCAGGGCTGAGGGAAATCCCAGGGCAGCTATGTATGTGATGGCCATAGGAGCTATATTGAATATCATTCTTGATCCGATATTCATCTTTGTAATGCATATGGGTATAAAAGGTGCTGCTATTGCTACAGTTATAAGCCAGGCAGTCAGCTCTGCATATGTTATTTTTTATATTCTTTTTGGTGGGAGTGTCTTCAAACTAAAACTTTCTGTATTCAAAGCGAGATTCTCTATCATGAGGGAAATCCTTTTTGTTGGCTTTCCCTCTTTTATAACTTCTGCTATGGCCAGTATAATAACCCTGATTTTCAACAGGCTGCTGCTCTTCTATGGAGGTGACCTTTATATTGCTATAATGGGGATTGGTCTGAGAATGTTAAGCTTGATTCAGATGCCGTTAGTTGGAATCACACAGGGATTCTCTACTATTGTTGGTTTTAATTATGGGGCAAAACTCTACTCTAGAGTTAAAAAAGTGCTGGGTACAGCTGTGGCATGGACCATTATTATTGCTGGAACCGGCTTTTTGGTTATGATGATTTTTCCCAGATTTGTAATCAGCTTTTTTAGCAGTGATACCGATCTGATAAATAAGGGGATTAAAATTTTAAGATTGGTGATAATATTTCTCCCCTTCGTTGGAGTGCAGATGCTGGGAGGAGGGCTATTCCAGGCTATTGGCAAAGCAACTCCTGCTCTTGTTTTGACTATGTCCAGGCAGATATTATTTTTGATTCCTGCGGCTTTTCTTCTGCCTCTGGTCTTTGGGTTGAACGGGGTATGGCTGGCTGTTCCAGTCTCGGATTTTCTCTCAGTAGCGATTACTGGAGGCTGGATGTTCAGAGAGATAAAAAATTTTGGTAAAACAGCATTGCAGAAGACAGTTATTGACTAAAGATTCCTGTACAGGTAGTTTTCATCCAGAAAATTCAACACAAATTGTTTTACCATTTCACCGTTTTCCGGCTCTTCTTCAAGAATGAAGATTCCATGCACACTGCCATCAAGTTTTTCTATTATAATGTAGTTGGTTGTTTTTATCATGTCTGAAAATAGTTTAAAAGTAAAAGGATATTTTTTATTCTACATTTATTATTTAGGTATAGATCATCAAACTTATAAAAATACTGATCATAATAAGTATTTGAGAAAAGAATGTGGAGTTGCACAGAACATCAAATCTTTTGCCTATCCAATAGAACACTTCGGTTGCTCTGATTGTAGTTGCTGCAGCCATTTGTTTTTTGACATTAATAGTAAGGTCAAAGAAATTGAAGATTTTTTGATTAAAAACTATGGATTTAAAAGCTGTATCTTCAGCTTGAATTTTCCTTTCTCAGCAATAAGAACCAATCTAGAGCTAAATTCGGTAAATCCTTAATATTTTTCCTCCTTGAAAAATTTAAACTATAAAAGTAAATTTTTGTTATATGAAACATTTATAATAATTTCATGTTAAAATGGTTTCATCAAAACTATTTTGGATTTCATGAAATATGAACGAAGGAAATATTCAACTAAAGAAGGAAGATGAAATGTATTGCCCTAACTGTGCTATGCCTATAAAAAAAGAGGCAGTAATATGCCCCTATTGTAAAGTTAAGTTAAAAGAATTAAAAGTATCAGAGGGATTTAAAACAGAAAGTCAAGTGGATAAAATTGAAATTAAAAGGAAAAAGCCAGGCAGGTTTAAAAGGGTATTAAAGACAATTATAATCATTTTCTCTATTATTATAGTACTTGGAACTGCTATTGGACTTTATTGGTATAGAGGAGAACGTCTTACTGCCAGTGCCCTGGATGCTGATTATGGAGGTAGACCAGTTGAGGCTCTAGCTTTATATGATAAGATTGCAAAACAATATCCTTATCCGTTCTGGTTTTTGGGGAGTTTTTCTGAGTGGGTTCCTTATAAGGTGGAGTTTTTTAAGAATTATATAGCTGCCAGCAAATTAAAAGATAGTGGACAGATATCTGAAGCTATTGCTGCCTATGAATCATTTATACAAAGTAGTGGTGGATATGTCTTATATGAAGCAATTGCAAGGAAAGCCTTAGTAGACCTAAAATTAGAACTTGCACAGGATTTGCATAAAAAGGCAAATTACGAGGAAGCTATTGAAGTATATAAGTCATTTGCAGGAATGGAATCAATTGAAGATCATGGTTTTAAGGTAGAGGAGCCTTTGGATGAATTGGAAACATCTGTTTTAGAAGTTACAAGTTCTATTGAAGAGGCTCGTCTTAAAGCTGAAGCTATTATTCCTGATATTTATCTTGAGTGGGCAAGCACTTTGGAGAATAACGAAGAATATGAGGAGGCAATAAATAAATTAAAATTAATATTAGGTGAGTATCTTCCGGTTGATAAAGATTTAAAAATTGAGGATAGGATAGCAGAAACATATAGGGAGTGGGCAAATCAATTAAGAGAAGATGAAAAATATCAAAACGCTATAGATAAGTATCAAATTATCCTAGATGAATATAGCGGAGCAGCAATTGCCCAAGAAGTAGAGTCTGCTCTGGCTGAAACTCAAAATGAATATAGCATCTGGAAAGAAGAGACTAAAGCAATACCAGTTATAGAGTTTAATTCCGAGCTTAGCCGCGACGATGAAAATAAGTGGATAGTAGTTACAAAGTTTAAGGAAACAGGTGGTAAAATTGGATATACTCTCAGTGGAGAAGGCTGGATAGTTGATACAAAGGGAAATGAGTATGGCCCTTATGGCGGTATAATTAACCGAGGGGAAGTAATAGTACCTCCAGGAGGAGAGGATGTCAGTGATTACTGGTGTGAAGGGGATACTTTTGTTGATGGATATGCAGTTTTTACCTGGACTGGTGAGGATGAAAATGGTCATGCTATCGAAATTGAGGAAAAGATTCATTTGCTGCCATAAAGGTTCAAATGAGATGAATTGAGATGGGAAGGTTTCAGTATTGTAATTAGTCATATTTTTTAGGATAAGCAATTAAAAAAATGTTTATAATGATTTATATAATTGCTGGTGTTGTTTTCTTAATTATAATTTACTTTTTATTCTGCTATTTGATTTCCGGTTCTGTTTTGTATTTAAACCGTCAGCCATTACCTAAAAATCCAAGGGATTATAACTTGGATTTTGAGGATGTTGAATTTAATTCTTCGGATGGTGTAAAGATAAAGGGATGGTTAATTCCTGGTTCACTTTCTAAAATAATTATAATAACTCACGTTGGAGGCTTAACCAAATATGGTTCAACTACACAATATAGAAACCTGTCCAAGCTTTATAACAAAGAAATAGAATTTATAGAAACAGCAAAGCATCTTCACAATGAAGGTTACTGGGTTTTAATGTTTGATTTTAGAAATCACGGTGAAAGCAGTAAAAGTCCAAATGGTGGTAAAACAGGGATTGGACTGGAAGAATATAAGGATGTAGTAGCTGCACTGGATTTTATTAAAAGTAGAGAAAGCTTAAATAATTTTGACATTGGGTTTGTGAGCTTCTGTATGGGTGCAAATTCAACTATTATTGCAATGAGTAAAGAAGCTCCGGCATTCAGAAAAGTTAAGTGCATCATGGCAGTTCAACCAATATCAATGGAAGTATTTGTTAAAAAGTATTTAAAAACGTTATTTAAGTCATTTAGCTCAAAAATAGTTTTTCCAATGGTAAAAGAGTTAGTAAACTTGCGGAGCAAGCACCAACTAGAAAAAATGTCCCCATATGAATATGTAAGAGATCTTAAGGTTCCGATATTATATGTTCAAGCACGAAATGATCCATGGACAGAACTTAGTGATATACAGAGCTTTTATAATAATTCACCGGAGCCTAAAGAATTTTACTGGATTGAAAATACAAAACACCGTTTTGAAAGTTACAGTTATTTTCAGAAAAATCCTTTAGTAATGTTAGAGTGGCTGAAAAGATGGATGTAAGTATATCTCTATTTAAAATATTTTCTTATCGCAACCTTAAACACATCTTTTAAGTGTTTTTAGATTATATCTCGGCTTATAAGCCAGGTAAGTGTAATGGTTGGGAGAGCTAGTCCCCCCCCAGAAATGAGTTTACAAAATTACCTTTATTTACATTTATGTTGTACAATCTTTATTTAATGCTCATATTTAAACAATGAAGTAAGATTCGGTTCTTTTAGAGGTTAAAGAAGTGCTTAATATAAGAAATGAAGGAATTATCTTAAAGGAAACTGGCTTGAGTTTTGAAGCTAAGGGTGTCTTGAATCCTGCCTGTATTAAGGTCGGAGATACTGTTCATATGTTTTACAGAGCAATAGGTAAAGATAATGTATCTTCAATAGGATATTGCCAGCTAATAGATAATAAGGTTGTCAGGAGATTGGACAGGCCAGTTTTGTTTCCTGAATATGAATATGAGAAGAAGGGAGTAGAAGATCCAAGGATAGTTTCCATAGAAAATAAATATTACATGACCTATACAGCATATGATGGAGAAAGTGCAACGATTGCTTATGCCGTAAGCAGCGATCTGGTGAATTTTGAAAAGGGCGGGTTAATATCACCGAGGATTACCTATGAGGAAGCAGATGAAATTTTTAGAAGAATAGATATTGGCAGTAAGTATGATTATTTTGAGAAAATCTATGAAAGAAATTTTGGGAGAGATGTACTGTTATGGGATAAAGATGCATGTCTTTTTCCCAGAAAAATAGGCGGCAAGTATGCTCTTCTTCACCGTATCCTTCCAAGTATTCAGGTTTCTTTTTTTGATGATTTTTCGGAACTGAATGATAAGTACTGGAGAAAATATCTGGAAGATATAAATAATTATGTAGTAATTAACCCGGAATCTTCTTTTGAGAACGAATATGTTGGTACAGGCTGTCCCCCTATAGAAACGCCGGATGGCTGGTTGTTTATTTATCATTGTGTGGAAAGAATCAATAATAATCTGCATTATCATTCGAATGCGGCTCTACTGGATATCGATGATCCTTTAACTTTAGTGAAACGGCTTAAAAGGCCGTTGTTTTCTCCGGCTGAGGATTGGGAAAAGACTGGAAATGTGGATAATGTTGTATTTCCTACAGGAGCAGTAATTGACAAGAATAGACTTTATATCTATTATGGTGCAGCAGATAAACTGATAGCTTTGAAATCGGTAAATTTAAAAGAATTATTGGAAGAATTAAAAAGGGGTTAAAAATTTTATGGTCAGGGGCAAACCAATAGTTTTAATTTCAAGTTATTATCCCCGATTATGTGGTATTGCCACATTTTGTGAGGAAGCCAGGGAATTTATCCAGAAGGAATATCCGGAAAGGGAAGTTCTGGTAATAAGCCATAAGGATGGATCCGGGGAAGGAGTTTACCCTATAATTGATACCTCGCACCGGTTCTGGTGGAAGGTAGTAGAAAAAAAGATTAAGAAACTTTCTCCCTATGTAGTACATATACAGCATGAATACGGCCTCTATGAACATGTAGATAATAGGGGCATTGGAGACAGAAATCAGGGATTTATAGAATTTTTAGGCTCTATCAATGAATTTCCTATTGTAGTGGAACCGCATACGGTGCATGGCAGGTTAAAGGAATTTGAAGAGAATTTTATTTATCAGTTATGTGAAGGCGCTGATGTGGTTTTATTTAAAAGTGATTACCAGAAGTGGAGACTGAACTGGACTTTTACTCAAAGAGGATGGAAGATGCCCAAAAATATTATGATTGTTCCCCATGGGGCGAGAGTAGATAAAAGTTGGAGTGAGAGAGATATACCAAAGTTAAAAACAGAGCTTGGACTGGATAAGTTCAAATACTTGAGCAATAATCTGGTTGGGTTAATAGGCTGGATACAGTCCAATAAAAGATGGGATATACTGACTTCTATATGGGAAGAGATACTTAAGGAAGTAAAAAAGAGAACAGGTGAGAGTTGGGATTTACTGGCTGCGGGTACTGTAAGAGATAGGGCTCATATAGAAGATTATAATAGTTATAAGAAAAGCCTGGAAATTCTGGAGAAGAAGGGACTCGCACATTACTATGAATTTATTCCAAGAGGGGATGTTTACTATAAAGTAATGGCAGTTTGTAATTTTATAGTACTTCCTACAGTGGATGAAACCCAGTCAGGAACACTTGCCAGAATTATTGCTTTACACAAACCTTATATCACCACGGCTCCTCTGGAAGGATTGACAGCGCAAACTCTGGAAAGTGATGGGGGATTACTTTTTACAAATAAGCAGATGCTTAAAGAAAAAGTCATACGGCTGGCATGCGATAAGGATCTGAGGGAACAACTCTCGAAGAATCTTAAAAAGTATTTAGAAGAAGTTGTATCCTGGAAAATTATTGCTAAAAAATATAAGAGTGCGTATAAATTTGCAAGACTTAAAAAAATAGCAGGGAAGGAAATAAATTTTCCGCCTGATTTTTAAAGAGTACTTAGGTGGCTTTCTAAAAAATCTCCTGGAGGTGTTATTTTGAGTAAGCTCAAGAAAGTTTTGAGAGAAAAATGTCAAGGCATTAATTGTGTATATATATCATCATATGTCCCAAGAAAATGTGGAATTGCTACCTATACAAGGGATTTAACCCGAGCTATTGATCTCATAAATCCATACTGCGAATCAAAGATTATAGCATTAATTAGACCGGAAGATAAAGTTGATTATCCTCTGGAAGTTAAATTTAAAATTAACCAGTACAAGATCGATTCCTATATTAAAGCTGCTGATTATATTAATAAATCTAAAGCAAGTATAGTTGTTCTGGAGCATGAATTCGGATTGCATGGCGGTGAATTTGGAGAGTATATAATTAAATTACTGGAGTTAATAGAAAAACCTTTAGTTGTAACTACTCATACAGTTCCCGATAATTCAAATGATGGGTATGGCCTGGTCTTAAAAGATGTTATAAAGTTTGCTGACAAAGTAATAGTTATGATGCCTGAAAGCTTGCAAAAGTTGATAAAAAAATATAATTATCCTGCAGAAAATATAGAGATTATCCCTCATGGTGTCCCCGATATACCTCTGGAACCTAATTCTAAATATAAAAAGAAAAAGGGATTAGAGAACAGAATAACCCTGGGGAATATAAATCTTTTGTCAGAAATTAAAGGAGTTGAATATACAATAGAAGCTTTAAAAGAGGTCAAGAAGCACTTCCGCAATGTTTTATATTTGATAATTGGTCAGACACATCCTGTTGTATTGCAAACGGAAGGTGAAAAATACAGGTATTTTTTGAAAGAAAAAGTAAGACGGTATAATTTAGAGGAAAATGTTAGATTTGTAAATAAGTATATGTCTTTGGAAGATCTAGTCATGTGGCTGAAAGTCATCGACATATATATAACCCCATATCTGGATCCGCAGCAACCTGCTTCTGGTGCTCTGGCATATGCAATTGGGGCAGGTAAAGTATGTATCTCAACTCCTTATTTGTACGCGAAGGAGGTTCTGGCAAAGGGGAGGGGGATAATTGTACCTTTTCGAGATCCACAGGCAATTGCGGATGCCGTGGTGGATATATGTGAGAATCCTCAGAAAAAATTGGAAATTGAGAAGAAGGCGTATAAGTATGGAAGGTTAATGACCTGGCATAGCGTAGCCCTGCAGCACCTTCAATTGTTTAATGAGGTTTTAGACAAACGTGCAAATATGGAACCTGCCGGAGTAGTTCAGTCAAGCTCCTATAAATAAGTATTTAGAAATTATTTCAAAATCAAATAAAAAATTTTTATGGACTCGCTGAAAAAAATAAGATCAATGACTTCAGGTATTGGAATTTATCAGCACGGGAAACTGGATAAGCCTGCTCCTCAATTTGGATATGCTCTGGAAGATCAGGCACGAGCTCTTATAGTCGCCAGGGAACTTGGAGACAGAGATCTGGAAAATATTTATTTGAATTTTATATTAAAAGCACAGAAAGAAAATGGGCTGCTGTATCATTTTTTTTATGAGAACAAGGGTGGAGGCTTATTTAAGAATAAAGAAATTAATTCGGAGACTCATAATATAAGTACAGAAGAAGCTTATGGATTGACGCTGTGGGCTCTTTTAACCGCTAAAGATATCAAGAGTAATCATGTTAAAGAAATTATTGAAAATCTGATTAAAGATGCCTGGAAGTGGACTTCGCCAAGAGCGATCTCGGTAGCACTGCTGGGTTTATTGAATTTTGACAATCCACATGACCTGGAAGGTGAACTGAAATCAAGATTGCACGATTTATATTTTTGTAACTCTTCGGATGATTGGACATGGTTTGAGAATTATCTTGCGTATGCGAACGCTATCATGCCTCGGGCTCTCTGGGAAGTTTATTTGAGGCGAAACTGTAAGGCCAGCTTTGAAATTGCAGAGAAAACGACCAGATTTTTAATAGAAAAATGTCAGGAAAATAATGTACCTTCTCCGATTGGAAATAAGGGCTGGTATTTTAAAGGGAGCAAGAAGGCGTTATATGATCAACAACCAATCGATCCAGCTTATATGGTTTGCTGCTTCGAAAAAGCATATTACGCGACAAAAAACAGTTTCTATCTGACCCGGACGGGGGAATGGTACAGATGGTTTTTTGGTAATAATATAAATAAGGTCTCCCTTATAGATAAAAATTTTGCCTGTTATGACGGGTTAACACCGGAGGGAGTTAATTTAAATCAGGGAGCCGAATCGAATATATGTTTTCTGATGGCATTTCTTGCGGCCGAAAGATTGAAGATTATTTAATTTCCTTTGGTTTTGTGAATCAGGGAAAGCAAAGCTATAATTTTGTAAATAAAATCAATACAACAGTTATATAATAGGATATAAGTATGAATATATTTAGATCAGAGAAGAATCCAATAATAGTGCCGGGGGATATAAAACCATCAAGGCCCGATTTTAAAGTGATAGGTGTTTTTAATTGTGGTGTTGTCAGGTTCAATGATGAGGTTTTACTTCTCATGAGAGTTGCTGAAAAACCGGTTAGCAATAACCCGAAAAAGGAATTCGTACCATTGTTGAGTATGGAAACGGGTGAACTTGTGGTAAAAGAATTTAACAAAACTGATTCTTCAATAGATTTCTCGGACTCCAGATTTGTAAAAACAACTGCCGGTGAGTATCTTACATCTATTTCTCATTTAAGGATCGCCAGGAGTAAAAATGGTATTGATTTTAGGATAGATGAGAAACCCACTATGTTTCCTGGGAATAAATATGAAAGGTTTGGCATAGAAGATCCCAGGATAACCCATGTTAATACAAAGTACTATATAAGTTATAGCGCAGTATCCGATATAACCGGAATTACTTCCTGCCTGGCATCCACAGTTGATTTTGTTACGTTTACCAGACATGGTGTGATCTTTATGCCTGACAATAAGGACATCGCAATTTTTCCCGAAAAGATAAAAGGCAAATATTATGCCCTGAGCCGTCCCGTATCCGCCAGATATAAAACAAGGGATATATGGATATCCGAGTCACCTGATCTTACCTGCTGGGGCAACCACATGAGACTAATGGGTACCAGAAAGAATGCTTGGGATGAGGAAAGTGCAGGTGCCGGAGCTGTTCCTTTTAAGATAGAAGAAGGATGGCTTGAGATTTACCATGGATCGTCAAGAGTCAACAGGTATTGTCTGGGAGCAGTATTGCTGGATGCTGATGAGCCCTGGAAAGTTATAGCCAGAAGTAAAAAACCAATAATGGAGCCAGAAATGGATTATGAATTGAACGGCTTCTTTGGTAATGTGATTTTTAGTTGCGGAGTTCTATATGAAGAGCATAAAGTGAAGATATACTATGGCGCGGCCGATACCTGCATTGCATACGCAGAGGTGAACCTGGATGATATACTTTATCAATTGAAGTAATGAACCAATGAAAACTACCACTGCTATGTTTTAATAAGCCTGTAAGCTTCCTCTTCAATAGTTGCAACCTTTAGAATTGAATCTGCAATGGCTTTTCTATCTCTTTTTATGGCGGATTTACAAATATCTATTATCAACTTCCCGGACTCTTTAAAAAGTTCTGATGCTTTTGCCCACTTCTCAATTTTGTATTTCTTGCCAAGATTGTTTAAAACTTCTGCTTTCCAGAATCTCATACCATTACTGTTTTCAAATGTTTCTGGCAGGTGTGGTGGGATAGTGGCATAGGTTACCAGATGATCAAAACATTTATCATTTTTCCAGTTTAAAATTTCTTTTAAAAGTTTCCTCATTGCTGGTAGTCCCAGCATGCTGATTGGAGGATTTAGCATTTTTTCTGCTCTCAGGTTAAGACCTTTTCTGGCTGCTTCCAGCTCAGAGGGCAATTTTTCAGGTAGAATAAATGTCCTTATGGTGTTCTTCTTACTCATGCCTGGTACATTTACATTTAAGGATTTCTCGAATTCCTGATAGGGTACACTCTGGATACCATCAAATGTACAGTCATGAATATAAACCTGCTCTTTGCTATCATCGTAACCCACTACCAGTACATAGTGAATGGGGATATGTTGTTTTTTGTATATGTCCCTGTAGTAGTGAAGGTAATACATATCCAGTGCTCCTGCTACTACAGGCTGACCGTTATCGATATATTCTTTTAATCTGGGAAAGGTGTTTTTAAAGACTCTGTTCTCTATCACTATCTGCTTGAATCCAATTATCTTTTCCAGGTCAGCCAGCAAATATTTTGTATTGGCACCCCAGTAAACCATACAGGGAGGGTCTGCTATTTTAAATTTGAGATAGGCAAATTCGCCCATCCCGCCCAGTACGGACAGAAGGTAATAGGAATATTTTGCTCCTTTCCATTCCAGTATATCCTCAAGGCCATTTATATAGCAGGTAGATTCGCAAACTCTGTGGGGGAGATTGAGTGTTTTTTTCATATAATCATTTCCTTTTAAATAAGTATATATAATGTAGAAATTTTAACATTAAAGTGCATCTTTAACCAATTTAATATTTAAGAAATTCTCTCTCTGATTTAATCATGGTTTTTGAAGTTTTTCCCTTAAGCTTAAATTGATAGTATACTATTATAAAAATGTCAATGAGAATTATGTTTTTGTTAGAAGTATGGATTTAAGTAGATTATAATGGCTTTCTGTTATTACTTAAGCAAATAAAATTATTTTTGAATGGAGTACAGATGATTATAAAGAAGAAGGAAGATTTTAATCCCCGTATTATGGAAGACGGTGAGGCCAGCGGTATCAAGTTTTATCCCATGCTGACTGCGAAGGATGGCGCGCCAACTTTCGCTATGAGGTTATTTGAAATAGACCCTGAAGGTTATACACCCAGACATAGGCACAGCTGGGAACATGAGGTATATATCACAGGCGGCAGTGGTTTTGTTCTTAAGGGGGAGGAGAAAGTTGAGATTGAAAAGGATGATTTTATTTTTGTTGAACCCTCTGAGTTGCACTAGTTCCAGGCAGGCGAAAATGGGTTGAGTATGATTTGTGTGGTACCTAATGAGGGGCAGCCATTATAAACCAGTACCGGGTAGAGATAATATCAAGCAAAGATTCTTAAAATATTCACATAATAGGGTAATGAAAAGTCGTATCATAAGGGAAGTACTAACGGTTGTAGCTATCACCGCTTTTATACTGCAGTTAACCCCTTTTATTTCTTCCTGCACCCGTAAACCCAGTTTTGGTGATTTAACAATCTGTGGGGAAATAGATGCAGTTACTTTTGCCCCACTGGATGCAAGAGACAGTTTTGATATTGGAGTGAAAGAAATTTTTGCATCCATAAAAGTATCACAATCCAGAGCTGAGGATATATGGAGGTTTATCTGGAAAAACAAGGATACGGGAGAGGTAATTGCAGATTCCACAGGTAGTTATTCCAGTGAAAATTCCGGTTATATAGAGGGTTACCTTTCGAATTACGTTGTCCCTGGCCAGGAGGGCGGAATTATAGGTAAACCAGGAAATTACAGAGTTGATTTTTACCACAACGGTCAGTTAATAAGCAGTACTGATTTTGTTATTGAGTCCCCTGAACTGGAGATAACCGGAGCAGTGTTATCCAGTGAAATAGACGAAGCCGGACAGCCCACTGCTGTTACTGAGAGTTTCTATCCTGATGATATTATTTATACGTTTGTAAAGTTAAATTGCAAGATCAAAGGTGAAACTATCAGTGTCAAATGGTACCGGGGTGAGGATGAGCTATTAGGTCAGAAAGAATTTACCACCAGTGAAGACTATTATTTACCTGATTATATTGTATTTAAGATAGCCAATGATGAACCGTGGCCGGTTGATAGCTACAGAATTGAAGTATTCTGCAATGGCTTAATGGATAGCGAGTATCACTATGAAATAGTGAAAAGAGAAGTTCCAGATGCCACTTTTAGCCAGGGGAATGTATATCAGAATGAAGAATATAAATTTTCTATTCGTTATCCTGATGGCTGGAACTCTGAAGAGGAAGAAAGCGAAAAAGGGCTTGAAATAAATTTTATGCCAGATTCTGATAATATCAATGTTACTATTCATATGCAGGTTCTAAAGAAGGGATATTTTCCCTCTGAAGGAGATTATTCTAGTTTTGCTGATAATATATTAAGTAATGTGGTTGACTCAAGCGAAGCTGCAGAAGTTCAAAAAACAGAAAGTACAGGGGAAATTAATGATGTCACCTATAAACAGATAAATTACCATTGCCTGGCCAAAGATAAAGATGGCTGGGATGTCGATCTTATTTTTATAAATAAAAACGGTATGTTTTATCTGTTTATAAGAGTTTCCGATTTGTATTATCAGATATTTGCGAATGATGTATGTAAGATTATGCTTGATTCTCTGTCATTTGACTAATATAGGTTTTTAAAAAAGACATTTTTGGTTTATTGATGGGTTAGATTGTAATATAATTACTCCTGTTTGCCTGGAAGGTTTTTTCTTTTTTAAGAGGTTTTATGCTTGGTCTTAACAAAAAATTGATGAATCTGAAAAACGATGGAAAGTCCATAAAAGTTGCCATAGCAGGAGTAGGGCAGATGGGTAGAAGCTTGATATCTCATATCGGGGAACTTGGCAGTATGCAGGTTTTAGTGATAGCAAATAGGGATATTGATAGAATTGCTGCCATTCTTAAGGAGTTAGGGATAAGCGATGATGAGATTATACTGGTAGGGGACAGGAATAAGTTAGGTTTAGAGAACAATAATATAAGTAAAATTATAATAGAAGAAAACAGTTCCCTGGATGGCGAAATCAGGGAGAAACTAAACAGGCTGGCAGAAAAGAATAAAATTGTAGTAGCAGATGATCTTCGTATATTATTTGCTATCAGTAATGTGGATGTGATAATAGATGCAACAGGCAGCCCTGAGGCTGGAGCGTATATAGCGTCCACTGCCATATCATATAGAAAGCATATAGTAACCTTAAACGTAGAGACAGATGTAACTATTGGGCTATTACTAAAAAAGCTGGCGGATGAGGCTGGAGTGGTATATACAGTTTCAGCAGGAGATGAGCCGGCTGCGCTGAAAGAACTGTATGATTTTGCAGATGCGTTGGGGCTTGAAGTGGTTGCGGCAGGAAAGGGAAAAAATAATCCCCTGGACCGGTATGCAAATCCGACTACGCTTAAAGATTATGCTGAAAGTAAAGGTTCAAGCCCGAATATGATGACATCATTTGTGGATGGTACAAAATCAATGATAGAAATGGCCTGTCTTTCAAATTCTACCGGTCTTGTTCCGGACTGCAGGGGAATGCATGGCCCTAGAGCAAATATAAAGGATTTAGTGAATGTATTCAAGCCCAAAGAAGATGGTGGAATATTGTCCAGAAGAGGAGTGGTTGATTTTGCAATTGGAGATCTTGCTCCAGGTGTTTTTTTAGTTTATACCACTGAAAATAAAATGATAAAGGCTGATCTTGAATATCTAATGCTGGGTAGTGGCCCTTATTATCTTCTTTACAGACCTTACCATCTGACCAGCATTGAAACGCCGCTGTCTATTGCCAGGGCTTACTTTTATGGTGAACCTACTATTACTCCGGATTGCGGCCTCGTATCGGAAGTTATAACTCTGGCCAAAAAAGACTTAAGGGCCGGAGATGTAATTGATGGTATAGGAAGATATATGGTTTATGGTCTGATTGAGCAGTACAGTAAAGCAAGACAGGAAGATCTGTTACCTATTGGAATTTCCCAGGGGTGCATTTTAAAAAAAGATATGGAAAAAGATCAGCCAATAAAATATAATGATGTGAGTTTTGTTAAAGATTCACTGGTGCTGAAGCTCAGAAAATCACAGGATAAATTATGTGAAGGTTATTAACCTTAATAGCAATCATTATGAAGTGTTAAAAAAGGAGGAATTTTGGTGCAAATTTTTACCAGGAAAATAAAAGCACTTTCTGTAGGATGTGCTTTTTTTATAATCAGTTTTTTACTTCTTTCTCTCGGCTCCTGTAAGTTTAGTACCATCGAAAGAGTAGAAGAAACACGGGATATGTGGGGAAGTTATATAACCATTGTAGTATATTCGGATGAGGAAACAGGAAATAAAGCTATAAATGCAGCATTTGAGAGGATAGAGGAAATTGGAAATATAGTTTCAATTTATGACGAGAACAGCGAGGTATCGTTTCTAAACAAGAATGGTTATTTGGATAATCCTTCACCCGACCTTCTTGAACTTATAAATAGTTCCATTGAATATTACGGTATTACTGGTGGTTGTTTTGACATAACGATACAGCCTCTGCTTGATCTCTGGAGTGGTGGACTATGGCAGGAAAGTGAAGAGGTTCAGGCTCAAAAGATAGAAGAAACATTTGCTGTTATCGGTTCTGATAAGATTATTGTGAGTGATTCCAGGATAGAGTTTAAAGTAGATGGAATGGCTATTACCTTAAATGGGATTACTCAGGGATATGCGGCCGATAAGGCAATAGAAGTGATAAAGGGATTCGGAATAAAGGAAGCCCTTATAGATATTGGTGGAGATATATATGCAATGGGTACCAAACCGGATGGGGAGAAATGGACAGTCGGGCTGGATAATCCTAATGATTCAGATGATACGGATACCAGTATTGAACCACTTCCAACATTTGTTTTTGAGGATAAGGGAGTTACTACTTCAGGGAATTATATACGTTATTATGACCCGGAAGCAGAAGTGGGACATATAGTAGATCCCAGAACCGGATATTCTGCCAGCAGTTGTATAAGCGCAACTGTGATAGCAGATACATGTACACAGGCTGATGTTCTGGCAACCTCTGTTTTTGTACTGGGGCCGGTTGACGGTATGGAACTTGTGGAATCGCTAGATAATGTTGAAGCGCTGATAATAGATTCCGAGGGGAAGGTTATAAAGTCTTCCGGGCTTTCAGAGTATATAGAGTAGAGTTACGTATTGTTTTTACCTCTTTTAAGAAAGTAAATGAATATTGTAATAAGGAAAAAAAGAGCGTTTAAAGGGCTTTCTCTGCCGGAAAGCAAAATAACCGCAAAAAAACCTATTGAAATTTTGCCCCTTCCGGAAAAAGTGGTTCTACCGCTTCAGCAAAGTTTAGGTGCTCCCTGTGAGTTTACGGTTGAAAGGGGAGATACGGTAATGACAGGGCAAAAAATAGCAGATTCAGGAAGTTATGTTTCGGCACCCATCCATGCTCCAGTCTCCGGTAAAGTAACTAGAATCATTAAAATTGTAAATCCAGTTACCAGCACTATGATGGACGCGGTGGTTATAGAATCAGATGGAGAAGACCGGTGGGTTGAATCCAATAAGTTATTTGATATCAAAAAATCGGAGGATTTATCCGAGTTAATAAAAATAATAGATTCTATTGATAAAAAAGAGATAATCAAAAAAATAAGAGAGGCAGGAATTGTAGGTCTGGGCGGCGCTACATTTCCAACCCATGTCAAGCTCAGTCCACCTCCGGATAAGAAAATCGATACCCTGATCTTGAACGGTTGTGAATGCGAGCCATTCATAACATCTGATCATAGAATCATGCTTGAAAACGGCAGGGAAGTTTTGATGGGTCTATATATTATAAGTAGAGTACTTTCTCCAAAAGGTATCTACATAGCCATAGAAGATAATAAAGAGGATGCTATTATCTACCTGGAAAAACTTATCTCGGAGATGAATTTTGGCAGCATTTTTAAAATAGTCAAGCTGGAGTCGAGATACCCTATGGGGGCAGAAAAAACGCTAACCAAGACTATAACCGGAAGAGCTGTTCCAATAGGAGGACTACCTATGGATGTGGGAGTTATAATGAATAATGTAGCGACTTCAAAATCGGTTTACGAAGCTGTAATTGAAGGTAAACCTCTTATAGAGAGAATAGTTACGATTACTGGGGCAGTTGAAAATCCCAAGAATTTACTGGTAAGGCTGGGCACAGCTATAAGTTATCTCATTAATGATTGCGGGGAAGCTGAAAGCGGTGTTAATTATATGATTGTTGGGGGACCTATGATGGGTTTTTCCATTACTGATATTGATTTCCCGGTAACAAAGGGAATAAATTGTGTACTATTAAGGAAAAGCAGAATTCAAATCGAGAATAATTGTATAAGCTGTGGGAGATGTGTAAGGGTTTGTCCTATGGAACTTATGCCGCTGGCATACGTAAGATATGTAAAAAAAGGTGATTTTAAAACCTGCCGGGAGTATTATATAGAAAATTGTATAGAATGCGGCTGCTGCTCTTATGTTTGCCCTGCTAATATACCTATAGTAGGTTATATAAAAACTGGTAAAAGTCAACTTTTAAGAATTATTAGTTAATGTAAGAATGGAAAACAATAAATTATTAATTTCACATGCTCCTCATATTTGGTCGGGATTCTCTACAAATAAAATAATGTATATAGTTGTATTTGCTCTCCTTTTTCCTACTGCCGCAGCGATTTATTTCTTTGGATATTATGCAATTTACATAATACTGATTGGTACTGCAACAGCCGTACTCACGGAATTTGTTATAAAAAAGCTGCGTAAGAAAAGATTTATAATGGATGGGAGTGCTGTAATTACAGGACTTCTTCTTGCACTTACACTTCCTCCAAGGATACCGTTATGGATGGTTGTAGTCGGAGCTTTCTTCTCTATAGCTTTAGTAAAGGAGGCTTTTGGCGGTCTGGGGTATAACATATTCAATCCGGCTCTTGCGGGAAGGGCATTCTTATCAGTATGTTTTCCCAACGAAATGACTTCCTGGGTCATTCCTCCTCATTTTAATTACGATGCCATAACCGGGCCTACTCCGTTAAGTAATAATTTCGTCTACGAGGCAGACAAGCTTTCTTTGTATAAGGATCTTTTTTTCGGAAATAGAGGAGGTTCACTGGGAGAGACGTCGGTAATGCTTATTTTAATTGGGGCAGTGATTCTCCTGGCATTTCGTATAATAGACTGGAAAATTCCTGTATTATACATTGGTACTGTAGCGTTGGGGTCATTCTTAATGGGAAAGGATGTGTTGTTTCAGGTAATGGCTGGAGGTCTTATGATAGGAGCGTTTTTTATGGCTACCGATTATGTAACCTCGCCGGTAACAGGAAATGGAAAGATAATTTTTGCAGTAGGTCTGGGGATATTAACTGTGCTTATAAGGAATTTCAGCAATATGCCCGAAGGAGTATGTTTTTCCATACTCATTATGAATGCCTTTACTCCTCTTATAGATAAATATATAAGAATAAGACCATTTGGTTTTATCAGGAAGAAGAAAAATGTCTAAAAAAATTTTATCAAATAAAGTGTATCCGATTGTTTTCCTGACATTGATTGTGGCTGCTTCAGTGGTCTTACTGGTGTCAATCAATAGCGTGACTTCACCAGTTATTGAAGAAAGAAATGTGGAAGAAATCAAGAGCGTTCTGGGAAGTATCTTCCCGGAGATGAGTATGTATGAACTTGAAGATGAAGTATATATTGTATATCAGGACAATACTAAAATTGGTTATGCTTTTATGGCCAGCGGTAATGGATATGGCGGGAATATTGATATTCTGATAGGGCTGGATAATAATTTTGAAATTAAAGGAATATCAATAATTTCGCAAACCGAGACTCCGGGTGTAGGTAGCAAAATAACTGAAAGTTCGTTTACAGATCAATTCGAAGGGTTATCGGTAAGCGATATCGCTCTTAAACCTGAGGGTGGTAAAGTAGATGCCATAACCGGGGCTACTATAAGTTCAAGAGCTGTGGTAGATGCTGTTAAAGAAAAAATGGTTGAAGTAATAAATAGCCTGGAGAAGTAGCGTATTGATTTTTAATTATAATAGGAAGTAAAAACAAAATGGATGAGAAAAAGGATAAAAAAGAGTCCGGGATAAAAAATGAAACCGGCAGCAGATTCTGGAAAGAACTCGTGAAGGGTATCATTGTATCCAATCCAGTATTTATCCTTATTCTGGGACTCTGCCCGGTTCTGGCTATCACAAATTCCGTCACTAATGCTCTCGGCATGGGTGCAGGTGTAATATTTGTTCTACTATGTTCAAATGTTATTATTTCGAGCTTAAGAAAAGTGACACCCAATCTAGTCAGAATACCGGTCTTTATAGTTGTAATAGCCACGTTTGTTACTATTTTGAGTCTGGTGTTTGAGGCATACATACCCCCACTTTATGAATCGCTGGGAATTTATCTTCCACTTGTTGTTGTGAATTGTATTATTTTAGGGCGGGCAGAGGCATTTGCCTCTAAAAATTCAGTATTGCTTTCGACGGCAGACGCAATAGGTATCGGATTAGGATTCACCATTGCTCTTATAATAGTTGCATTCTTAAGAGAGGTTCTGGGGACTGGAGGCCTGGAAATTTTTGGAAGACAGCTATTCAGTCTACCTGGCCTGTCTGCACATCCTTTGACTTTTTTTATTTCTCCCCCGGGAGCCTTTCTGGTTATAGGAGTTTTGATAGCGTTGTTCAGGTTGATAGGGGTGATAAAGAGTGAATAATCTTATTACCATATTTATATCTATGGTTATCATAAACAATATGGTTCTGGCTAAATTTCTGGGGTTATGTTCTTTTTTTGGCGTATCTAAAAAATTATCGAATGCTTTCAGTATGGGTATAGCCGTAACTCTGGTAATGCTGATTGCTTCTGTTTCCACTTCGGTGATTTATAACTTTATACTGGTACCATATAAAGTGGAATTCATGAAAATTGTAATATATATTCTGGTTATAGCATCCCTTGTACAAATAGTAGAATTAATCATCAGGAGAACTAATATAGTTCTTTATAATGCTATGGGTATTTATTTACCTCTGATCACTACCAATTGTATAGTGTTGGGTATAGCGCTGATAAATTCGTCGGAGAATTACTCCATCCTGGAAAGTACCGTTAATGCCTTGGGGGCTGGAATTGGTTTTACTCTGGTGATTATTATTATGTCAGGCATAAGAGAAAAACTTGATCTTGCAGATTCTCCAAAATCCATGAGGGGGCTGCCCATAGCTTTCCTGGTTGCAGCACTTCTAGCACTGGCATTTATTGGCTTCAATGGAATGGTATGAAATGAGAGATTTATAGTTTAAAATTTTATGATTCAAAGTTAGTTATGAGTACAGCATTGACTATAACAATTTTAAGCGCGGTAGGGGTAGCATG
>CAYPYW010000016.1:0-42477 GCA_964415365.1 uncultured Actinomycetota bacterium | reverse complement strand
AAGAATCAAATCTGAAATTTGCTTCCCTGGGAAGAAAATATACCAAGCTTCTGAATAGTGATGCTTGGAAAGCTTTTATGGGAGGAAGCAGCACAGGTTTAAGGAAACTATTTTCATTAATAAGTCTTAGCATAGAATCTTCGCAAATAAACAAGGAACTTATATTTAAACAATATGAAATAATTAAAAAAGAAAGACCAGACAGGATTTTATATAATGGGAAATCCATTTACCCAATAATATGGGAAACAAATAATAGAGGAAAGACCATTCTTATAAGTCCTGTCCCTTATATTCATTATGTTAAAGGTCATACTCATGTTGCCTTTCACAGCAATTTTGGTTCTTTTTTTAATAAGCTAACCTATTCATTTGCAGATTTTGGATTAGTTATAACCATAATAATTGCCATCAAGTGGCTAAATATCCAGAGGAAAATAACCCAAAGAAAAATTAAAAAAACCATTTCATCCAGGAAGGTAATTTATACAATATCTCCTACTCTTTTTCTAAAGCCCGAATATTGGAATAAAAATATTAATGTATTGGGATATCATGAAAGAAATAAAACCATAAACTGGAAACCTGAAAAAAATCTGGAAAAATATATGGCAAAACACAATAAGATATTATTTATTACATTTGGAAGTATGACCAATCCCAATCCTGAAAAAAAGACAAACATTATTTTAGATATTCTAGAAAAACACAATATTCCTGCAATTATTAATACCGCTTATGGAGGTTTAATTAAACCTTCAAAATATAATACAAAATTATTTTATTTTGTTAAGCAAGTTCCCTATGATTGGATCTTCCCAAAAATGTATGCTGTTATTCATCATGGTGGCTCAGGGACAACACACACGGCAATTAAACATGGATGCGCTACGATGATTATCCCACATATAATTGATCAATATGCATGGAATGATCTAGTGAGTGATTTAGGTATTGGACCAGTAGGTATAGCTATCAGTAAAATAAAAAGTAAAAATCTTGAGCCAAAGATATTAGACTTACTCCAAAATCAATCTTATAAAATAAAAGCTCATAATATATCAAAAAAAATTAAAGAGGAAAATTATAAGGAGAGCTTATATAAAACAATTATTGAATAAATGAAAAGTCTAAAATTCGCTGGCTCCCCGAGTAGTGTGGCAGCAAGAACTTTTAAACTTAATGTAGATATAAATTACTGATTCTTATGTAGTAATATTCTCTTTAAAAGTTATTAATGTGTAATTCTAATTACTTTCTATACTAATAATAGGATATGACGAATGGGGCAATGTTGATAACTCTTCTTATATAACCAAGTCATGTTCTTTTTATTGAATAAGTATAAAATATTCTAAAATTATCTTTTAAAATCTACTAATTACGTATATAATACAGTATATTATCCTAAATTTATTACATATTTAGTCAAAACAATGAATAATTATAAAACTCTAGGAAAAATAAGTGCCTATTTAATCAGTAAGCTTTATGATAACAATAAGCATATTTTCACAATTAACGATGCCCAAGGTATAATCAACAAAAACTATAACCAGACAACAGATTTATTGAGTGAATTAGTAAAAAGGAAGGTAATAAGCAGGTTAAAATCTGGTAAATTTATTATAATTCCACAGGAAATTGGTAATGTAGAAGAATTTATTGGTAATTGGTTTATTGCAGCAAGAGAGGTAGTTAATTCACCAGATTACTATATAGGTTTTTATAGTGCAATGAATCATTGGGGCATGTTAACTCAACCGCTGGTAAAAGTCTTTATTGCTACACCTAAAAGACAGGTTGTTCCCAAACAATTAAAGGATAAATTTGTTTTTATTAATATAAGCAAAAAGTTCATTTGGGCAATCAAAGATGAGTGGGTTACACAAACTGAAAAAGTCAGAATATCTAATCCTGAAAAAACAATCCTTGATGGGTTATTATATCCACAACACTGCGGAGGAATTACTGAGATTGCAAAGGGTTTTTGGATAATTAGAGATAGAATTGATTTTACCAGATTAAAAGAATACGTAAAAAGATACAAAAAAAATGTAATAATTAAAAGACTAGGTTATATTTTGGAGACACTGGAAATCAATAAAAACAATTTAATAGATAATCTAAAAAAGAATATTAATAACCGTTATGACTTATTAGATCCTAAAATATCCAGTGGGAAAAGTTATAAGAATAACTGGCATTTAATTGACAATATCGGTAAGGAACAGATCTTAAACATAATTAAATACTGATAAAAACGTTAAGAATGATTGGCTATAATCAAATTCAAAGGATTGCAGCTAATGAGGGAGTTACAGAAGCTGTAATTGAGAAAGATTATTTTATAGAGTTGCTCCTATTTTATTTAAGCAACAACCCTTCCTTTAAAGAAAATGCTGTATTCAGAGGAGGTACTTGTCTAAAAAAATTTATTTTCCTGACTACCGTTTTTCAGAAGATTTGGATTTTATAATAAAAGAAACAATAACTCTCCAGGAACTAGAAAAAATTTTTAGTACAGTGCTTTCAGAAATTATTGCAATTTTTCCTTTTGAACCTAGTATTATATCAAATATAAATGGCGGTAGATTCCAGGCATTCTTAAAATATGATATTGTTCCTGAAATCAAAGCACATAAAGATTTAAAAATTGATATCCTAAAAGATAATTATATTCCTAATTTTGTCAGAAAAGACATATATTTTACTTATAAAGATTTTAAGAGCAAAGGGGGGAAACTTAATACCTATATTCTGGAGTCAATAGCATCAGATAAAATATCTAGAATTCTTGATGCAGACAAAGAGGCCCGTGATATCTATGACTTATGGTATATCTTAAATCTAGAATCTATAAACATATCAAAAATAAAAAATGAAATTAAAAGAAGATTTGGTTTTATTATTCCTTTTTCTAATTTGATTGAGTCTATTAAATCTGATATCTATAAAAAAACCTGGAAAATAAGACTAGAGAATCAAGTTCATAATCTCCCAAATTATGAAATAGTAATAAATGATCTTGAAAGATTAATAAAGAGAAAGCTTATGTAATGTAATATTGATAATTCTCAGTCTCTCCTCTGTTTGATGAAGAGCCAGGATTTGTTTTTGTATGGAGAGCCTCCATAAATAAAGTGGCTCCCCGTATTGGACGCTTTTAGAACTTTTGATTCTTATAACTCACATTTTATAAATACAAATATATTATCACAAATAAAAAATATATTATCTTTTTAGGTGATAGAGGTGTGAAATTTTGAACCTATTTTTTTAGGAATTGATAGATTTAAAGAGCAATATATATTTTAACCGTGATATTAATAGTTACAATAACTTTTCAGACTGATATATTTAAACCCTTACAACAGTTTGCCTTTCATCTACTTATCGGCTTTTAACCTTTCTTTGCTTTTGAGCTTCTCTAAAGCCCTTGCTAGAGATTCTCGAACACCTTTCAATTCTTCATTATTTAGAGCTTCAGTTAGTGGCTCCATAGCCCTAACATCCCCAATCATTACAAGAATCTCTGCTGCATTAGCTCGAACATTTCCATCTTCATCCTTCAGGGTTTGAATAAGGGGTTCTATCGCCCTAGCGTCCCCAATATTGCCAAGGGCATCTATTGCTCTAATTCGAACCCAGTCGTCTTCATCTTCAAGAGCTTGAATAAGAGGCTCTACTGCCCGAGCATCTCTAATTATTCCAAGAACCTCTGCTGCTCTTGCTCTAACATGTCCAACTTTGTCCCCGAGTAACTGAATGAGGGGCTCAACAGCTCTGTTATCCTTCATTTCTCCCAGAGCCCATGCTGCCCTGTTTCGAACATTCTCATCTCTATCCCTCAGAGCATCAATCTGAAGCTCTAAAGCTTTGGGCACCTTTATTTGACTAAGAGCTAATTGTGCCAACTTTCGAACATTCTCATCTTTGTCACTAAAAGCCTCTATGAGGGGCTGTACCGCTGGTTCTCCTATCTTTCCAAGAGCTAGTACTGCCTCCTTTTGGACATTCTCATTTCTATCCTTTAGAGCCTCAATGAGGATCTTTATTACACTAGCATCTCTAATCCTGCCCAGAGCTCTTACTGCTCCTAGTCTAACATTATTATCTTCATCACTAAAAGCCTCTATTAATCCCTCGATATCTTTGTCAGCTTTCATCTTTTCTATACTTGGATTGCCCACTATTCACACCTCCTTTTGTGCTGTCAATAGGTTTTTACGTTTAATTTTAGAACTTATAATATTTCTGAACTAAATCAGCAAAACCTGGACTTAAGTTACTTTTGCCACATTTAGGACATAAGTCAAATTCAAACCCTAAATAATTAATTAATAAAATAATAATTTAAAGTATTAATACAAGTATATTGGCTCCCCTAGTAGTACAGTAGCAAGAACTTTCGAACTATCTGTAAGGATAAAGTATTGAATTCAAAAATAAAATGATAAAAAATTATGATATAATATTTCCATGATTGATGAGAAAGATAAAAGGGTTATTCAAGATCTATCAAGAAAATATAAAGTCAAGCGAGTATTACTTTTTGGTTCCAGTCTAGATAAAGAAAAGATAAGTAATGATATTGACATTGCTGTAGAGGGACTCCCGCCTAAAGACTTTTTTAAATATTATGGTGATTTATTGCTCCGGCTTTCAAAACCTATTGATATTGTAGACTTGGCTGGATCCTCAAAGTTTATTAGATTGATAAAACAAGAAGGAGAATTAATCTATGGCTGATTTTAAGGACCGGATTGAAGCTGAATATGAAGCTATAGAAAATACTCTCTCGCTTCTTCCAGATAAACCTGTTTCTCAGTTATCACAATTAGAGCTTGCAGGTTTATCTACATTGATCCATAATTTCTATAATGGGGTTGAAAATATACTTAAACAGATATTTAAACTGAAATCAATTGACATACCAATAGGATCTTCGTGGCATCAAGAATTACTGCTTAAAGCAAAGAGCGAAAATATAATCTCAGACGAGTTAGAAAATAAACTCAAAGAATATCTTGGTTTCCGTCATTTTTTTTCACATGCTTATGCACTTGATTTGCATCCTTCAAGAATTGAATCTCTTGTTGAAAAAATATTAGAAACATTTGATGATTTAAGAGAAGAAATTAATAAAAATCTTTGAAAACAATTTGATGAAGAGCTCAATAATGGCTCCCCGAGTAGGACTCGAACCTACAACCCTTCGGTTAACAGCCGAATGCTCTACCATTGAGCTATCGGGGAACTTGGATAGCACGATATGTTATTATAGTATATAAAAAGTTTATTTCAATAGTAGTTTGATAGGAATAACTGAAATAAATAGACAAACAATTCTTAATTTAAACATTCGACTTCAGCTTCAAAGATATCGCAGTGGAAAATATTAGACTATCTTAATGTTCAAGAAAATCCCTTAAAACACCACTTCTATTAGGATGTCTCAACTTTCCAAGGGTCTTCGATTCTATCTGTCTGATCCTTTCTCTGGTAACTCCGAATTCCCTGCCTACTTCTTCAAGAGTTCTGGGATGACCATCCTGAAGTCCAAACCTCAACTGAATAACTTTTCTCTCCCTGTCATTTAATGTATTTAAAACTTCCTGAAGTTGTTCCTGAAGCATAGTAAAGGAAGCAGCATCAGAAGGTGCTTCTACTTCCGAGTCCTCTATAAAATCTCCCAGATGGCTATCTTCTTCCTCCCCGATAGGAGTTTCAAGAGATACCGGCTCCTGAGATATTTTCATAATTTCTCTTACTTTCTCCGGTGAAAATTTCATCTTCTTTGCAATCTCTTCCGGAGTTGGCTCTCTCCCAAATTTTTGCAGAAGCTGCCTCTGTATTCTTATCAATTTGTTTATTGTTTCCACCATATGTACCGGAATCCTTATGGTCCTCGCCTGATCTGCTATAGCTCGGGTTATAGCTTGTCTTATCCACCAGGTGGCGTAAGTAGAAAATTTATAACCTTTTTTATAATCAAACTTCTCAACTGCCCTGATGAGTCCCAAATTTCCTTCCTGTATAAGATCTAAAAATAACATTCCCCTTCCCACATATTTTTTGGCAATACTCACAACAAGTCTCAAATTAGCTTCAACCAGCATTCTCTTAGCCTCTGTGTCACCCAGTTCAATCTTCTTTGCAAGTTGGACCTCTTCAAAAGCAGTCAGAAGTCTTACCTTTCCAATTTCCTTAAGGTACATTCTAACCGGGTCATTTGTAGGAGATTTTATAGTCAAATCCAGTTTTCTGCTGAAAACTTCCTCGTCACTTTTCTTGCCCGAGCCTCCGCTATCAATCTCCTCATCTTCCTCATTTATAATCTCTATACCCAGATTCTGGATAACATCATAAATATTTTCAATCTGCTCTTTGGACAGTTCTATATCTGAAAGGGTCTCAACAATTTCTTCGGTAGTCAGGATACCATCAGCTTTACCTTTATTTATCAACATTTTCACTTCTTCCAGCTTAAATTCAGATCCCCTCTTCATATTAAATTCACCTCAAAATTTAAATTATTTTCAAACTCATTTTTTCTTTTTCTAATTCTATCAACCTCTGGTACAGTTCGTCATATTTACTGGCAAGAGCATCATTTCTTGCACCACCTGCATTTTTACTCTTCTCATATTCTATCATTTTTTTCCTGATATTCTCAATTTCTTCAGAGATGTGGACTTGCTTTAAATTATTGATTATCTCACTGCCTACCAGATTTATGTTCTGGTCTATAAAATGCGGTTCACTAAACAAAATATAATTATATAATTTTCTCACATCCTCATTTTCTACTGCTCCAGACGTAATTTTTATTGGAAAGTTTATCCTTTTATTATCTTCCTTTGCTCTCGCAAATTCATTTCTTATAATCAGATAAAGTTGTCTTGTATCCTCAAATCTAAAATAATCCGGTCCCAGATTTAAAAGTTCATTAATCTTGTTTCCAAGCCCATTTATTATCAATTTTAGCGCCTCCACTTCTACTCTTTTTAAGGGAATAATACTTTCACTTCCGGATTCTTGCTTTTCGCTATTGTAATCCCCACCCCAGTGTACAGTTTTACTCCTGCGATCATATTCTTTCTTTAACATTTCTTCCAGAAGCAGGCTTTCCTTAAGATTCAACTTCTGTGCTACCCTCTTTATACATTCCTCCTGGATAATGCTCGAAGAGAGGGTGGATATAAACCTTATAAGATGATCGCTTGCCTTAAGCTTACCGGCAAGGCTGCTGATATCATATCTTTTTATAATTGCATCAATAGTAAAATCAATAATAGCCGGTGAATCCTCAATTCTTCTATCAAGGGCCTCTTTGCCCCTTTTAAATATAAAATCGGCTGGGTCGTGGCCTTCCTCAAGTATGGATACTTTAATATTCAAATTATTCTCATAATATAAGTCCAGTCTTTCATTATACTCTCTTAATCTCTCAATTCCTTTGAGAGAAGCATTCACACCAGCCGTATCACTGTCAAAAACCAGCACAATATTTTTTGTAAACCGGCCCAGTAGTTTTATCTGGTCCGAAGTAAGAGCAGTACCCAGGCTGGCAACTACGTTTTTTATTCCTGACTGATACAGAGCCATCACATCAGTATACCCTTCTACTATAAGAACCTCATCCTTTTCCACAATCTGATTTTTAGCCTGAGAGATTCTATATATATTTTTCCCTTTGGAATAAAGCCTGGTTTCAGGAGTATTAATATATTTTGCTTTATCACCACCGGTTTTACTGTTTTCTGAAATAATTCTTCCCCCAAAACCTATTGTTTTCCCTACTATATCCTGAATGGGAAACATAATCCTTCCCCTGAACCGGTCGTATATTCCACTCTTGCCCTTTTTGCTTTCAATAGCAAGACCGCATTGTACTAATTCCTCCGGTTTATATCCCCTTTTTCTAGCAAAATCTGAAAAACTACTCCAGTTATCCGGACTATATCCCACCTCAAATTCCTTTAAAATATCCTCTGTAAAACCCCTATTCTTTAAATAATTCAACGAAGGTAAGCCTTTTTTGCTGTTAAAAAGTATGAAGTTGAAATACTTCTTAGCCTGCTCGTTTAACTCTACAAGTCTGTCTTTTAATTTTGATGACCCCTTATAACCACTGTAATTATACTTTAAACTGTAACCAATCTTTTTTGCCAGAAATTCGACAGCTTCCACAAACTCCATATTCTCAATCTTCTCTATGAAATTTATTACATCACCGCCTTCTCCACATCCAAAACAGTGGTAAAGCTGCTTTGAGGTATCAACAGTAAAAGATGGAGTCTTTTCCTTATGGAAAGGACAGAGCCCGGTATAATTCCTGCCGGCCTTCTTGAGTTTTACATAATTCGAGACAATTCCGTAAATATCTGCTCTGGACTTTAATTCCTCTACTTCGCCCTCTTTTAGACTTCTATTCATTTCTCTTCCAAATGTCGAAAATATGGCAATAGTAATATATCTGGTAAAACTTCCGGAAAATAAAAATCAAAATTCTCAATTTATAAATACAATAGGCCTGTATTTATTTTACCACTAATACACTATTTATTAGAGGGTTTATTACTAAACATCCAGAAAAACTTCTTTAGACTTTTCACTTTCCTTTATTGCTGCATGCGCAGCAGCAAGCCTGGCAACCGGAACTCTGTATGGCGAGCAGCTTACATAATCCATTCCTACCATATGACAGAATTCTACCGAACTGGGATCGCCACCGTGCTCTCCACATATGCCGATTTTTATATTCTCCCTTGTCCTCCGGCCTTTTTCCACTGCCATTTTAACTAACTGCCCTACACCACCTCTGTCAAGAGTAGCAAAGGGGTCTTTCTCGAGGATTCCTTTTTCTATGTAATCAGGAAGAAACTTACCGGCATCATCTCTTGAAAATCCAAAAGTCATCTGGGTTAAATCGTTTGTTCCAAAGCTGAAAAATTCAGCTTCTGTTGCTATTTCATCTGCAGTAACACAGGCTCTCGGAATTTCGATCATTGTCCCTACTTTATAATCAAACTTCAGATTCTCTTTCTTCATTATTCCACTGGCAATTTCAATAATCTGTTCCTTTAAGATCTTAAATTCCTTTACAATTCCAACCAATGGAATCATCACCTCGGGCTTAACTTTGTATCCCTGCCTTGTAAGCTCAACAGTTGCCTCAAATATAGCTCTGACCTGCATTTCAAGAATTTCAGGATAGGTAATGGAAAGCCTGCATCCTCTGTGTCCCAACATCGGGTTCATTTCATGGAGAGAATTAATAGTTGCCTTCAACTCATCAAATTCTAAGCCCAGCTCCTTGGCTATTTCCTTGATATCTTCATCTTCAGTGGGCAAAAATTCATGCAGTGGCGGATCCAAGAGCCTTATAGTCACAGGCAGATCATTCATTACTTTAAATATTCCCATAAAATCTTTTTTCTGAATAGGAAGAAGCTTTGCCAGAGCTTTTTCTCTTTCTTCCCTGCTGCTAGCCACTATCATTTTTCTCATAGCTTTTATTCTATCTGCTTCAAAAAACATATGCTCTGTTCTGCAAAGGCCAATGCCTTCAGCTCCAAAATCCCGGGCAACTCTGGAATCATTAGGAGTATCAGCATTTGTTCTTACTCCAATCTTTCTATGATCATCAGCCCAACTCATAAATTTCTTGAAATTTTTCCCCATTTCAGGATCAACTACCGGAATCTTACCCTTAAATACCTCCCCGGTTGAACCATCCAGGGTAATCCAATCACCTCTGTTTATTTTGCTGCCATTTACTTCAAAATACTCTTTATTCTCAAATACTTTAATGTCTTCCGCACCAGCCACACAGCATTTACCCATACCTCGTGCCACTACAGCCGCATGTGAGGTCATTCCTCCTCTTGCAGTCAAAATTCCCTGTGCTACCGCCATGCCCTGAATATCTTCAGGAGATGTCTCCGTTCTTACCAGAATCACATTTCCATCCTTGGCTTCTTTTACAGCCGCATCTGCGTCAAAAACCACTTTGCCCAATGCTGCCCCCGGCGACGCCGGAAGTCCTTTAGTAAGCAACTGGGCATTTTCCTTAGCCTTTTTATCCAACTGCTTATGCAGTAATTGATCCAGCATCTGTGGTTCCACCCTGGTTACTGCAGTTTTTTTATCTATATAACCCTGTTCAACCATATCTACTGCAATCTGGAGTGCGGCAGCTGCTGTCCTCTTACCAGTTCTGGTTTGAAGCATATATAACTTTCCTTCCTGAATGGTAAACTCCAGGTCCTGCATATCTTTGTAATGTTCCTCTAACTTTTTCCGTATATCAATTAGCTGCTCATAAATCTCGGGCATCTCTTCTTTTAATCTGGAGATATGCTGAGGGGTTCTTATCCCCGCAACCACATCTTCACCCTGCGCGTTAATCAGATATTCGCCATAAAATTCATCTTCACCAGTCGCAGGATCCCTTGTGAAAGCTACACCTGTTCCTGAATCCTTCCCCATGTTTCCAAAAACCATAGCCTGTACATTAGCCGCAGTGCCAATATTATGAGGAATATCATGAAGATTCCTGTAAGATATAGCTCTTTTATTGTTCCAGGACCCAAATACTGCATCAATGGACATTTTCAGCTGTTCTCTGGGATTCTGAGGGAAACTTTTTCCCTTGGTCTCTTTTATTATTTTCTTATAATCTTCCACAAGTTCCTTCAGGTCTTCTGCTGTCAGGTCAGTATCAAACTTTACATTCTTTTTGTCTTTTTTTGATTGAAGTGCTTCTTCAAATTTATCGTGCTCCACACCCATTACCACATCGCCAAACATCTGGACAAATCTTCTGTAAGAGTCCCAGCCAAATCTTTCATTCTTTGTCTTTTTTATCAAAGCCATTACGGTTTTATCATTTAAACCCAGGTTCAGTACTGTATCCATCATGCCTGGCATAGAAAAAGCTGCCCCGGATCTGACAGAAACCAGGAGTGGATTTTCCTCATCTCCAAAACTCATCCCCATTTTTTCTTCCAGTTTCTTTAAATTTTCCTCAATCTGATCTTCAAGACCCTCGGGATACCTTTTACCCAGATCATAAAATAGGTTACAAACCTCTGTAGTTATGGTAAAGCCATAAGGCACCGGTAAACCAATATTGGTCATCTCCGATAGATTCGCACCTTTTCCTCCCAGAAGTTCTCTCATCTCCTTACTGCCTTCACCAAAAAAATACACATATTTTTTAGAAACCATTTTGTATCAAACCCTTTCCCACTGTTAAATTACTAACCCAATTTTATAATCACAAAAAAACAAATTGAACTATAATACCAGAAAAATGGAAAAAAGATAAGAGCAGAATATTTAAAAAAGGTTTTTGCATCTTCTAGTTGCCATCTATAACCAACTTAGAGAAATCTGCTAGCATCATGTAAAGATCAACTGTTTCTTTAATCAAATTAATTCTGTTAGATCTTATTTTCTCGTCCTTATCCATAACCAGGACTTTATCAAAAAATAAATCTACAGTTTCTCCTAACTCATTAAGTTCAACAAGAACCGAAGTGTAGTCTTTTCTACATATGAGGTCTTCCACTTTAGCTTTCTTCATCTTAACAGATGAAAATAATTTTTTTTCATACTCCTCTGTCAGAAACTTCTCCTCAACTTTTCTAAATTCTTTTCCTCCAATAATATTTCTACATCTGATCATAGGAAATGAAATTCTTTTAATATCCTTCTTTTCTATGAACTCCTCTATTGCCTTATACCTCAAATCGATATCCAGAATAGACCCACACCCTGCTTCCAGAATTGACTCAAGTATATCCAGCCTTCTACCCTTTTTCTCTAACAAGAACCGGAATCTTGCAATAATAAAATCTTTAACCTCGCCAACATTCTTTGAATCACCTACACCTTTAGAATCCGAAAATTCATGATGTAATTTTTGGTTGTACCTTATCAAATCAACAAGATCAAAATCATATTTGCCTTTAAGAACTGAGAGCACAATACCGGATGCTTTTCTTCTTAATGCAAAGGGATCCTCAGAGCTTGAAGGTATTTTTCCTGCCAGGAACATCCCGGTTATAGTATCAATTTTATCAGCAACAGATAATATTAGGCCCACATCTGTTGAGGGTAGAATATCACCAGCAAACCTTGGAAGGTAGTGCTCAAAAATTGCATCCGATACTATACTTTCCTCATTCTTTTCTCTGGCATATTCCCGACCAACTACTCCCTGCAGCGCCGGAAACTCCACTACCATACTGGTAACAAGGTCACATTTACAGAGCATGCTTGCGGCAGCCAGTTTAGTGGATATATCATTCTTACCCTTCAGGCTGCTGTTATTCAGTAAATCTACAATATGCATGCTTACTTTTTTCAGTCTTACAGCTTTTTCATACATACTGCCAAGGTTAGAAAAGAAAATTACTCCTTTTAGTTTATCAGTCCAGTAGTTAAAATTATGCTTCCTGTCTTCCTCGTAAAAAAATGCAGCATCCTTCAATCTGGCCTTTAGTACCCTTTCATTTCCTTCTTTTACTCCACCTTCATCTTTTATTCCATTCTGTACAATTATAAATTTAGTACTGACATTGCCGGACGTATCCAAAACCGCAAAGTATTTCTGGTGATATTGTATTGCTTCTACCAGTAGTTCTTTTGGAATATAAAGAAATTCCTCAGGGAAGTTCCCTACAATAGTATTTGGTACCTCAACCAGATTTACCACATCTTTAAGTAAGTCTTCATTCAAGACTACTTTATATTTACCCTTCCATACCTTTTCTTCCAATTGACTTATTTGATTTAATATTAACTCCTTTCTTCTTTCGGCATCAACTATCACCTTCCCTTTATCCTCCAGCAGCTTAAAGTAGCTTTCAACACTTTTAACAGTTATAGGGCCAGGACTGATTGTGCGGTGGCCAAAAGTAATATTTCCCGAACTCAAATCTGCAATACTAAATCTAATCACCTCACTATTATATAAAGCAAGTATCCATCTGATGGGACGGGCAAATCTAATATCATAATCCGCCCAGGTCATCTGCTTGCTAAAGGTCAGAGAAAGTATAGAATCCTTCAATATATCCGGTAGTAAATCCTTTGTCTTCTTCCCCTCTTCTATGATCCTTTTCCCCAGATACAAGCCTTTACCTTTAATTTCAATTTTCTCAAGGTCACTGACTTTAAGATTTAAACTCCTGGCAAAACCTTCTGCTGATTCTTTAGGGTTGCTGTCTTTATCAAATGCAATCTTTACAGGAGGACCGGTGACTATTCTCTCCTCAGACTTTTGAACTTCCTTAAGCCCCTTTACTACAGCAGCAAGTCTTCTTGGTGAGCTGTAAGTTTGGACACTTCTAAATTCCAATCTATTTTCAACAAGCTTATCTTCAATAACTTTCTTTAAGCCGTTAACCCCTTCCTCGATACACGAAGGGGGCAGCTCTTCGGTTCCAATTTCAAAAAGTAAATCTTTTTCCATGATTATTTTTTATTCCCTTTCAACAGTGGATAACCCAGCTTCTCTCTCTGTTCAAGATAAGCAGAGCATAAAATTTTGGCTAGATCTCTTACCCTGGCGATATAAGAAGTTCTCTCTGCCACACTTATTGCTTCCCTTGCATCCAGTAAATTAAAAATATGCGAACATTTAAGTACGTATTCGCATCCTACAAAGACCAATTCTCTTTTCATGACTTTCTGGAATTCCTTTTCATATTTCTCAAACAGATCCAGAAGCATATCCACGCTGGCTACCTCAAAGTTATAAGCCGACCATTGCTTTTCAGATTCAAGATGTAAGTCACCATAACTTATACTATCAGACCAATTGAGTTCCCAGAAACTATCCTTGTTCTGCAAATACATGGCAATTCGCTCCAGACCATATGTAATCTCTGCCGATACAGGCTTGAGCGCAAAACCACCCATCTGCTGAAAATAGGTAAACTGGGTTATTTCCATTCCATCAGCCCATACTTCCCATCCCAGGCCCGCAGCCCCAATAGTGGGAGATTGCCAATCATCCTCAACAAACCGGATGTCGTGTAATTTTAAATCAATGCCGAGGTTCTTAAGAGAACCAAGATAAAGATCTATTACATTGTCCGGGGATGGTTTTAACAGCACCTGAAACTGGTAATAAAACTGAGTCCTGAAAGGATTCTGCCCGTACCTTCCATCGGTAGGCCTCCTGCTAGGCTCAACGTAGGCAACATTCCACAGCTCAGGGCCCAAACACCGCAGGAAAGTATCCGGGTTGAATGTGCCTGCACCCTTTTCCAGATCCATTGGCTGTTTAATAATACATTTATTTTTCGCCCAGTATTTCTGCAGATTAAAAATAATATCCTGAAAATTCATAGTTTCTTATTTTAACTTATATCCCTATCTTTTTAAAATATTTAAAACTATCCACATTACATTCAGTATGGTAGATTATATAATCTTCTATCAGCTTATATACTCTTTTAAGAGTGGGGGGATTTACCTCCAGATCTCTGAAATCTTCCAGTTTAAGATTAAATAAATCACATAGAAATCTATAGTCTGAGGCACTTAAAGTTTCTCTGTTTGCCAAAGAATTTCCACATTTTTCGCAGAGAATCCCTCCATATTTGACTGAAAAATAAATCTCATCTTTATGGAAAGAATATAAATTTTTCAGCTCCCGATTACATTTGCTACAGTTTTCAAGCAAAGGTATATAACCTGTAATCCTCAAAAACTTAATACCAAAAAAACACATGGTCTTTTTTAGAGATACAATATCTTCAGAGTCCAGATTATTGATTTCATTAAAACAGATATAAATTAATTTAAATAGAAGCGGAGACGCGTCTCCTCCGGAAGCCTGAGTTTTTAAGATGATTTTGCTTATTATTTCGCAGAAGACAAATTTATAAAAATCTGAAGCAATATTCTTAAAATTTTTTATTATTTCTACTTGATTTATGACATCCAGATTTCTGCCTGTAGTAAGCTCCAGATCAACCAGATTAAACAACTCGAGCCTTCCCCCAAATCTACTCCGTACCTTCCTGGCTCCTTTTGCCACCGCACTTATTATATCTCCATCACTGGAGTACATTTTAACTATTTTATCTGATTCTCCCAGCTTATAAGATTTTAAAATAATAGCCTTAGCTTTATAAGATGGCATTTTTTATTTGTCAAAAATAGCACTATACTCTTTGATTATATTTATTCCGCTGCTGGTCCCCAGCCTTGTTGCACCGGCATCTATAAGTGCCTGCGCATCTCCAAATGTCCTTATCCCTCCTGATGCTTTAACTCCTATGTTTCTGGTAACAACTTCCCTTATCAATCTGATGTCATCAAGCTCCACACCTTTTACGCCAAACCCGGTAGATGTCTTCACAAAATCAGCACCCGACTTCTCAATAATTGCACATACTTTTTTAATTTCATCCCTATTTAAAATTGCAGTCTCTATTATAACCTTAATATTGATGTGCCTGTTGTATTCTGCTATCTGCTCGCGCCTTATTACATTGACAACTATTTTGATTTCCCTTTCAACATACTCATAATTACCACCTTTTACAGCTCCTAAATTTATTACCATATCCAGTTCGTCTGCACCTTTTCTTACATTATCCCTCGCTTCAAAGACTTTCGTCTCTATAGTATTTGCTCCCAGCGGATAACCTACAACAGAACAAACTTTTACATCAGTATCAGCCAGTATTTTTTTTGCCTGCGTTATAAAAGTAGGATTGACGCACACTGCAGCAAAGTGATTTTTTCTGGCATTGATACACAATTGTTCTATATCCTTTGAAGTTGCAACAGGATTAAGTAACGTCTGATCGATGGTTTTTGCTAATTGTTCTTTAGTTAACGTTTTTACCACCCACCTTTATTTATATAAACTAATAATATTTTTAATTAGTAACCAAATCTCTTAAGTAAGAGCTCATTTCTGGTCCAGTTTTTTTCAACTTTGACCCATAATTCCAGAAAAACCCTGCTTTTTAGTAAATCCTCAAGCTCCAGTCTGGCTTGCCTTCCAACTTTCTTTAACATACTTCCTGATTTACCAATAATTATAGCCCTCTGCGATACTCTTTCAGTATAAATGCTGCACCCTATGACAATCATCTCTCCGCCATTCGCAGCAACAGTTTTCTCAAATCTTTCTACCTCTACATTTATACTGTGGGGGAGCTCTTCGGACAAGTTCTTGAATAATTTTTCCCTTACCACATCTGAAATCGTTTTTTCCAGAGGCTGATCAGTAATGGTATCCTTTTCAAAATATCTGGGCCCCTCTGGCAGCTTCCCGGTTAACAATGTTAGAAACTCGCCAATATTTTTCCCGGTCTTTGCAGAAACCTCACCTATATAGTCAAAATAATCCAAACTCTCCAGTTTTTTTCTCTCTCTTTCTATTTTACCCTTTGAGACCAGATCTACTTTGTTCAGCAGCAGAAACTTGGGTTGAGGTTTATATTTAACCTTATCAAAAATAAAAAAATCTCCACTCCCTATCCCTGAGGCTACATCCACAACCACCACAATTAAATCGGCGTCATCAATCACGCCGAAAATAACATTGTTCAACTTCTCCCCAAACAGGTCCTTCGGTTTGAGAAAACCAGGACAATCAATAAAAATTACCTGGGAGTTTTCAGTATTTAAAATACAATTAATTTTACTTCTCGTAGTTTGAACCTTACCCGAAGTAATAACTATCTTCCGATTCAAAATCTTATTAATCAATGTAGATTTTCCTACGTTTGCTCTCCCTATCAAACCAACAAAGCCGGATTTAAAATCATTTTTATCCATTATAGTTCTAATCTCATTAAATTCCGGTCTACTCCTCTGCCATATTCGTTTTTCCTCAGACCAACTTTTTTAAAACCAAAATTTTTGTAAAGCCGGTCAGCAGCCTCATTATCCGGATCAACAGTCAATTCTATTTCCTTAAAACCATCATTCTTTAAAATATCAATTACTTTTTGAAGAAGTTTTCTACCAATACCTTTTCTCCTGTATCCTTTGTCAATATAAAAAGAGTGGATAAAAGCAGCATGTTTACTTCTCCAGCTTCTTACAAGTTCACATACTCCGATAATATCAGAATTATTCCTGCTTTTTTGCGCTATAATGAACTTCCCATACCTTATTATTACCGGTATTACCCACTGATTTATTGAAGCTTTTCTTCCTAGATTCCTTCTTTCCAGTTCTACAATCTTACTAACTAATTTCCAGTCAACACTTCTTATCTCCTGGATAATTACATCACCCATACTAGAAATTAATATTTATTCTAAAAATTGAAAAAAAAATATACCCACTATCAATTTTACATTATTTGTCAATAGGCAAACTACGATTTTAGGTAACTCCAGAGTGGCAGACTTAAGATGTAAATAATTAGATGTTAAAAGTTCTCCTGGTATCAGATATTAAACTATCCTGGATACTCTCCATATCCACCCTCTCTTTTTCTTTCCGGTGGTCATAACTATATATATGCAGTATACCGTGTATTATCAGTAGCGTTATTTCCAGATTAAGACTCCAGTTTTTATCCTGACTCGAAATATTAGACCGTGCAACCTCCGGGCAAATAATTATTTCCCCCACAGTATAAGTATCAGTTCCCAGACTCATTTTATCTCTATCAGAAACATAAGAAAAAGACAGAACATCGGTCTCACTGTCTATATTTCTGTACTTTTTATTTAATTCTCTTATTTTCCTACTGTCCGAAAAAATAATACTAAGTTCACTCTTTGGATCTCTATCGAATTTATCCGAAATATATACTGCAATTTCCCTTATTAAATCCAGATCCAGCTTTATTTTACTTTGATTGTTAATCAGTGCGACTTCCATTCTGCTTCCATTCTTGATTCTAAATCCCCTTTTGCCTTTGTGGCAGGTTCAGCATATGAAAGTCGTGAATGATAGATAGACATGATACCATCAATCAGGGTATCTTTGACTGTATTTATCTCTTTAATGGTCATATTGGTTTCATCCAGCTGGCCGTCTTTTAATTTATCTTCAAATATGTCATTTATCATTTGCTCAACCTTTTTAGGGGTTACCCTGCCAATAGATCTCACTGCAGCCTCTGTCGAATCCGCCAGCATAAGAATTGCAGCCTCTTTACTCTGTGGTTTTTTAGTCGGATAGCGGAAATGCTCCTTCAGACCATTCGAGCCACCATTAGTAGCTGCCTCTCTATCTTTCTGCTTCTCGTAAAAGTAGGATATTATCGAATTTCCATGATGCTGGGAGATGATATTTAAAACTTTCCGGGGAATCTTATTTTTTGCTGCCAGTTCCAAACCATCTTTTATATGGTTTGATATTATATGTCTGCTCATAGAAGGATTTAAACGGTCATGAACATTTCCAATATCCATCTGATTCTCATAAAAATACTCAGGCCTTTTCATTTTTCCAAGGTCATGATACAGCGCTGCCACCTTCACCAACAATGAATCAGCTCCTATAGATTTTGCTGCGCTTTCCGCAAGATGACCTACCAGAATACTGTGGTTATAGGTACCGGGCGCTGATATAAGCAATTCCTTCAACAGCGGCTGATCCGTATTGGAAAGCTCCAGCAATCCCATTGCAGTCACAACATTAAAAGTAGACTCAATAAACGGCAAAAAACCTATGGCAAGAATAGCACAGACAATACCATTGACCACCCCAAGTACAGTATAAAGAGCAATTGTCTTTACTTCCCCACCAATAAGATTAATGGTTAGAAATAAAAAGGCAAGAACAAGAGAGCTTATAAACCCGGCCTTCATTACCGCAGACCGCTGGGAAGCTTTCGATACCATATAAGTGGAAAAAATGCCCCCTAATATATAGGCAATAGCCAGACTGAAATCAAAATCAGTTGCAATACCAGCAAATATTCCAAGACAAATAGTCAGCATCATCGCTATACGCGCATTAAATAAAACAGTGCAAATAAGTGATGCTGCCATTACAGGAAATAAATAGTTCCAGAAATTTAGATGTATGGATGAAAGTATAGTAAGCGTCTTTATCAGAGCTGTAAATATTACCACCAGAATTGAGTTAATAACCAATTTTTTTGTATTATTGAAGATATTTAAATTAAATCTGTAAAGATAAAATCCAAACAAGAAAAGGACTACGGAAGATATAAAGAATATATATAGAAGCCTTTTCCAGTTAAAACCAGTCTGAAGTAAACCCAATTTGGTTAATATAAGAATATCAGTATCGTTTACAATTTCTCCTTCAAAGACAATTGTCTGGCCTTCAAGCACCGATACCATATGCGGGCTTGTGTTCAATCGGGCTTCTTCCCTTGCCTTTTCAGTAGCAGCAGGATCAAATACTGCCGTAGGCTGGATATTGTTTTCCAGCACACTGGTTACTATAGGAACATATCCAGGTTGTATGTCTCCATCCGCTTCAACAAGCCCGATAGCCTCACTTTTGGCAAAATCCACCTCAGTTGGCCTTATTCTTTCCTTCATTATTTCCCTTGCAATATCCTGCGTCTTCACCAGAAGTAGATTAAGATCATCCACCGGTAAATTAAGTACCAGAGAAATGATGGATTCAGAATACTGGCTACCTAGAAGATTAGTCATATAATCAACTTTTTCTTCAAAAGATTTATCTTCCTTCTTTTGAACTATGCCTGTGAGAAGATAAAAATATCTAATCTGGTAAAGTGCTCCTTCTTCACCATTCAAAACATCTATATCATAAACATATACATCCTCTACCTCTGCTTCATTTTTATTTCTATCTTCCTCTGTTTTTGCAACATCTTCAAATTCTATACCCCTGGTTGCTTTAATGGTTCTTGGGCTGGGTTTTCCCATCTCTACACCTATATCAGGGGCATAATTATATGAAAGAACAGCTGTTACCAGGGCCAGGGTTAAAATGAATATATACATTCTCTGAGCAACTTTATTCCTGTACGAAAAATATTTGCTAATAAACCCCCATATCTTTTCCAGCCTGCTTCTTTCAACCTTTAGCAACTCTTTATTTTTTTTGTCTCTGGCTATCATTCTAATCCCATATAAATTATACTATAAAATTACTTTTTAATTCTCTCCCCATAAACTTTATAGGCATCTACAATTTTCTGCACCAGTTCATGCCTGACTACATCTTTTGAACTAAGATATACAAATTCAATCCCCTGTATCTCTCTCAAAATCCTCTCTACTATAACAAGGCCTGATTCCTTATCATGGGGCAAATCAATCTGGGTAATATCACCGGTTACCACTATCTTGGAGCCGAACCCCAACCTGGTAAGAAACATTTTCATTTGTTCAGGAGATGTATTTTGGGCTTCATCAAGAATAATAAAGGAATCATTTAGAGTCCTGCCTCTCATATAAGCCAGGGGTACCACTTCAATAATACCCATATCACGATACTGTTGAAATTTTTCAACATCCAGCATTTCATATAAAGCATCATACAAAGGCCTTAAGTAAGGATTCACTTTATCATACATATCCCCCGGCAGGTATCCCAGTTTTTCACCTGCTTCAACTACAGGTTTTATCAAAATTATCCGTGCTACTTTGTCCTCTTTTAAAGCTTCAACAGCTAAGGCCAAAGCCAGATAAGTCTTACCGGTTCCAGCCGGCCCTATTCCAAAAACTATTACATTTTCTTTGATTGCTTCAATATATTTTTTTTGACCTACTGTGCGCGGCTTAATTTTCTTCCCACTGTTTACTACAATACTGTTTTTGAATATTTCATGCGGTTCTAAATCTGATTTATCTTCCATAATCTTTATAGAGTCGCTGACTTTTTCAGAGCTTAATTTCTGCCCCAGATTTATCTGTAACGCCAATTCCTCTATTAGTTTCACAACTTCCTTTACATTCCTATTCTTCCCTGATATTTCCAGATCGTTTCCCAGCACAAAGATCTCAACATTATATTTTCTCTCAATCAAACGCAGCAATTCATCCCTATTACCAATTAATTCTGCCATTGAATGGTCGCTCTTAAAATTAATACTTAACTTTTGTTTTACTGGAGACAAAGCTCCTCCTTTTTGAGATTTCTTCTTGTAACATTATTAAAAAAAATTGGAAGCTACATAATAGGTGGATAATGAATAATTTAAAAATTTTAACCTGGAGGCCAGTCAAATCTTCTTTTTCCCAATATGTGAAAATGCAGATGATCCACACTCTGCCCGGCACCACTGCCAGTATTGGTGACTACTCTGAAACCCTCCTTGTCCAGCTCCATCTCCAGCGCTACTCTGCTAATTGCTTCCATTAATTCTTTTAATAACCTGGAGTCCAGTTTTTCAATCTCCAGAATTGAACTAATATGTTTTTTGGGGATAGCCAGAAGATGTACAGGCGCTTTTGGCGATATATCCTTAAATATCAAAACATTATCACTCTCAAATACTATATCGCTTTCTATTTCTTTATTCAAAATTTTACAAAAAAGACAATCTGTCATTATTTTTTTATAATTTTTCTATTTATAAAACATTTTTCATACTCAATCCTACTCTAGGTGGGAGATTATACTATTTTTTCAAATTTTTACAACTTTTACAAACTCATAAATTAAAGCCAAAGACTATTTTCATATCTTTTAGTTCAATATTCCCCAGAGACCGTTTTTATATTCGGAACTCGCAGCAACCTCCAGTATTTTACCTTTCAGTAAAGGAAATTTCTTTTTATCCATCTTAAAGTAAACTCTAATATAATTTTCGGAAGTTCCACTCATAATATTATTATCAATGTCCATTTCCTCGCATACGACATTTAATAGCTTCCCTATATTACGTTTGAGATAATCGCTTCTCAGTTTGTCCCCAATCTTCCTTATAATCTCGCTTCTCCTGGATTTAACTTCCTCGCCAATCTGATTGCTCATCCAATAAGCTGTGGTATGTTTTCTTTTGGAAAATTTGAAAACATGAATTTTGCTGAAATTTATCTTCTCTATCATTTTCACCGTCTGGATAAAATCCTCCTCACTTTCACCCGGAAAGCCTACCATCACATCAGTAGCCAATGCTATGCCAGGGAAAATCCTGCCAATCATTTCAATTTTCCTTAAATAGTATTCCGCAGTGTACGGCCTCCCCATCAGTTTAAGAACCCTGTTACTGCCACTTTGAAGAGGAATATGCAGGTGCCGGGCAAAGCGTCCTTTATTCCTTTCTAAAATATCCAGCAGCCTGCGGTTAATTTCACCGACTTCGATAGAGCTGATTCTTATCCTTTTTACATCTGTATCTTCCATAATTCTTTCCAGTAAATCCGCCAGGTTACCGACTTTTCCTTCGGAACTCGGGTTACTGCTTTTGGAATCATTTCCATACTTCCCAATGTGGATACCTGTAAGGACTACCTCCTCAAAACCGTCTCTCTGCAGATCTCTTATCCTATCCAGAACCTCTGAACAGGGAATACTTTTATATTTCCCCCTGACTTTTGGAACTATGCAATATGTACAGTTTTGTTCACACCCATCCTGGATTTTTATAAGTGGCCTCGAATGTATCTGACTGGCCCGGGGGTAAGTGTAAAAATTAAAACCTTTCTTATCGGGTTCTTTTTGCTCAGGAACCTTGCGAATCTCTCCATGTGCTACTGTTTCCCTAATTAAATCCGGTATCTTGTTTTTATCCCTGTTTTCTACTATGAAATCAATTCCGCAGTCTTTTAAAAATTCTTTATTAAAAACAACAAAACAGCCTGTAACTATTATTTTACTGTTTTTGTTTTGTGATTTAACTTTTCTTATCATCTGTCTGACTTTTCTATCACTCTGAGAGGTTACGGTACAGGTATTGATTATACAAAAATCAGGATTCTCATCCCAGGGGGCCAGTTCCATTCCCTTTTTTTGCAGTCCTTTTATAATAAAATCTGATTCACTTAAGTTGACCTTGCACCCTAGTGTGTCTACAGAAAACTTCACTTTCTTCATTGTTGATTTCCGGTCAAATAATCCAGTATGGATAAAAAATAAATCGCTGCAGTTTCAGAACGATAAATATTCTTCCCGAATCTTATTTCCCTGGCGCCTTTCTCCTTTAAAAAATTTAATTCGCTGGTCTCAAAACCTCCTTCAGGCCCAATCACATATCCGATTCTGGAAGTATCTCTAGCTCCCGTCAGACTTTCATCGCTTCCGGAACTCTCTTCATAGGGAATATAAAATAAATCGTAATCCGAAACCTTAATGTCATGGATATCTTCCGGAGGAAGTATTTCGCACTTATAATCTCTCCTGCTCTGCTTTGAAGCTCCGTCTGAAATTTTCTGCCATCTGTCAATCTTTCCGGTAATTTTCTTTTTATCTGTAATCACTCTTCCGCTTATAACCGGTATTATTCTATCCACTCCTATTTCAGTTGATTTCTGGATGACAAATTCCATGGAATTTTTTTTAAGTACACACTGGAATAAAGTTAACTGAGGAATTTTTCTGGTAATTGCCTTCTTATCTTTTATGAGTAGTGTAACTTCAGGTTTTCTGATATCCAAAATTTCGGTTTCATATTTATAGTCGGCATTATCCGATATATAAACTGCATCCCCGACCTTACTTCTCAGCACATTTACAAGGTGATTTAAATCTTCTCCTCTAATTCTTATCTTATTTCCCTCAATACTGTCGGGATTTATAAAAAAATACGGGTAACTCATTTTTCAAACTGTCTTAAGTGAAATTATAATCAGGCCAATCTCATGTAAAAAAAGAATTCTTTAAACTACCTGGAAATTATTCTATTTTTTAAACACACTTTTAACGTTGGAGAAGGTACCATGGCTTCCGCTACCAACCACTTCTTCCCTTCCATCCGCATATTTTTTTAGAAGTGTTATTTCTTCTTTGGAGAGTCTGGTAGGGATCTTAACATTTATACTGATTACATGGTCGCCTCTTCTATATCCATTAAGCTGAACCATCCCCCTGGATTTAAGAGTAACCTTTTCATTAGGTTGGGTTCCAGCCTTGATTTTTATTTCTTCTTTTCCATCAAGAGTTTCAACCTCCACTTTACAACCAAGAGCTGCCTGAGCAAATGATATATCAACACTGGATAGTATATCATCACCAACCCTTTTAAATCCGGGGTGAGGTACTACTCTTACAGTTATAAACAGATCACCGCTTATGGAGTCTCTGCCCAGAGAGTTTCCCTTCCCAGAGACCCTTAAGCTATCACCATCATGTATCCCGGCCGGGATATCCAGTTTAACTTTTTTCTTTACAGCGCGATAACCTTTACCCCTGCATTTTTTACATGGATCTTTTATTATTACTCCGGATCCGCTGCACTTGCTGCAGGTGGATGTGGTTACTATATTTCCAATAAAAGTTTGCCTGGCAGTTCTCACTCTTCCTGTGCCACCGCATTCGCTACAGGTAATAATCCCATCATCAGCAGTACTGCCTTTCCCTCCACAGGATTCACAAATATCATCTACATTATATTCAATCTCTTTTTTTATTCCATACGCAGACTCTTTAAAGCTGATTTTTGTCTCAATACTTATATCGGAACCTCTTGCTCTGTGGCTGCTTCTTCGCCCTCCGGAAAAAACACTGCCAAAGCCGCCGCCGAATATTGAATCAAATATATCTCCGAATCCAAACTCTGAAAACACACTTCCGAAATCAAAACCCTCAAACAGGTTTCTGCTGAACCCAAACTGATCATATTGTCTTCTTTTTTCTTCATTGCTGAGCACTGCATAGGCTTCAGAAATTTCTTTAAACTTTTCCTCTGCTTCAGGATTGCCATCATTTACGTCAGGATGATACTTGCGGGCAAGCTTTCTATATTCTCTTTTTATATCAGATAAAGTGCAGTCCCGGGATAATCCCAGAACTTCATAATAATCTCTTTTATTCGCCACCGGTTAAAATCACCTCAAAAAAATCAAAAAATAAAAGCTAAACCTAAAAGATTTATGAAATGTTTAGCGGAGAAATAATAACCCATTTTGATATCTTTTTCCAGTTATTACTCTGGCATTTATGCCCTGGAGCTAAAAATCTCTGTAAGATTTCTCCCAAAAAGATTAAGATTTCTTATAACTTTACTGTAATCCATCCTCTTTGGTCCCAGGACACCTATGGCTCCGGTAGAGTTGCCATAAATCTTATACTTTGATGCAATGAGACTCAGGTCTTCAGTACCTTCTTCAAATAATTCCGAACCAATTTTTACTACAAAATCTTTATCCTTGGAAAAATCCAACAACAATTTCATAAGTAAATATTCATTTTCTATAACCCTCAGAATATTCTGAATCTTTTTAAGGTCTATGAATTCAGGCTGCTGTAGTATTACCGATGCACCATGGATAAAAATTCTATTATATTGGAAGTCTTCTTTAATACACTCTTTTATAAGCTCTATAATTTTATTTAACAGAAGTATCAGATTTGAATCACCTTTCTGTATTTTTATATCTTCCGCACCGATATCAATAATACTTTTATCTCTGAGCTGCGAATTCAAAATATTTGCTGCAGCCTGTAAATCCAGATCAGTGTATCTACCTTCCAGAACAGAGTTCCTTTTATAAACCCTACCTGTATCTGTAATTAAAACCATAAGCAAGTTTCTACCGTGGAATTTCAGAAGTTCAATATGTTTAAACCTGCTCTGCTCAATTGTAGGAGCCACAATCATTGACAGATAATTCGTAAACCTGGCAAGCATCTCTGCAGACTTTTGCAGGATTATTTCTATCTCCATATCCTGTCCTATTGCCATATCAAGGATGGTATCATTTCCATCAATATCAGTGTTCGTATCTAATTCTTCTTTTATGACATTATCTACGTAAAACCTATAACCTTTATCCGTAGGCATTCTCCCCGCTGATGTATGGGGATGAGTGAGGTATCCCATTACTTCCAGTTCCGCCATTTCTTTTCTTATGGTCGCCGAACTCAGGTCGAATTCCAAATCCTGGGCTATCCTCTTTGAAGAAACAGGATCAGCTTTTGCAATAAATCTGCCAACAACTTCCTTTAAAATTTCTATTTTTCTTTCCGTAATTTCCATTTAAAAATCACTATCCTGATACTTGGATTCCCACTTAAGGATATCCTTTACAGAATATCACCTTTTTATAGTTGTTAATGTAAACTTTTTGTGCTAACATCCAATAAGTCTATTTCTTTATTTTACTCTTTTATATTATAAAGAAATTTATTTGAAAATTAAATATTTATAAATACTTAGGGGAGCTCACGAAGCTGAGAGGACGGATAACCGAATTAGCCGTCGACCCTTAAACCTGACCTAGGTAATACTAGCGTAGGAAAAGTAGCAACAAATAAACTACTAATCAATGGTCAGGTTAGTAGTTTTTTATTTTATGGTATTTTTTAACATTTTTCAGAACCTGGGTAATTACTTAAAAAGAAGAGATGCAAATAGATTCAAAGAAGGAATTCAAAAGAGTATATGAATTTTAATTTTTAATAAAAATTAAAATAAGAAAATTAGAGTAAGAAAGGACACTATGGATATAATAGAAAGTTTACAAAAAATAAAGGAGCAAAAACCTCTCATACATCACATAACAAACTGGGTAACTATCTATGACTGCGCAAATATAGTAAGAGCCATAGGCGGATTACCTGTAATGGCTCATGCGCCAGAAGAGGTTGAACAAATGACTTCTATTTCCAGTGCTCTTGTTTTAAATATCGGAACTCTAACAGTAGATTTAGTAAAATCAATGATTCTGGCAGGCAGGAAAGCAAATGAAAAAAACATACCTGTAATCCTTGATATTGTTGGAGCTGGTGCCACAGACTTACGAACAGGCAAAGCAAAGGAAATTCTAAATAAAGTAAGTATCTCCATATTAAAAGGAAACTCGTCAGAAATCGGAACAATAGCAGGTGCAGAAGCAGAAACTAGAGGAGTAGAGGCAATATCAGTAAAGGGTAACCTTATAGAAATAACAAAAAATTTAGCCAATGAAAAAAACCTCACTGTGGTAATAACTGGAAAAGAGGATATCATATCAAATGGAAAGGACGTTTATATTTGCAAAAACGGACATCTCATGATGGGCTGCTTTGTTGGTTCAGGTTGTATGGCCGCTTCGGTAATAGGAACATTTGCCGCCGTTGAAAGAAACTATGCGCTTGCCTCCGCGAATGCCCTTTCTCTCCTGGGTATAGTTGGAGAACTCGCAGCAATGACCGCCAGTGGGCCTGGTTCATACAAGATTATCCTAACAGATGAAATTTTTAACATCGACGAAACCAAAATAAAAAAAATGAAAAAATTAGAAAAAATAAAATGAAATGAAAGAAGAACTTAAAAATATAGATCTTTACTTTATAACCGATTCCAGGTTAACAAGAAAAACCGTCCTGATGGATGTAAGATCAGCTTTGAAAGCAGGAGTTAAAATAATTCAATACAGAGAAGAAGATAGAAACACAAGAGAAATGATAAAAGAAGCAGAAAAAATAGGTAAACTTTGTAAAAAGAATAATGCTTTGTTTATAGTAAACAATAGAGTTGACATCGCTCTGGCAGCAAATGCCGACGGGGTCCATCTGGGCAGCGATGATATGCCTTACAGCATTGCCAGAAAAACACTCGGAGATAAAAAGGTTATCGGAATAACTGTGCACAACACCAAGGAAGCGTTGGATGCCGAAAGAGCAGGTGTTGATTACGTTGGGGTAAGCCCTATATTCGAAACCCAGACTAAACCCGATGCAGGAAAGCCAGGGGGTATAAAACTTGTAGAAGAGATAAAAGATAAAATAAAAATACCCTTTGTAGCCATCGGGGGGATAAATGAAGCAAATGTGACAGATGTACTCAGGGCAGGAGCAAAATCTGTAGCTGTAATCTCAGCCATTGTTACCAAACCCGATGTCGAGAAAGAATGCAAAAGATATAGAAATATTATCCTAAATAGCACCGGGGTTTAGCTACAGGATAAAGCAAAAAGTAATATTTGAAAAAATTTTAAAAAGGAGGCTTAAATTATAAATGACACAGTTAACCCAAGCATTGAGCGGAAAAATAACCGAACAAATGAAAATAACAGCTGAACAGGAAGGGGTAACTCCAGAATATATAAGAAAAAATTTAGCGGAGGGAAGTGTGGTCATTCCTTATAACAGGAAGCATCTCTCTCTTAAATCACCCTGTGCCATCGGAAAGGGGCTCAGAACTAAAGTCAATGCCAATATAGGAACCTCCTCCGAATACGTTAATCTAGATGAGGAATTGGAGAAATTAAAGGTAGCACTGGAAGCAAAAGCTGATACCATAATGGATTTAAGCACAGGTGGCGATATTGACAAAATCAGAAAAGCCATTATCAAAAATTCTCCTGTACCAGTAGGAACAGTCCCTATTTATCAGGCCGCTATTGGAGTTGCAAAAAGAAAAGGTATTGTAAGCATGACTGAAGATTATATCTTCGATACAATCGAAAAACAGGCAGAAGATGGAGTTGATTTTATGACTATACACTGCGGCGTAACCATGGAATCCATTAGAAGGCTAAAACATCAGGGCAGAATTCTTGATATTGTAAGCAGAGGCGGTGCTTTTCTGGTCGAATGGATGCTTTGCAATAACAAAGAAAATCCTCTATACGAAAATTATGACCGGCTGTTGGCAATAGCTAAAAAATATGATTTGACTCTAAGTCTGGGAGACGGACTGAGGCCAGGCTGTCTTGCTGATGCAACAGACAGAGGACAAATACAGGAATTGATAATACTGGGCGAACTGGTAAAAATAGCCAGAAAAGAAGGTGCTCAGGTGATAATAGAAGGTCCGGGACACATGTCTCTTGACCAGATAGAAGCAAATGTTTTACTCGAAAAAAAGATTTGCGATAACGCACCTTTCTACGTACTTGGCCCACTGGTCACCGACACAGCTTCAGGTTACGACCATATCGCCGGTGCTATCGGAGGAACCATTGCTGGTTATCATGGTGCTGATTATCTATGCTACCTTACCCCATCCGAGCATTTAAGACTGCCTACAGTAGAGGATGTAAGAGAAGGAGTTATTATCACAAGAATAGCAGCACATGCAGCAGATATTGCCACAGGCAAAAAGCATGCCCTGGACAAAGATATAGAAATGGCCAGAGCAAGAAAAAATTTGGACTGGGAGAAACAAATAAATCTGTCTATAGATCCGGAAAAAGCAAGGCGATTTAGAAAAGAAAGTAAAATAAGTGATGACAAGTGTACTATGTGTGGAGAGTATTGCGCAATTGACATAGTAAATAAGTATCTCCGCGAGGATATATAGTGTATAAAAGTAGATAAAAGTAAATAAGAGAAAAAGAGAAAGCACGATAAAAATAAAAAGATGGTCTAAGAATAAAAAATGGACATTTCTAAAATAGGCGGCGAGTTTGCCTTAATAGAAAAGCTTACGAAGAAGCCCATTGATAAAAATATAATCAAGGGGATAGGCGATGATGCCGCCATCATAAAAACAGGCAACAAATATCTTGCTATTACTGCGGATACACTGGTAGAGGGTGATCATTTCTCACTGAGATACTTCACACCCCGGCAGATTGGCAAAAAAGCAGTGGAAATCAATGTTTCCGATATAGGAGCCATGGGTGCAAAGCCCAGATATTTTCTCGTTTCGCTTGTTCTGCCTAAAAATATGGAAGCTGAAACTATTGAAAATATATACAGGGGAATGAGGCAGACAGGCAAAAAATATCAAATTGAGATCATAGGTGGCAATATAACGCACGGTAAGCAGCTTATAATAGATATATGTATGATCGGAGAAGCAAAAAAAGAAAACCTCAAGTTTCGTTCTTCTGCCAGACCAGGTCACCATATTCTGGTTAGTGGTGATCTGGGTTCAAGCTCCGCCGGACTTCAGCTTTTCCTAAAAAACAAAAAGGGATTCGAAGACGTAAAAAAGAAACATCTGGAACCGGAGGCGAAATTCCATAAAGTAGAACCTTTCCTAAGATATATTAACGCAATGATTGATGTCTCCGACGGCCTTGCTTCCGAAGTGAGAAGAATATGCGAACAAAGCAATACTGGGGCTATTATTTATTCTGATTCAATTCCTATAAAACCAATAACAAGAGAAGCAGCAAAAACATGCGGAAAAAATGCTCTGGATTTTGCACTATACGGCGGGGAGGATTTTGAATTGGTTTATACAGTCTCAAAAGAAAATTTAAGCAAGGTTAAAGGATTTGTAGTAGGAAGAATAACACGAAAAAAAGGTATTAGAATCTGTAGAGAAGGTAAAGAGGAAATCATCACAAAACATGGCTATGATCATTTTTTAACAGAACTTAATTGAAAAAACATTTCAATATGCGAGGAGGGATTTGTGAACAGTAAAAGAAGTGAACAGGCAATAATAATTACTAATGGTTTTATTGAAAATCCTGCCCTTACCTATAAAAGAATAACAGCACTATTCGGATTTGTGGATTGTCTAATTGTAAGTGCCGATGGTGGCGCAGAAAATGCTCTCAAGATGAACCTGATACCCGATGTAGTTATAGGAGATATGGATAGCATAAAAGTCACAGTCAAAGAAAATATAAGGGTTAAATCAAACAAAACCAGATATATATCCACATCAACCGACAAGGATAAAAGTGATACGCAACTGGCTGTAGAGTACGCATTAAAACTTGGGATAAAGAAAATGATAATTGTAGGTACACTCGGAGATAGAATAGATCATAGTCTGGCAAATTTATTTCTCCTGGCATCACCCTCCTTGAGAGATATAGACATAAGAATTCTAACAGATAATAGTGAAATCTTTATTATAAGAAAACCGCGCACCTTAAGCGGAGAGATCGGAAAAATAGTAACACTCATCTCTCTTAGTCCATATACCTATTTTATAAAAACAAAGGGACTAAAATACAAACTTGAAAATGAAAAACTTATGTTTAGCCCTGTGAGGGGAGTCAGTAATGTTTTTACAGAGAATAAAGTCTATATAAATATTAAGGAAGGAATTCTTATGATAATAAAACAGCTATAGAAATTTGATTATCAAAAACAGAACAAAAAATATTCTTTATAAGCAATAAAAACAAAAGAAGAAAAGGAGAAAAAATGGAACAAAGATTATCAGGCCAACACAAATGGACTACCCTGGATATAGTAATGGTAGCTGTAGTAGGTGTAGTCTTTGCTGTACTCTACTGGGCTTATAACCAACTTTTTGCATTTTTATTTCCCTTTATAAGTGCGTCACCAGTAACCATACAGGCTTTTGTAGGCTTCTGGTTTATCGCTGGAACTGTTGCAGCCTGTATAATCCAGAAGCCCGGAGCAGCTTTCCTGGGAGAACTTATAGCAGCAATAATTTCTATGCTTCTGGGAAGCATCTGGGGGGTATGGGTTCTGGTTTCAGGTCTGGTACAGGGTGCAGCTACCGAAGCAGTTTTTGCGGGCTTCAGATGGAAAAAATTTACCTATTTTGTAGTGTCACTGGCTGGTGTAGCTACAGCGTTAATAAGCTTTTTGTTTCCAGAATCATGGACTGAAAGATATTTCGACTATAGAGTACCAATAATTATAGGAATGCTTGTAGTCAGACTCATAAGCGGAGGACTTCTTGGAGGAGCATTGGGAAAAGCTCTGACTGACGCCGTTGCAAGAACTGGAATACTGCGAAATTTTAAAGTGGGTAAAAGAAATCAATATTAAAATACTAAAAAACTAAAGAAAGTATAGTAAATGCTGGCAGAAACAAAAATAAAATTTGAAAACTTTTCTTTCTCCTATGATGGGAAAAACAAGATACTGGACAGTATCACATTTGATATTAAGCAAGGAGAGAGGATTCTAATACTGGGACCATCTGGCTGTGGGAAAAGTACTTTGACTCTGTGTCTTAATGGCATAATCCCACAGCTTATCGATGGCAAAATCGAAGGAAATATCACTGTTAACAATATGGATGTTTTAAATACTCCACTGGCTATTCTATCCCACCATGTAGGCATTGTTTTTCAGGATCCGGAAAGCCAGTTCTGCATGCTTAAAGTTGAAGATGAAGTAGCATTTGGTCTTGAAAACCTCCTATATGAAAGAGAGGCTATGAAGGAAAAAATAATGAAATCGCTGAGCAGTGTAGACCTATCAGACTATAAAAACTGGTTGTTAAACAGACTCTCCGGTGGAATGAAACAGAGAGTATCCATTGCCTCGCTCTTGGCAATTAACCAGGAAATAATGATTTTCGATGAGCCCACATCCAACCTGGATCCCCGTGGAACCACAGAGATATCAGACATTATAAGGAAACTTCCGGAAACCAAGACCCTTATAATAATAGAACATAAACTGGATGAATTTATTGATATATTCAATAGAATTCTACTTCTGGATGGCAGAGGAAAATTAATCGCTTCCGGAAGTCCCGAGGAGATTTTTATAAACTACTATGAGGAACTGCAAAAACTGGGTGTCTGGATTCCCCAGATACCAAAATACATTTACAAACTGCATAAAAACAACATAGCAACAAACAAGTTCCCTCTGAATATTGAGAAGACAAAGACAGAGATCGAAAATATGTCAGAAAGAGACAAAGCTATAAATATTCTAAAAGAAGAACTTAGAAAAAACATAAGCAACCGCCCTACAGCTGCTGTCAGCTTTACTTCAAAGCCAGCAATTAATGTCAAAAATTTAAGCTATAAATTCAAAAAAAATGACAAATGGGTGCTGAAAGATATAAATTTTTCCATAGATAATGGCGACTTTTTAGGCATAGTAGGCCAGAATGGTTCAGGCAAAACTACCCTGGCTAAACTTATAATAAACCTGTACAAAGCAAAGCCGCCATCAAGGATTGAAGTTTACCATCCAGGCAAAAATATTGACTGTCCGGTAAATGGAAATGAGATACTGGAATTTACTGGTTTTGTTTTTCAGAATCCTGAACATCAATTCATAGAGGATACCGTTTATAAGGAAATAAACTATGGACTTAAAATAAAATCCGCCAATAATTCACCAGTCGACTTAAGAGTCGGTAAAGTATTGGAGTTGCTGGAGCTTAAAGATTTTGAAAATATCAACCCTTTCAACCTTAGCCAGGGACAGAAAAGAAGGTTAAGTGTAGCATCTATTCTGGTCATGGATTACCCTATTTTAATTCTAGACGAACCCACTTTTGGAATGGACTGGAGAACTACTGCTGCGCTAATGGATATACTTAAGAAACTCAACAGTCAGGGCAAGACCATTATAATTATAACCCATGATATGAACCTGATATTTAAATATACTCATAAAGCAGTCGTCTTAAAAGAAGGGAGACTAGTTTACTTTGACTACACAAACAGACTGCTTGGCAGGACTGATCTTGTAGATGACTGTCATTTATCCATACCACCGCTTTACAGATTGTATCGGGGGGTTGAGAGCTATGCAGTTCTTTGAATATTATGAAGGAGATTCGGTTATTCACCGGATAAATCCCGCAGTCAAACTGATTCTGATTTTTATACTGATGCTTGTGGTCACTTTTGTGTATGACCCTTACACCCCATTTATCTTCTCAATAATTGCATTCATACAAATTACAGCTCTGGCCAGGATACCATTAAAGCAAATAATGAAAATGACATTACCGCTGGCTCTTATTCTTGCAGGTATAACTATTACCAGCATCATGTCCTTTAACACTAACATGGAAGAAATGCCCAGAATAATACTTAACCTGGGAAGAATAGAAATCTCTGTAAATAGCATCAAGTTCGGCTTGACCATTGGATTCAGAATACTTTGCTTTTTGTTATATTCCCTCCTGTTTGTAGCGACCACTGACCCAACTGATTTCATTATAAGTCTTATTATCCAACTCAAGCTGAGTCCGAAAATAGGGTTTGGAACACTTGCAGGATACAGATTTGTGCCACTGCTTTCCACTGAATATCAGAGCATACTTGAGGCTCATAAAGTAAGAGGAATGAAAGAACGTACCGGGGCCATTGCTAAAATTGAAAGATTTAAAAAATTTGCAGTTCCGCTAATGGTAACCGCAGCAAGAAAAGCTCAGAGGGTTGCAATCGCCATGGACAGTAAAGGCTTTTACGCATACCCAAGGAGAACTTACTTGCGGGATATAAGGATAAGAAAAATAGATATTATATATATCATTCTTTTTACATTGCTGTGTACTATTATATTCATAATACTTGCCCGGCTAGGTGTTTTAAGCTGGGGTTATAGAAGTTTAAGGTAAGAGAAAGGAACAAAAATGATTGCCATACAGGTAAGTCTTTATCCTATCGGGGAAAAAGATATAAAGAAGTCTCTCGATAAGTTCTGGAATATACTCAAGGAGGAAAATATAAATCATAAAATTACTCCTTTATCCACCATAACCTGGAGCGAAGACGAGGATAAACTTTATCAGGCTATCTATAAAGCCTATAAAAAAACAAGAGAGAACAGTCCAGCAGTTATGATTACAACACTTACAACCGGAACCAAGGAACAGATAGAAGAACTTCTAAATTACTTACACTAGAATAACTTACGAATCCAAAGATTCGAGGACTCTAGGTTTTACCCGGCACAAAGTACATAACCAATAAATTAAATAATCCTTCCATCACAAGAATTAATCTTGACCTGGATGATATACTAGAAATCATAGAACCCAGGACAAAAAACAGCAGAAAGAATGAAGCAATCAGCTTTGACTATATAGCCACTGATATGAAAAGATACAGATCGGGAAGTATGGATGGATGTAAAAACTAAAAGATATACACTAATAACATTTTATTTTATTTTCACCCTCTTTGGGCTCTCTATTATAACTGTCGATCCTTTGATACCTCTTATTGCAGAGCAGATCCGGGTCGGATTTGATAGGATCGGGATTGCCCTTTTTATTGGATCAATTGCTGCTCTGATATCAAATCTTGTCGCCGGCAGTCTCTCAGACAGACTTGACATTAAAAAACTGGTTCTTTTTGGCCTGATATTACTTTCAGCTGGTTTTATAATATTTGGTACTTATCTTAACTATAGTATATTTACACTTGTTATAATTCTTTTGAGAGTAGGTTTCGGCACTATTAATACAACTATACATTCTTTCTCCTCAAAGCTCTTTAAAAAAGATATCTCCAGAATATTTCTCAAACTGGACATCGCCTGGTATTGCGGCGCCTTCCTGGGCCCGCTTGTAATAAGTGTGATTCTTTTTTCAATTTACTGCCGAGATATCTTTTTTTTATCTTTGCCCTGGCATACGTAATATTCATAGCAGCATTCTACAGGATCTGCCCTAAAAGAAAAATCCAGGATGGCCTGCCGGGATCGAATGAGAACACACACATATCCGGTAAAAAGGTATTCTCTGTGTTAAAGAATCCTGCTGTAATAATGGGAAGCATGGTCTTATTTTTCTATATGGGTGCCCTGATGGGTTTTTCTTCCTGGATGACCACCTATTTGTTGGGTTTTGGTATAAAAGTCGCTTATGGTTCAGCTATTCTTTCACTGTACTGGTTTTTTTCCATCATAGGAATGATCATCACAATAAGGATCGTCTCCCGTGTCAAGGAGGCAACCATCCTTATCTCTGAATGTTTGGTGGGGACAATATGCCTTTCCATATTCTGCTTTGTTCCAAATATTTATTTTAAAATGGTAATACTTTCTGTACAGGCTGTATTCTTTGCCAGTATCTTTCCATTGACTACTGCTATCTCTGCAAAGATAGACAGGGAAAATTCCGGTACAATACTGGGTTTTCTTATCGCGTTTACCTTTGCAGGATCAATAGTATTTCAACCCATGTATGGTTATGTTGCTGAATACCTCGGAAAAAACTATATAGCCTACCTGGCCCTGGGCGGAGCTATTATAGGTCTTATATTTACTATAATACTATTCAGGATCATACAGAAAATCCCCCAAAAATTATCTTGACAAAAAAAAATATTTAGCTAAGATACTTATATGTTTAGTAACTTAACTATTTAACAACTTAATTAAACTTATTAGTCAATTTTATTTTCGACTAATTGAATCGTTATGAATAATGACAGAAAGAAACTAATAGAAAAAATTCTTGAGAATATTAATGCCATCAAACGTGAAATTACTACAGAAATGCATGCTCTCTTTAACGAGATGTCAGTCACACACTCATAGTGGATTGCTTTGCACTTTGTTAAGAAGAACAGAAATATAAATATTAAAGATCTTGCTAATTTGCTTGGCGTAACAAGCAGTGCAGCTACACAGATTGTTGATGGCCTGGTAAATAAAGGACTGCTTTCGAGAAAAAGAAATCCTGATGACCGCAGGACCTTGAAAATAGAACTATCCGAAAAGTCTAAAAACCAGTTTGATCTAGTAAAAGATAAAAGTTCCAAGACATTATCCTCCCTATTTGACGTTCTGGACAATGATGAGCTTTCAAAATACTGCGAGCTTAACAGTAAAATTGTAAATAAAATCCTGCTGAAAACACAGCAAAGAAAGAAATAGGTTGTATGTTCAGACTGGCCAAATACTTAAAACCTTTTATTATCTTAATTTTGATTGCTATTGTTCTGTTGTTTGCTCAGGCAATGGCCGATCTATCGCTTCCTGACTATATGTCGAATATAGTCGATATCGGTATACAGCAGGGAGGTATAGAAAATGCTATACCTAAAGCAATCCGTCAAAGCGAGATGGATAAACTTACTATATTTATGAGTACGGACAACAAAGAAGAGGTGCTGAAGAATTATACACTTATTGATAAGACATCTTCCGACTATGAAAAATATCTAAATGATTATCCACAGCTTGAAAAAGAGCCTGTTTATATATTGAATAAGATTGATAAGAAAGAGATAAGCAAGATCAATCCTTTAATTGGCAAAGCATTTCTTGCTGTTTCCGGTATTGAACAGATTATAGCAGATCCATCGAAGGCAGCTGCTGCCAGCAGTGAGTTAGGTCTTGATCTGACAAAGATTCCTTCAGGCATGACAACAGACCAAATTTTTGAAATGCTTGCAAAGCTACCTGCCGATCAGCTTTTAAAGATCCGCACTGCAGTTGATAAGCAGTTTGAGACAATGGGTGACAAAGTGATAACACAAATGGCTGTTGGCTCTGTAAAAGAAGAGTATACTGCCCTCGGTATGAACACAAGTAAAATCCAGAGTAATTACATATGGCAAACCGGGCTTTTAATGTTGCTACTCTCTCTTTTATCGGCAGCTTGCACCGTAGGAGTTGGTTATCTGTCTGCCAGAACTGCAGCCGGACTCTCCAGAAATCTACGTAAAATGGTATTTGACAGAGTTGAAGGTTTTTCAAACGTTGAGTTTGATAAATTTTCCACAGCATCACTTATTACAAGGTCAACTAATGACATTACCCAGATTCAGATGCTGATCATAATCCTGATAAGAATAGTTTGCTATGCACCTATTATGGGCATTGGCGGGATAATCAGAGCTCTGGGTAAAAGCTCTTCAATGTCCTGGACTATCGCTGTAGCGGTTGTGACTATCATTTCTCTTATACTGGTAGTATTTTCCATAACTTTGCCAAAGTTCAGGATTATTCAAAGCCTTATCGATCGTCTTAGCCTGGTAACGCGCGAGAACCTCTCCGGAATGATGGTTATAAGGGCATTCAATACTCAGAAGTTTGAAGAAGACCGTTTTGACAAAGCTAATAGTGTTCTTACCAGAACCAGCTTGTTTGTAAACCGGGTAATGGTAACAATGATGCCAGTCATGATGCTTGTAATGAATGGCCTATCTTTGCTCATCATCTGGGTAGGCGCTAATCAGGTAGCAGAATCTAAAATGCAGGTTGGTGATATGATGGCATTTTTACAGTATGTCATGTTGATCGTTATAGCTTTCCTGATGTTGTCCATGATGTTTATAATGGTGCCCAGAGCTTCAGTCTCTGCCGGCCGCGTTGCCGATGTATTAGAAACTAAGCCTACTATCCAGGATCCTAAAAGTGCAAAGCATTTTGACGGCTCCAGCTATGGAATAATTGAGTTTAGAAATGTTTCATTCAGATATCCCGGAGCAGATGAGGATGTACTCCACGATATAAGTTTTACAACAAAGCCCGGCCAAACTACCGCTTTCATCGGCTCCACCGGTTCGGGCAAATCAACACTCGTCAATCTCATTCTGCGTTTTTATGACATCAGTAAAGGACAAATATTTATTGATGGTTTTGATATAAGAGAAGTCACACAATACGATTTACGTAATAAGGTTGGATATGTGCCGCAGAAAAGTGTACTTTTTAGTGGAACTATTGGGAGCAACTTGCGATATGCCGATAAAAATGCCAGTGATGAGAAATTAAAAACAGCTGCAGAAGTGGCACAGGCAATGGAATTCATAAGCAAAAAACCCGAAGGTTTTGAAGCAGAAATTTCACAGGGCGGAAAAAATGTATCGGGTGGTCAGAACCAAAGACTTTCAATTGCACGTGCACTTGTAAAAAATCCTGAAATTCTTATTCTGGATGATTGTTTCTCCGCACTTGACTTTAAAACAGATTCAGCACTCCGAAAAGCACTCAAATCCCACTCCGGACAAAGTACGACCCTAATAGTCGCCCAGCGTGTAGGAACAGTTATGGATGCCGAACAGATTATCGTTCTCAACGATGGCAAAATTGTAGGCAAAGGCACCCACAAGGAACTAATGAGTAGTTGTAACACTTACCGGGAAATTGCCCTGTCACAGCTTAGCAGGGAGGAACTAGGATGAGTGAAAACATGAGAAAAAAATCACAGCAAAAACCTATAGGTAGTGCTACGAGCTTCAGCAGCCAGCATGGGAGAAGTCAACGCCCTGGAGGTCGTATGGGCTTTGGCCCCCCCGGTAGTCATTTTCAGATGCAGGGAGAAAAACCCCGAGACTTTAAAGCCACTATGGCTAAGTTTTTGAAATATATCAGTGAATTCAAAACGGCAGTAATAATAGTAATAGTTTTCGCCGTCATTTCAACAGTGTTTTCCATAATTGGACCAAAAATCATCGGTAAAGCTACCACCAAGCTCTTTGAAGGTATAGTGGGTAAAATAACTGGAACAGGAAGTGGTGTAGATTTCAGATATATAGGAAACATTATTCTGATTGCGGCAGGCCTATACATAATTTCAGCAATATTTTCATACATTCAGGGCTGGATTATGTCAGGTGTATCCATGAAAATAACCTACCGTTTCAGAAAGGATATATCCCAGAAAATCAACCGTATGCCTCTAAAATATTTTGATGGTACAACTCACGGCGAAGTGCTTTCACGGGTTACCAATGATGTTGATACAGTTAGCCAGACTCTCAACCAGAGCTTAACCCAAATTATCACCTCTGTTACTACAGTTTTGGGTGTACTGATTATGATGTTTACTATAAGCTGGATAATGACACTGGTAGCGATATTAATTGTTCCTCTTTCCACTGGTATTATTACAATTGTTGTTAAGCGTTCTCAAAAATATTTCAAACAGCGGCAAGACTTTCTGGGTCATGTTAATGGCCACGTTGAAGAGATGTATGGCGGCCACAATGTAATGAAAGCTTTTAACGGTGAGAAAAAAAGTGCCGAAAAGTTTGATAGTTATAATAATGTCCTTTATGGAGCAGCCTGGAAGTCACAATTTTTATCAGGGATGATGATGCCCATAACGCTCTTTGTCGGAAATCTTGGTTATGTTGCAGTATGTGTACTGGGAGGATGGCTTGCAGTTAATGGCAAATTGGCCATTGGTGATATTCTGGCATTTATTTTATATGTCCGATCATTCACACACCCAATATCCCAGCTGGCTAATATTTCAAATATTCTTCAGCAAACTGCTGCTTCTGCAGAGCGTGTATTTGATTTCCTGGGTGAGGAAGAAGAAGTACCAGAGACAAGTACGCCTGTCAAACCTGATTCAATATCCGGCAGTGTGGAATTTAGAAATGTTCATTTTGGATATAGCCCTGATAAGATAGTCATTAAAGGATTTTCCGCAAATGTTAAGCCTGGCCAGAAAATCGCTATTGTCGGTCCAACCGGAGCTGGAAAGACTACCATGGTTAAACTTCTTATGCGTTTCTATGATGTAAATGACGGTACAATCCTGGTAGATGGTAAAAATATCAAAGATTTTACCCGCCGGGACTTGCGTTCTATATTCGGTATGGTTTTGCAGGACACATGGCTTTACAACAGTACAATTATGGAAAATATTAGATATGGCTGCCAGGATGCGAAAGATGAAGAAGTGGTTGAAAGTGCAAAAATCGCACATGTTGATCATTTTGTTCATACTCTGCCGAATGCTTACAATATGGAACTTAATGAAGAAACTTCCAATATATCAGAAGGAGAAAAGCAGCTTCTTACAATTGCAAGGGCAATTCTTGCAAATCCAAAAATTCTTATTCTGGATGAAGCAACAAGTTCAGTTGATACGCGTACAGAATTGCTTATTCAGAAGGCTATGGATAATTTAATGAAGGGTCGTACAAGCTTTATTATTGCTCACAGACTCAGCACAATTCGTAATGCCGATTTAATTCTTGTAATGAACAATGGTGATATTGTAGAGCAAGGAAATCACCAGGAATTACTGGCCAAAAACGGTTTTTATGCAAACCTTTATTACAGCCAGTTTGAAAACACTAAATAAGATCTTGAAATTCTATTGGTACAGAACTCGGCTTACAGACTAACTCTGCAACTAGATGTGAATTTTTATAAGTTAAATTATCAAATTTTTACAGATTTTGCCATCAAAATCATTATTCTTCATAAAATAGTAATTAGTCGAAAGACAATTTTATAGTATAATTGTTATATTTAATTAAAGTTAAGAATTTTAGTGTATAATTACCTGTTATACATAACCAGACAGCATAATCAGAAATAATAAAAGGGTGATTTAATGGATCCAAAAATAAAAAAACTGGCAAAAAACCTGGTGAATTATTCGTGCAGAGTGCAAAAGGGAGAAAAAGTTTTGGTAGAGTGTACAGGCAATTCTGCAATTCCACTTGTCAGGACTGTCATAAACGAAATATATAAAGCCGGAGGACTACCTTATGTAGATTTAAAAGACTACAGCGTCACAAGGGAATTACTTAAAGAGAGCACCATTGAGCAATTAAAATCTATGGCGAAGTATGAACTTATAAGGATGAAGGAAATGGCTGCTTATATAGGGATAAGAGCCAGTGATAATGTTAGTGAATTAAGTGACACTGCACCGGAAAAAATGACTGCTTACATGAAATATTTTATAGAGGCCGTAAATAATGTAAGAATAAACAATACCAAATGGGTGCTCCTGCGATACCCCAACAGCTCAATGGCTCAACTGGCAAATACCAGTATGGAAGCCTTTGAAGATTTTTATTTCGATGTATGCAACCTTGATTACAGTAAAATGTCAAAAGCTATGGATAATCTGGTGAAACTTATGAATAAAACGGATAAGGTTCACATAACCGGAAAAGATACTGATTTAACTTTCTCCATTAAAAATATCCCTGCTATAAAATGTGACGGTGAATTCAATATACCGGACGGCGAAGTATTTACTGCTCCGGTAAAAACTTCCGTAAACGGTAGACTTGCCTTTAACTGTCCTGCTGTCTACCAGGGTGTTACTTATGAAAATATTAAGCTCAACTTCAAAAATGGCAAAATCACTGAAGCATCCTCCAGTAATACGGAAAGAATCAATAAAGTCCTTGATACAGATGAAGGAGCCAGATACATTGGAGAATTTTCCCTTGGTGTAAATCCCTACATAACCAGGCCAATGAAGGATACCTTATTCGATGAAAAAATAATGGGAAGCTTCCACTTTACACCAGGAAAATGCTATAAAGAAGCACCAAATAGCAATAACTCCGCAATACACTGGGATCTTGTGTGTATTCAAACACCTGAATATGGAGGCGGGGAAATTTACTTTGACGGTGTCCTGGTAAGAAAAGACGGAAGATTTGCAACACCGGAACTGAAAAGCTTAAACCCTGAAAATCTAAAATAAATAGCCCCTACCTCTTCAAAATATTATAAGTATTACAAGATATTATAAGATTTATCTCTTAAACCAGTTCAGAATTTTCTGGAAAAATGTAAGATTGCCATCGTCATCTGCCTCAACCAATTCATCAGAAACCGGAGACTCGCCAATTTTAATTTCTTCGGTCTGCATTACAAATTGGACTTCACTATTCAGATTTTTATCATTATCAATGAACGAATTATAGTCCTCGGCAAGTTCATCCAGTTCTTCCTCCAACGCTTCACTGAACTTAATATTATCAATACCCTCAATAATACCATCTTCCATTTCAATTATGCCCCTCGAGTTTATCAGTTGATGTCCCAAAAACCCCGCAAATAAAGGAAAGTTGATTT
>CAYPYW010000015.1:40251-43002 GCA_964415365.1 uncultured Actinomycetota bacterium | reverse complement strand
GATATGATCCCTAGGGATTAGCAGAGGTTTACACAGAATTTGTTACACTCCCAAAATGTTTGGTTTTAAATATGCTATTAAATTCTACTTCTGCATCTGATTTGCTTACTTTCTCATATTTAAGAGTTCTGAAATATGCCAGAGGATTTTTCAGACCAATTGCACCAAGCTTATAAGCTTTATCGATAATTAGTTCAGTTGCTTCTAGGTAATCATTAAAAGAAGTTATTCTTATTCCTGATTCATTTTCTATTCTGGCGAAAGAATTCCAGCTTACCGGATAGACAATATTTTCAATACCGTAAACAGCTCTGAAATAATCCTGGTCACAATAAATACTCCTCTCGGTCAATAAATTGTATTTTTTATCCAGCACGTTTACATTCAATAAACATATTTTTATTTTTGATTTATCCTTAATAATATTTTTGAAGTGGCTCTGAGAAAAAGTTGCTAAAAATTTGTTATTTAATTCTTCTATTGTTGATGACGATATGTTGTTTATTCCATAGATTTCTTTTGCTGCTAGACTTACACATCTTCCGTAGCCAGTATATTTTGAAATTTCCCAGTATGGTTCTACAAGTTTCCACTTTTCCATAATGGGTAGATTCGTATTTGCTATTTTATTGTAATCATTTTGTGGTAGACCAGCAGAAATTAAATCACAACCAAAATAATTCGAAAGATATTCTTTTATTACATCAGTATTTCTTTCCCTATCGGTCTCAAAAGATGGCAGATGCTCATGGGTGTCTATTATTTCTAATTCTTTTATGAAATTAAAAATTTCTTCATATATTTTATCCATTAATTTTACCTCTGTAATTCTTTTGTGTCATTGAAGCTGAATTTTTTATTCTTTGAATAGCGTGACTTCATAAGATACATTTAAAAATTTCTTTTGTCTCTATTTTCAGGTATTTGGTCAATAGTTGTTTTGTCCTCCGCCTGATAAAAACCAATTTGTTGCTGGTTCAAGGTCGCAATATTCGTGACATTTGATAAATTCTTTGTCTCCAAATTTGTCAAGATCATGATCATTTATATGCTCACATTCAAAGACTTGAGCATCAGGATTTTTTACTTTAATTAAATTATACAATTTTTTACTTTGTGATATTTCTTGATTGGGAATTACACTATCTTTTTTACTCTAGCAAAGCATTATTTTTTATTATTTCATCATCAGATTAATACAATATATGTTAATTTCCTTTGTTTCTTCATTATTATTTTTTTATAAATATTAATTTCGGGAATATAAATAAGGGGTTTTTGAATTATAGTTTATTGTTTGCTTTAGTATTGCATTCATAAGAATCACTTGATATTAATAAAATTATAATTAATAAACTCCATATTCATGTATAGAATCAATTAAAGCCACTAAATTATTATCTGGAATGTAATTTGTAACATCATGTGATGTGGCACAAATATATCTATAGCCAGGTTTACATATTTCCATATGTTCTCTTACATCATTTATGACATCCTGTGGAGTACCAGTGGTAAGTGGAAACACCAAATCTATATTTCCCATTATTGTCAAATTCTTTCCATATCTTTTTTTAACAAGTTTGTAATCCATTGAGTAAGATTCTAAAGGGTTAAGGCAGTCTACACCCATTTCAATTAATGCTTCTATTATTTCATATACTTTTCCATCACTGTGGAAAATAACTGGTATTGATGCATTTTTAAATGGTTCTATAACTCTTTTGTATTTATTAATCCAAAGTTTCTTAAAAATTTCAGGTTTTATAAATAATCCTGATTTGAATGCTATATCATCTGCAAAATATATAAAGTCAACAAGCTTTTCTTTGGAAATGAATTTTGAAAAACTAACCCAATATTCTATTCCAGCTTCTATTAATTCCTCAATCAGTTGATAATCATCAAATAAAAGAAGCGAAAAATTTTGAATATCAAATATAAATTCATATAATTGCTGAAATATATCACCTACTAGCATTGTAAAACCCATGTTACTTTTAGAAGCTTCTTCCTTGTATTCATAAATATAAGGAAGAAGTCTCTTGAAATAATCTATATTTTCATATGGCATTATTAAATTCCTTTTTACATCTTCTCTATTTTTAAAGCTCTTGTCTTTTATAAGAATCTTTTTTCCGTCATCATTTACTTTAAAAAATGGTGCAAGTGTATCTCCGATACCAATAGCATCCTGGCCTACAATTTTGCAAAACTCAACATAATCTTTAGCATAAATAGGTCTGCCCTCTTTTTCTATTTCTAAATCTTTATGAACTTTTTGAGCCTTATCTAGTGCATCTTTGCTTGTTGCATCTTCATTCATACTCCCGAGTGTAGAACCACCCACATGTCTACCCAGGACTTTTTCCAAAACTTTATCTTCATAAAGTATTTCAAAATTTGGCACTCTATCGACAGGTTTTCCTATTATGGCATTGATTAATCTTTGCTTATCAGGTTTACCTAGATATTTTTTAAATTTTAATCTCATAAAGTTAATTTCCTTTAAGCCATTTGATGGGTTTGCTATATTTAATTGAGATTTTATTTACTTATTATAAACACTCAAAATATCAATTATAAGAATGCTTTCTATTATTTAGATTATGTTGCAGAATAACACTTATTTCATATAAGGTTTTTTATAGGACATTCTATATTCTTTTATTACTTTTCTGGAAGATCATATCCCTACTGCAATATTATAATACAGCTTTATCTGCAAATGCTTTATCAAATCTTAAGAGG
>CAYPYW010000015.1:0-40241 GCA_964415365.1 uncultured Actinomycetota bacterium | reverse complement strand
CTTAAGAGGTTGTCTTTGCTGTAATCATAAAAAATATGGCTTTACTCAAGCGTAGTCAGTTGATCGTCTTTTAATAAGTTTCCCCTCTACTACAATTTTTTTAAAGTTGTAAATATCATTATCTTTAATTTTAGTGAGTAAAAGCTCTGCAGCTTTTTTACCAATTATTTTGTCAGTTCTACTTAAAGTGGTTAATGGAACAAAAAGTAAAGGATTTAATGTAAAATCGTCAAATGCAGCTATTTTAATGTCCCTTGGAATTTTTTTACCGTGATCAAATAATGACTTTAAAGCTCCCAAACCAATCGAATAGTTAGAAGCAAGAATTGAGGAGAATTTTAATTCTTCTTTTATTAATTCATTAGTTAATGTTTCACCACTATTAAAATCATAATTACCAATTTTTATTAGTCTTTTGTTATAATTTATATTGTTATCAAATATAAATTCTTTAAAACCCTGTAGTAGTGTTTTTCCAGAATAGGTATTAAGAGGTCCAGATAAATAAGCAATATTTTCATCTGCTACTTTAGTAAGATGCTCTGCCAATATCTTAATTCCTCTTTTATCAGAATTAAGCACATAATTAAATTGAAAGTTATCGAAAAAAGTATCAACCTCTACTATGGGGATATGGAATCTATTCATTATATTTGAAACATAACTACCGTCTGAGTAATGAGAGCTTGAAATTATAATTCCATCAACTTTATTAAAAACAAATGTATCAAGATAATAGTTTTCTATTTCAACTTTATTATTTGATACACCGTAAAGGATTTTATAATTGTTTTGTCTTAAAACATCTTCTATCCCCCATAGTATATTTTGTTGAAATTCTTCACAAGATTCTAAAAGTAAAACACCGATGGTTTTTGTACTCAAGGACTTTAAGCTTTTTGCAAGAAGGTTGGGCTGGTAATTTAGAATTTCTATAGCTTTGTCCACCTTTAGTTTAGTTTTATTTTTTACCAATTCAGGTGAATTTATTACTCTGGATACAGTTATTGGTGAAACTCCTGCTAATTTTGCGACATCTCTAATTGATGATCTGCTTTTCTTAATCATTGATATTTCCCTTTTTTAAATATTACATAAAAGATGTTTTATTATGCTAAAAAAAATAATTAAATGAAAACTATATCATTTTTTATTACAAAGGAATAAATAGAATATATATTTCATCAAGAATTTTATTCGTATAATATGTGATAATTAGCAATAATTATATCATAATAAATTGATAATTTTAATAATATTGATAGATTTATAAAATTATTTTTTAAAAATATTGAATTAATCTTGACACTTAATTAAATAAGAGATATTATGGTAACGTAACATTTTTAAAAGGTATTTTAAACTTTATTAATCATACTATGCAATTCAATTAATAAAAACACTATATATTATTAAAAGCTTTTATTACTGGATTAGAAGAAATTAAGTTAAAAATTTATTCATATAGGGCAATAGGTAATTAAAAAAAACTTATGAAAAAGAAGAAACTTTGTGAATATAAAGGTAAGATTTATGTTTCAGGTTTTAAAAAAATAAAGATGAAGGAATTTATATCAAGTTTAGAAGGGATCTATAAATGGGTGTAAAACCGGTATATGGCTCTAGAAGAATACATTTAGATTTTCATACATCACCGGCTATAGAGAAGGTCGCAGAGAATTTTAACGCTGAATACTTTGCAAATACTTTAAAAGAAGCAAATGTAAATTCAATAACAATATTTGGAAAGTGTCTGCATGGAATGTGTTATTATCCCACAAAAATAGGAAAAATGCACCCAGGACTGAAAATAGACCTTCTTGGTGAGGAGATAAAAGCCTGTTCTAAACTAGATATTTCAACACTTATATATCTTTCTGCTATGTGGGATGATTATGCGGCTTCTAACCATCAAGAATGGCTTCAAATAACTAAGGATGGAAAACTAGGTGGAAGGCATCCTTTAAAGACAAATGGGTTTAGAGAAGTATGTTTAAACTCTGAATATATTGACTATTTTTTAGCAATTCTGGAAGAAATCATAGATAACTATAAGGTTAATGGTTTTTTTATTGATATGGTTAAACAAGACCTTGAATTAAATATAGGTTGTATTTGTAATAATTGTTTAAAATCGATGGAAAAATTAGGCTTAAGTCCCATCAAGGATGAAGATCTCAAGAAACATAGTAAAATTATTGAGCAGAATTTTGTTAAGAAAGTCAGTAATCTTGTGAGGAGCAAAATAAAAGATCCCGTACTTATATTCAATTGTAGAAATAATTTGATGATTGATAAGTTTTTTAGCCTAAGAACTGAATTACCATATATTTCTCATATAGAGGTAGAATCATTGCCAACAGCAACGCTAGATGGGGAACTTTTATGGGGATATGATTATTTTCCAAAAGTGGTTAACTTTTTTAGAACACTTAATATAAAAACTGCAGTAATGACTGGAATATTTCATAAAGGATGGGGTGACTTTGGTAGTATTAAAAATAAGCCTGCACTGGAATATGAGTGTTTTAGAGGGCTGGCCAATGGATCTACCTGCTGTATTGGTGATCAGCCAAATCCTGATGTGATACTTGATAAAGAAAGATATAAAAGAATTGGTGAAGTATATAAAAGTTTAAAAGAAAAAGAGGAGTGGTGTATTGATGCTGAACCTATGAGAGAAGTTGGAGTAATTTTTTCTGAAGAAAATGAGACCGGAAACTTTGTGGTTAATTATACAGATTATGGAGCCTTAAGGATTTTATTAGAGGATAAAAGACAGTTTCAGTTTTTAGATAGAGAGAATGATTTGAACAATTATGAACTTATTATATTGCCTGACAAAATAGAAACTGATAGTGAATTCTTAGAAAAATTAGAAAGATACATTAAAAATGGTGGCAAAGTTTTAATAAGTGGTAGTTCAATGATTGATCTAAATAACAATAAATTTTTATTGAGTGAGATTGGCCTCGATTTTTTAGGTGCATTTGATTATGAAACACCTTATATAAAACTAGAGAATAGCATAAATAAGGACATTGAAGATATGGAGTACGTAGTTTATGATGGGGGAATAAAAATAAAACCAAAAAGTAATAATATAGAAGTCTTGGCAAAATTTTGGTACCCTTATTTTAATAGAAACTTTAAACATTTTTGCTCACATATGCAGTCACCTCCTCTTAGGGAAAGCGAATTTCCAGCAATTATTAAAAATAATAATCTAGTATATATAGCTTTTCCAATATTTAAAAGTTATAAAATTAATGCATCACTAATTTATAAAAAAATAATAAAAAATTGCCTAAACCTTCTATTGCCAAAACCAATTATTAAAAGTGATCTTCCATCTACTGCAGAAGTGAGTGTCTTAAAACAAGGTAGTAGATTGATAATTCATTTGCTTCATTATATACCTATTAGAAGGGGGCAAAGCATTGAGGTAATTGAAGATAATATTCCGTTATATAGTAAGACTATATTTATTAAGTGTGGTTTTAAACCAAGTAAAGTATATTCAGCACCAGATAAAAGGACTTTAGATTATTCTAGAGATGATGATTATTTAAAAATAGAAATACCTGAAATTGATGGTCATAAAATTATAGTGATAGAAAAGTTATAAAAATATTAATTATGGGAGGTGATATTATTTGCCCAAAGTTTACGAAATAATTTGATATAAACACTGGTATTTTAAGGATGTTTAAGAAGTTCTAATTACCAGAAATTATATTATAGTAAAAGGGGGTGATTTGAAAGAAAATAAAAATTATACAATTTGTTAACTTTATTAAATTAGGGGGATTGTTATGAAAAAAAAATTAATGATTGTTCTTATATCTTTAATCAGTATATTGTTGATATTAACACTAAGTTTAACATGTTGTAAATCGGTATCTTCAACAGCTACAACCACTGCTGAAACAACTGGAACTACAACTACAGCTGTCGAAACAACTGCAATAGAAGAGATAACAAAAGAGCCAATAACCATTAATTTCTGGACAATAGCTGGTCCAGAAAATGATGTGTTTCAGGTATTAACTAAAATGTATACAGAAGAGCATCCAAATGTTACATTCAATATTACGATTCAAGACCAGCAGACTTTAAAAGACTTCACACCTAGTGCATTGGCAGCAGGTACAAAAGATTTGGATTTGCTATGGTTCTGGGCTGACTCAATTGGGCAAAGTTTTGCAAAATCAGGATATCTTTTGGAGTTAGGGGAATATTTTGATAAATATGGATGGTGGGATCTACAGCCATCAAGCTTTAAAAAGGATTTAGGTAGTGGAGATTTGGGCAATTTCTTTCTCTCGGATGATTATGTGACATATCCAATTATGTACTATAATAAAACTATTTTTAATGAGGTTGGTGTAACGCCCCCTACCACATTGGAAGATTTTTTTACAACAGGAAAAAAGATAAAAGCGGCTGGATATGGTGCTTGGGCAGTTGGTAATAAGGAGCCATTTCAATTAGAGCTTCTTTTAGATGGATTATATCATAGATTTTTATCAGAGGAAGACTTTAATTTGTTTGCAGATTGGTTTATCGATCCAAATAGAAGTATTGAATCAGCGGAAATTATAAAAAGCAAGAGTGTAATTGATACTTTTGCTTTTCTTGCCAGAATGAGTAGCGAAGAATTATTTAATTCTAATATTAATACAATAGATGACACAGAGGCAAGGCTTATTTTTACGGATGGTAATGCAGCTATTTATATGTCAGGTGATTGGGGTGTAAGTATGTTAAGAGATGAAGCTCCGGCTATTGACTTGGGTTATTTTGTTTTACCACCACAGAACGGAAATAGTGTAATCGAGGTATACCCTTATAATTCTCTTTGCGTTCCAGCAAATATATCTGAAGAAAAGATACCTGTTGTTATTGATTTTATGAATAGAATGTTGTCAAAAGAATATGCTTTAGAAATATTTAAAGCTGGTATGATGGCTTCAAATATTAGTGTTAGTCAGGAAGATATTGCGGCTGTTGCTGACCCAATGATAGCTTCAATAAGTGAAGATATTAAAAATAAGGGTTCATCAAGGTATAATGGTGCAACTTGGGATCCTGCAATGGTTAATGCACAATATCAGGCAGCGCAAGAAGTTGTTCAAGGTACGATGACACCTGAAGAAGCTGCACAATACATATATGATGAAGCACTAAAAGCAGCTGGTCTTTAATTCTGAATACTAGATGATAAATATTAATTATTCTTTGAAAGATTTACAGGGAGGAATATTATTTTTCTCCCTGTAATATAAAAAAAGGTATAATAAAAAATAATGGAAATAAGTGATCTCGATTTATAAATAGCTATGGTAAATAAAATAGCTAAAAACGATTATAAAGAATATTTTTTAGGTTACATTTTAATACTACCGGCAATAATTTTTATAGTTGTTTTTATATTTTATCCAATGTTTCAATCTCTTTCACTTTCTTTTTTCAATTGGAATGGCATGGGTGAAAAGGTTTTTATTGGTATTAATAATTATATAGAGCTTTTTACTAAGGATAGATATTTCTTTACAGCATTAAAAAATACGGTAATATTTTCAATTGGAGCTACAGTTGGAACTATAGTAATAGGATTTATACTTGCAGTACTGATTGACTTTAAAATTCGCTTTTGGAGGACATACAGAGTTATATTTTTTATAACTTATGTACTATCTATTGTGGTAGTATCCCTGCTATGGCTAAAAGTATTTGATTTAAATGGAATTATCAATAATTTGTTTAGAGCTATTCACCTTGAAGAACTACAAAGAGCTTGGTTTGATGATCCAAAGACAGCTATGGCTATAATTATCTTTGTTTCAATATGGCAATATAGCAGTTTTCCCATGATCTTCTTTTTAGCAGGTATGCAAAATATAAGTGAAGATATTTATGAAGCGGCGAAGATTGATGGCGCTTCTACTATGAGAAGGATAATTTCTGTCACAATCCCACTCTTAAAAAATGTGTTATCAATAGTTATAGTATTGCAAGTAATATATTCTTTTAAAGTATTCGATATAGTTTATGTTATGACTATGGGAGGGCCTTCGGGATATACGGAGGTTTTGGGTACGCTTTTATATAAAGATTCATTTCGTTTACAAAGATTCGGCTATGCCTCAACAATTTCTGTTATTGTATTTTTAGTATCAATAGCTGCTGGAATTATCTATATAAGAACTTCAGGTTATCATGAAAAAATTAAGGATTGATTAGTATTTAGGAGAGATTTTGATAGAAAATAAGAAGAATGAATTTGGTGGTTTTTTTAGTAATAGCGTTATACAAATAGTATTAGTATTATGGGCAATTTTACAATTGTACCCGATTATATGGCTTTTTTATTCATCTTTTAAACCATCTATTGAAATAAGAAGTAAAATATTTAATTTCCCAAGTTCTTTTTATCTTAAAAATTATGACTTTTCTGTATTTAGTGATAGAGGAATTACTATAGGGATATATTTTAAAAATAGTGTAATAGTTACAACAATAGCTCTTATAATATTAACTATAGTTTCAGTACTTGCAGGTTATGCAATGGGGAAAATTAGATTTCCCGGAAAAAATATAATAATTATGATATTGATGGGTATAATAGGTATCCCCATGTATTCAGTTATAATCCCATTATACTATTTTATTGCTAAAATGGGGCTATTAAATAATTACTTTGGTTTGGTTTTACCTAATATAGCTTTTAATATACCTTTTTCAGTTGTAATACTACAAGCATATTTTAGGAAGTTTCCAGACGAGCTTATTGAAGCAGCTAGAATTGATGGATGTAATATTTTAACAGCATTTTTAAGAGTGGTAATGCCTATATCTATGGGTGCCATTTCTTCTGTCCTTATAATAAACTTTATTAGTATATGGAATGAATTTTTGTTTGCCTTAGTTATAATGAGAAATAATAACGTAAAAACTCTTCCTGTGGGTATGCTGTCTTTTAAGGGACAGTATAATACAGATTGGGGACCACTGCTTTCTGCTTTAGTTATAGCACTAATACCAACAATTGTTATTTACCTAATTTTTCACAGGAATATTATAAAAGGTATAAGTTCCGGAGCGATTAAAGAATAATTGTATTTACTCCTTAATCTTGTTATATACTGAATATGCTTATCCTTGGCTTAAAACCGAGTTCAGTTTTAATCCTACTAATATCAAAGACTGGATCTCTCTCATGACCGGGACGCTTATAGTAAGAAAGATCCAATTGTTGATAATATTTAGGAAACCAGTAGCGCATCAAATCTGGAACGGTGTCTTCAGAAGCAGAATCAGGGCCAACAGCATTCATGATCCTAATACCAGGTTTATGCTTTGACTCAACAGCGAGTGTAAAAACTTTGATAACGTCACTTAAAAATATTCTACCAAGATAAACAAAGGCCCAATCTTGTATAGGGCCTACTTTTACCAGCGCAGGGGGATTATCGTCTTCACTTACAGCTCCAAGGCGGATACCGATAAAATCAGCATCATTATAAATTCTTGAGTAAAAGCGCATTACTTCTTCCATTAAGTATTTTGAAAGTCCATATCCGTCACGCGCAAGGCATGGGTGCTCATCGGGTATAGGAAGTTTTAATGGCATAAACTCTTTAGAGGCAAGACCAACTGCGGCTATAGAACTTGCTAAGATAAATTTACTGCAGCCATGATCTATAAGGTATCGTAAAAGACGACGTGTTCCAGCAACATTAACAACTATTCCGTCTTCTTCGCTGCAGCCTCCAGTTACTGCTCCTAGGTGGATTAAAGTATCGAATCTATAATTATCTAGTTTCTTTAAATCTTCAAAAGAATGAAATGCTCCCTGGACAAATTTAGTATCTACATACGGCTTTTTCCTTGAAAAGCATATTACATTATGGTTCGGAGATAGAGCTATTGCCATGTTTCTTCCAATCAATCCCGATGCTCCAGTTATAAGTATTGTAGACATTACATACCTCTCTTAATCTATGAGTTTTATTTCTATTCTTTTAAAAGACATTCTTCTGCTTCTTTTACTATTCTATCGATCTCTTCAGCTTTATGTTTATCAAGTGAATATGGTTCATGATCTTTTAGAATATGTTTTACTTTCTTTCGAGCTGTCTTAAGCATATCAGATTCCATATAGCTTTTTAATGTGAGTTCCTTGGGCACAGCACGATCAGTTATTTCGGGGTTCCAAAATTCATTATGGGAATGCTTAACTGTATGCATATCGTTTAGATAATTACCACCAATACCAACTCTTTTAATAACATCAACAGCTAGTGTTTCATCATTTACTATAAGACCACTATAGAATTTCTCCATCCAAGCAGCTATTTCAAGGTCTAAAACTGCTTGTTCAAGGGAGATAATTTGACTATGATCAAGCCAGCCAAAACTATTTAAAGATTTCATACCAAAAGCAATGCTACTTAAATTATAGATAGTACGTTCCATAGTGGATTGTATACCTGGAAGTTTTCCATCTATATAAAGAGAATTAAGGTAAGGTTTGACATTATAGATACATCTTAAGACTTCCTGAAAACCTATATTCTGAAGAAGAGATTCTGGTGCTCCATAAGATAAATTTCCAGACCTCATATCCATTATTGTAAGCCAAGGTACAAAATAGCATTTTGTTTCTTTATTAATTGCTTTTATTGTAGTACACATAGCAAGGATCTCTGCATTTGCTAGTGCCATCGTTCCAGCAAGGGTAATAGGAGCAGTAGCTCCAGATATCGGCATAGAACACAAACCACACATAAACCCATTTGTAGCGAGGTAATACAGTATTTCACAAGCGTTTTTTTCAAGCTTTAGAGGGGATATCGAGCATTTACAGGTTCCAAAAATTGGCCTTCTTTTAAGTTCTTCAATATCTTCAAATATAACCTCTCCGATTTGCCTGATATACTCAAGTTCCTTTACGCTATGGATATTTTCAGAAAAACTGAATTTGCGAGTATTTTTCACTGTAAGTGCAGTAGATTTTATTGTCCAGAGCTTTGCATTAAAGTATTTTCCCTCGATATTTGTATCATAGACGAGCATAGTATTTGATATTTTACTGATTTGTTCTAATGCATCGGCAAATTTGATAATTGACAGAGCATCATTTTCGGTACCTCTGCGCAAATCTTGGTTTTCATAATCGAGATAAAAAATTGCAGGACCGCCATCCCAGTGATAACCAGTCTTCATATTCCCATCTCTATAAATTGACAGAGTATTTTCATTAGAGTAATCCTTTTTTATTACTTCAACAGTCTTATTTAGAAGCTTTGCTGGAAACTTAACAATAGAATTTGTATAATCGACAGATGCACCTTTTAATTCAAGAATTTTTAATAATTTTTTATTGTTAATTTTCATACCAATAGTCTCAAGAATTTCAATGCTTGCCTTGTGGATGTTTTTAATATCCGATTTACTTAAAAGGGTTGTATATAATTTGAATTCAATCATTTTTACCTCTCCATATAATAAGATAACAAATTTTAATATAATTTCTTTTTAATAAGAGCAGTATAAATAGTATAATATGATGAAAGCTATGCTATTAAATTTCCCAATACTTATTTTCTCTCAAGTTAGATGGATAATTCATTACAGTTTTCCTTTATCTTTATAATAGCATTGACAATATCATCCATATCTTCCTTTTCTGCAAGAAGCATACCGCTCGCAGAGAGTCCAACAGCTTCTTTATAGAATGCTTTTTCGGCTTCTGGGCAGGATACATTACTATAGTCTTTTCTCGGAGAGCAAAACTGATACATTTTATAAACGAGCTGGTGGGATGCTGATGAGAAGCAGCGAATAATACCTTCCGCTTCCAAGGCTTCTCTAAACTTTTGTACAGGAATATCATTAAAATGAGCCGAATCAAATTTGAAAAAGTAAGAAAAATAGTTCTGATCAGGATCCTGTTTTAAAGGTTTAATTCCTTCAATCTTAGAAAGTTGTTCTGTGAGATATAAGGCATTTTTTAAACGTTTCCGCTTTCTCTCCTCAAGCTTATCAAGCTGGAAACTTAATAATACTGCCTGGAATTCAGTCATTCTGAGATTCCAGCCAGGTATTTTATCTGGATAGTTTCCTCTATTTCCATATGCCCAACCAGCATTGGTGGCACTATATATGTATTCTGCTTTTTCTTTGTCATTAGTGATTATCATTCCTCCCTCACCAGCAGTCATAATCTTTGATATTTCAAAACTAAAACATCCAAATTTACCAATAGTACCTGCCAATTTTCCATCATAGCGTGACCCATGTGCCTGTGCACAATCTTCGATTACAGGAAGATTATACTCTTTCGAAATCTCCATAATTTTGTTCATGTCACAAAGATAACCACCTAAATGTACTGGAATTATTGCTTTGGTTTTAGGCGTAATAGCCTCTTTGATTTTCTCGGGGTCGATGCAGTAATTATCTGGACAAACATCAACAAAAACTGGATCTGCTCCAATAAGTACAGCAGCCATTTGGGTAGCAACCCATGTCAGAGCAGGAGTAATAACTTCATCATTTGGGCCAATACCAATACTTCGAAGGGCATATTCTAGAGCAGTCGAACCGCCATGGATGCTTATTGCATATTTAACTCCAAAATAATCAGCATACTTTTTTTCAAATTTTGTTACCTCACAGTCTGGTGACATGCAATGGCCCCATTTACCACTTTTTACAACATCCATAACGAGTTTTTCTTCTTCTTCACCCACAATAGGCCAAATATAAGGTTTAGTTCTTACAGGTGTTCCACCATTGATTGCTAGTTTAGCCATTTTATTTCTCCTTCGATTATTAAAATTTTATAATTAATATTAAAATATTATTTATTTTTAATATTTTCCTTAAAATATTTCAACTAATAAACAATAACTTATATGAATTCAGGTTTTGAATTATTTGTTTATTTATGTTACGATAACATCATATTTTATATTTAGCTGAAAGTCAATATTTGAGCTGATGATTATAAAAATAAGTCTACATATTATTTTTTAAGATGTAATATTCCTTTTGAAAACTAATTAGATTATAATTATTTTTAGAAATAAAAAAAATTATTTTAATTTATTTATATAGAGATATTTTATTACTTATACTTTTTATTATTTAAAATGATATAGTTATCATTAAATAATAATGCTTAATTTCTAGGAATAAAAATTTTTAGATAGACTTATATTAATGGATTAGTAGTTAAATTAAGAAAATTTTAAAAGAACATCTATTAAATTAGGTTTTAGTCAGAGGAATGTAGCTATGAGCAGTGAAAGAGGTATGGATACTTTCAATTTAAGAATAACAGATGCAATCCCACATACTGAGTTTATAACTAATGAGGAATATATTTTAAAAAAGACAGGTATAGATGTAAAGAAACTTGGCAATAATAGTAGTAGAAATCCTTTTAATGATAAAAGAAAGTATATAATTGAATCGGCGTTGAGCAAAGCACTGGACTATGATTTTATATGGAATGTGTATGAGATGCCAATAAAAGGAAGAATTACAAATATGGGGCATGCTATATGGGATGAGATAGATAAAAAGGATAGTGAAAAATCATGTCCATTTAAAACTACAGAAGATGTTATAGCTTTCAACCCTGTAGAAGAATACAGGCTGCCAAGTATAGATCAAATAGCCAATGAATTTAGCAATCACTTAAGAGAATCAAAAAAGCTTTTCAAAAATGCAGTAGTTACTGGAGGAAGATATCACACTTTGTTTAGTGCATGCATTAGGACCTTTGGTTGGGATATGTTCCTATCCTCTGTCCCTGGCAATGAAGGTATGTTTGACAGGGTATTAGAAGGGTTTTTTAACCTAAGTCTTTTAGAAGTAAAGGCATGGTTAAAAACTAATATTAAAGTATTTATATGCCATGATGATATTGTATGGAAAACAGGAGCAATCTTTAATCCTAGTTGGTATAGAAAATATATTTTCCCAAGGTATAAAAAACTCTGGGCTCCCTTAAAAAATCAGGGTATAAAGGTTTTATTTTATGCTGACGGAAATTATGATGAATTTATCGATGATATAGCCCAAGCAGGTGCAGATGGATTTGGTTTTGATAGTGATACATCTCTTAAGAATATAGCAGAAAAGTATGGTAAAGATAAAATTATTGTTGGAAATGCAGATTGTAGGGTTTTAATGACTGGAAAAAAAGAAGACATAAAAGCAGAAGTAAAAAGGTGCATTGATATTGGAAAAAATTGTCCTGGTTATTTTATGTGTATGGGAAATCATATACCAAATGGTATTTCTATAGAGAATATTGAATACTATTTTGAGTATTTTAATAGAATGAGAGTGAGATGAAAATAAAATTGCAATTTTTTAAATTATAATAATATTTTATAAGAAAGGAGCCATACATGTCTTTTTTTGGAAAAGAAGTGAGAATGAGAAGGCTTTTTAATGAAAGGTCTGGGAAGATACTTGCAATTGCCTTGGATCATGCAATAGGCTGGGGGGTTATTGAAGGTATAAATAAAATTAATGAGACGATGCAAAAAATAATTGTTGCTAAGCCGGATGCAATTACTATACAAAAAGGAATCATAGAAAAGTGTTATAGTAATTTTAATTCTAAAATTCCTTTTATCATGAAAGCTACTTCATTTGCTCCGTTTCATCCAACATATGATGCACAAATAGCAGATGTTGAAGAAGCTATAAGGTTAGGGGCAGATGCTATAGCGATAGGTTGTACTGTCTGTGGATCAGAACAAGCAGAGCTTCTAAAACAGTTGAGTAAAATAACTAAAATTGCCGAATCTTATGGTATGCCTACAGTAACTCATATATATCCTAAGGGAAATTTAATAGAAGAAAAAGATAGATACTCAGAAAAGTATGTTTCTTATGCAGCAAGGGCGGCTGCTGAATTGGGTGTAGATATAGTTAAAACATTTTATACTGGTGATCCCGAATCATACAGGAAAGTTATAGAATCCTGTCCGGCTAAGATTGTAGTTTCTGGAGGACCTAAAATGCCTAATTTGAAAGATGTGTTAACAATGACTAAAAATGCCATGGATGTAGGTGCATATGGTGTCACTTATGGAAGAAATGTTTGGCAATCCGAGGATCCTGTAAGAATAGTTAAAGGTTTGAAAATGATAATACATGAAAATAAAAGTGTTGAAGATGTTATGGATTTTTTAGAATTAAGTAATTAAAGGAGAAAACTTTTGAAATCTGTGATAGGTATAACAATGGGTGATGCTGCAGGAATTAGCCCTGAGTTGATTCTAAAGACCTTAAGTGACAAGAAGATATTTGATATTTGTATACCTGTAATAATTGGCGATTTTATAGTATTAAAAAAAACAAGTAGCAGATTAAGAAATAAAAAATTAATCGATGATCTAAGCCTTATAATAGTTGATTCTATTTCTGAACTTAAAATGCAATTAAGACTAAGTTATCCCTCTATATTGGTTTATGATGATTTTAAATTAAATTTAAAAAATATTGAAATTGGTGAGGTAAATAAAGAATGTGGAAAAGCAGCAATATTGTATTTGAGTAAAGTGGTAGATTTAATAAAAAATGGAGTTATCGATGGTACTTGCTCTGCTCCTGTAAATAAAGAAGCTATAAACTTGGCAGGTTATCATTATAACGGTCAAACCGAGTACCTTGCTGAAATTACAAATTCGACTACGATTGTGCCACTGATAATAATTAATGGAATAAGGATTTTCCAGCTAACCTCACATATTTCGCTGCGTGATATGTTGTCCTCATTAGATTCAAAAAAAATTTATAACATTATAGAATTTGCAAATATTTCTTTAAAAAAAATTGGAATATCTTCTCCCAGAATTTCTATTGCTGGTATAAATCCCCATGCTGGAGAAAACGGTCTGCTCGGAAGAGAAGAGATAGAAATTTTTAAACCCGCCATTGATAAAGCAAAGAAAGATGGCATAAATATTTATGGACCATTTCCTGCTGATAGCTTATTTCTAAGAGCAAGAAACGGTGAATTTGACTGTATTGTTGCCATTTATCATGATCAGGCTACAATTGCTATGAAGCTCCTTGGCATTCCTGTAACCATGACACTAGGGCTTCCTTTCATAAGGACCTCGGTCGGGCATGGAACAGCCTATGATATTGCAGGTAAGGATATTGCAGACGAATCCATTTTTAAAAAATCGTTAAAGATATGTGCAGAATCAATAAATAAAATAGAAGGCTAAAATGGAATATATTAATTTAAATTTTGGATCGTTAAAAAAAATAAACCCCAATGATATTGTAATATTGCTTCCTATAGGAACTCTGGAAGTACATGGTCCTTATTTTCCATTTGGATCTGATGTTTTCATTGCAGAAGCTTTTTCATTTTTAATAAGTCAAAAGACAAATTCTATTATAATGCCCTCTATATATTATAGTTATTCAGGTGTAACGAAAGACATATATGGAAGTATAAGTATTGATATAGATATTACTTCTAAATATATAGAAAGTGTAATTTATAATCTTATTAAATTAAAATTCAGGAAAATATTGCTTATTAATATACATAAAGATAATGATTCACTATTAAAACTGTCGGTTTCCAAGATTTTTGATAAGACGAATATTCCAGTTGTATATATTAATCCTTATGAAAATTTTTCAAAGCATGACAGTGTTATTTTCAGTAAAAGCACTAATTCCTATAAGGAAACATCACTGATATTAGCAAGTTTAAAAATACTTAATAAGCAACTAGAGATAAAGAAAATAGGCAGTAAAAAATCTGGTTATGAAAAACCAGTTTTTATTCAGAGACTTCGTAATGTTGGTTATGTGAGGTTTGGCTATAGAAATGAATTTGAACATATAAATCCAGAGAATAAGGTAAGTATTGATGAAGGTATAAAATATATGGAATTTACAAGAGATATAGTTTTAAAAGAATTAAAATATCTGGATAATTATTTAAAATATTTGGGTAAAGATAATTAATTTGAAGAAGAACAATGAGTGAATATGAATTTTTTAATTTGAGAGTGTCGGTAAAATCATATGGATAAATTAAAAAAGTCTTTAATATATTGTCATTAAAATTTTTTCTATTTTTAAAATAAGCCTTGGTGACATATATGAGTTTAATGGGAATTGATATTGGTACGACAGGTTCTAAAGTAGTAATATTCAGCAGGTCAGGGCAGATTATAGCACATGAATATCAGGAATATCCTTTAATTCATCCCAGGCGGGGGTGGGTAGAACTTGATTCTGAATTGATATGGATAATTATAAAGAAATCAATAGCAAAGGCTGCTGCTAGAGTTAAAAAAGACCATGTTAGAGCTTTCAGTATTTCATGCCAAGGTGAAGCAGTTGTCCCTGTAGATAAGGATGGGAAAAGTCTATATAATGCTATAGTCACTTTTGACTCCAGAACAGATAAGCAGTATAAATTCTGGCTTAAAAATATTGGTAAAGATAAAATTTTTGAAATAACTGGAATGCCACTTCACCCTATGTACAGTATAAATAAGGTAATGTGGATTAAAAAAAATTTGCCAGATATATTCAAAAGAACATATAAATTTTTATGTTTTGAAGATTTCATATTCTATAAATTTGGGCTAGTACCTACAATAAGCTATTGCCTTGCTTCAAGAACCATGGCTTTTGATGTTACAAAAAAAGTTTGGTCAAAAGAGATTTTAAAGGCTGCAGGGATAAGTTCTAATTATTTTTCAAATCTCCTACCTTCAGGGCAGGTGGTAGGTGAAATAAATTCTGGAATAGCTAAGGAAGTTGGGCTTGGAAATGGTGTGATGGGTGTTACTGGAGGTCATGATCAGGGTTGTGGTGCTTTTGGATCTGGAATCATTAAGGAAGGAATGGCCATGAATGCCTGCGGTACTTCGGATGTTATTTGTGCTGTTTTTAATAATCCAAGATTAAATAAAGAAATGCTTGAAAATAATTATCCATGTTATCCATATGTTATGAAAGATAAATATATGACAATAACATTTAATTTAACAGGAGGGCTTCTTCTAAGGTGGTATAGGGATACATTTTGTTATGAAGAAAAACTAAAAGCGGAAAAAGAAAATAAAAGTGTATATGAAATAATAGATGACAATATTCATAGTGAACCTGTAAATATTTTTATACTTCCACATTTTGTAGGAAGTGGGACTCCATATCTTGATTCAAACTCAAAAGGTATGATTATAGGGATTGATTTGGAAACAGATAAATCAAAGCTTTCAAGGGCAATTCTGGAGAGTAATTCATATGATCTTAAACTTAATCTCGAAAAACTTGAAAATTCAGGTATTGTTGTAAATGAAATAATTGCAATAGGAGGCGGTGCAGTTTCTGATAAATGGTTAAGAATAAAATCAGATGTGTTAAATAAGAATATTATTACTTTAAAAAACCATGAAGCTGCTTGCTTTGGCGCAGCTTTACTTGCAGGTCTTGCTATTGGTCAGTATTCTTCATACAAAGATGCTGTAAACAGTACAATAGAACAAAAAATACGATTCAAGCCCAATAAAGATGTGTATGACGCATATGAAAAAAGGTATTCAGTTTATAAAGATTTATACAAAAATAATAAAACAGTTCTTTATAGAATAAGTAATTTAAGGTGAATTTGAAGGGAGATAAAAATGGAGAAGTTACCATGGAATATATCAGCTGGAGTTTGGTTCATAGAAGGCCCTGGTGGAGATAGGTTTACATCCAGGTTTAAGGAAGGTGTAAGTATTAATGAAAGAATAAAACTTCTGGGTGATTCCGGGCTGGTAAATGGGATTGAAATTCATTATCCGTATGAAGTGACCGAGGAATCATTTGATGAATTAAGAAAAATAGCCAGAAATTATAATTTAAAAATATTGACTGTTATCCCCGGTTTGTTCAATGAAATGGAGTTTAAAAACGGCTCGCTCAGCTCACCCAACCCAAAGACAAGAAAAAAAGCTATAGGTAGAATTATTACTGCAATGAAAATGAATGAAGAATTGAAAATAAAGGGAGAAGGTGGAGAGTTTGCAATATTTTGGCCAGCTGCCGATGGGACTACTTATCCGTTTGATTCTGATCATATAAAAAAGAGAAGTTTAATAAGGGAAGGTTTGCTGGAAGCTCTAAAAAATACAAAAGGAAATCTTGTAATTGAACACAAACCATCAGACCCTGCGGCAAAAACCTATTTTGGCACCACAAGTGAGGCAATTTTGCTTGTAGAATATTTAAGGCAGGCAATTAATAATAATGACAGAATAGGCATAAATCCTGAAATGGCCCATCTGTTAATGGCTGATGCTTCTCTTGGATATGATATAAGCTATTTGATTGAGGAGAAAATGCTATTCCATACACATTGGAATACTTGCAGAAGAAGAGGTGCGGATACGGATATGATAGTTGGTACAGATAATTTTTATGAATCTATGGAGGTATTTTACTGGTTAAAAAGATATGCATATGACAAATGGCTAGGGCTGGATTTAATGCCTAAAAATGAAAACAGCATAGAGGCGGTTAGGATATCAATACAGGCAATGACTCTTATGTATAATAAAGTGCTTGATGTATATGATAAAATTGACAGTTTTATAGATTCAGAGAATGAAGACATAACTGAATTGTATAGATACGTATTTAAGTAATTTCTTAAATTAATTAATCTAACAATAAATGTTAATAAATAGAAAATCTTAGAGAGTAGTATCTTATGTTTGCAAGGGAAAGGATCAAGAAAACAATTAATCATGAGCAACCAGATAAACTTCCTGTAGATTTTGGTGGATTTCTCGGCTCAGGAATAAATGTAAGTATAGTATATAAATTGAGACAGTATTTTGGTCTGGATAAACCAAAAACCCCGGTAAAAATAATAGAGCCGTTTCAAATGCTAGGCGAAATAAAAGATGATTTAAGAGAAATAATTGGCATTGACACTGTTCCCTTACTTGGAAGTAAGAATTTCTTTGGATTTACAAATGAAGACTGGAAAGAGTGGCAATTGTGGGATGGTACCCCGGTTCTGGTAGCTGGGAAATTTAATACAAAAGCCCAGGAGGATGGAAGTATATTCATGTATGCAGAGGGTGATATGAATTTTCCACCTGCAGCAAAGATGCCTTTTAAAGGATATTATTTTGATTTAATTATGAGACAGGAAAAGATTGATGATTCAAATTTAAAAATTGAAGACAATCTTGAGGAGTTCAGCATTATTAATGATGGTGAACTGCAATATATGAAAAAGCAGGCCTACAATTTATATGAGCATACTGACTATTCTATTTTTGCAAGCCTTGTTCAGTCCGGATTTGGTGATATTGCTCTGGTTTCTGGTCCAACACTTAAAAACCCAAAGGGTATAAGAGACATTACTGAATGGTATATATCTTTAATTACTCGAAAAGAATTTATAAGAAAAATATTTGACAGACAATGCCAAATTGCTCTTGAAAATTATAGAAGAATTTATAAAGAAGTTGGAAATTACATAGATGTTGTTTTTATTACAGGTACTGATTTTGGGAGTCAAAACAGCCTTTTTATCTCTAAAGAATTATACAGGGATTTATTTAAGCCTTTCCACACTAAAATTAATTCCTGGATACATAATAATACAACCTGGAAAACATTTATCCATAGCTGTGGTTCTGTTGAGCCATTAATAAGTGATTTCATTGAGGCAGGTTTTGATATTTTTAATCCTGTACAGATATCTGCATATAGAATGGACCCTGTTAAATTAAAAAGAAAATATGGGAAAGATATAACTTTTTGGGGTGGAGGGGTCGATACACAAAAAGTACTGCCATTTGGAACACCTGATAAAGTTAGAAAACATACTAAGAAAATGATAGAGATATTTTTTAGTGATAATAGCGGATATGTTTTTAATACTGTACATAATATTCAGGCGAACACACCAATAGAGAATGTGGTATCAATGATAAATGTTGTCAGAATATACAGATAGAATAATCTTAATTTGAAAGTATGTTATTTTTTTAATGAAGTTAAAATCCTTAGAATAGGAGTAAATTATTGAATAAAAAACTTGGGATAGGAATTATAGGATGTGGTAAGGCTGGGCAGTATCATTCTTACTGGTATTCAAAAAATAAAAATTGTAGGCTGATTGGTTTTTATAACAGATCAACAGAAAAAGCTAAAAAATTAGCAGCAAAATATGGTTCTATGTGTTTTAGAAGTTGGGAACAACTAGTTGAGAATCCAGAGGTAGACGCAGTGAGTATATGCACTCCTTTAAATCAGCATTGCGAGCAGGGCTCTTTTGCCCTAGGTTTAAAAAAACATGTATTGTGTGAAAAGCCTATGGCATCAAGTTCCAAAGAATGTAAAAGTATGATAAAGGCTGCTGATAAAAATATGGTAAATCTCGGTGTTTTTTTTAATATGAGATTCCATCCTGTAATTGAGGCGGTAAATAAAAATATTACTAATATTGGTAGGATTCTGGGTATAAGTATGAGCTTTCAGTTTAATAGAAAAGAATTGGGATGGAGAGCAAGTCCTGGTATTGGTACAGGTGTGCTGATGGAACTTGGAACTCATGCGGTAGATCTTGCAATACAGTGGTCAGGAAGCATTAAAAGAGTATTTGGGGAGACAGCAAGGTTTAAAACTAACAGTTCATGTGATGATCATGCATTTGCAATATGCAGATTTAATAATGACTCAATTGGCAGTTTTTATACTAGTTACAATGACCCAAGTTTTTACAATGAGCAGATAGAAGGATTGATTGGTCAGATTCTAGGATGTGAAGGTAAAATCTGTTTTTTACTCAATTCATATTATCCAGATAGAAACCGGGCATTTATGATTAAAGGCAATAAATTGCATGAAATTTATATTAGGGGGTCCAAAAGTAAAGACATATTATATCCAGGTCATATGGATAGCTTTGGTATTCTAATAGATAAGTTCGTAAATTCGGTAATAGAAAATAAAAAATTCTATCCCTCAGGTGAGGATGGATTAAAAACCATAGAGTTTGTAGAGAAAGTTTACAAAAACAAATTAAAGGAAAATTAATGAAAGCTTTGCTTTTTACTGCAAGTTCAGTATCAAAAATAAGTGAGGTAAAAAAACCGGTTATTAATGAATCTGAAATACTGGTAAATGTAAAATCATGTGCTATTTGCGGGACAGACATTAAGCTTGATAAAGGGTATAGTACAAAACTTACAAAAGCAGGTATAAAAAACATGCCTTTTCCCAGGGTAACTGGTCATGAAATGGCAGGACTTATTACAGAAAAGGGTAAAAAAGTAAAAGGATTTGAGGTTGGTGACAGAGTCAACATTGCACCTGTAGTTCCTTGCCTAAATTGTGATTATTGCAAAAAAGGCAAAATGGAGATCTGTGATAATAAGATAACTTTTGGGTTTGATATAGACGGTGGTTTTACAGAATTTTTAAAGGTGCCAGAAATTGCAATAAGGGCTGGATGCATAAATAAAATCAGCAGTAGGCTTAGTTTTGAGGAAGCAACTTTTACAGAACCTTTAGCAGTTGTTTTAAACAGCCAGGAAAGATCGGCAATAGGAAAAGGTGAAACGGTACTGATTATAGGTGCAGGACCAATAGGTATTCTTCAAATTCAGGTAGCTAAATATAATGGAGCTAAGAAAATAATTGTTGCAGAAATTTCAGAAGATAGGCTCAACATTGCAAAAAAATTTAATCCCGATATAGCAATGAACAGCAGACAAGCTGATTTTATAAATACTATTTTAAAATATACAGACGGGCAAGGTGTAGATGTAATAATGATTTGTGCATCAGTGAAAGAATTGTTTGAAAACAGTCTTAAAGCTTTGAAAAAATTGGGTAGAATAAATTATTTTGCAGGTCTGCCAAAAGATGATTCTAAAATAACAATAGATGCAAATCTTGTGCACTACAACGAAATAGAAATTACTGGTACCAGTGACTCAACTCCACTTCAAAACAAAGTTGCTCTAGATCTATTAAATTCAAAAAAGATTAGAGTTGATGATTTAATTACTCATAAATTTTCTATAGATGACTATTTTGAAGCCTTGCGTATTGCTAGTTCTGGAAAATCTATGAAAGTGGTAATCAACTTATAAACATGAATAATATTTATAATTAAATTAAATTGAGGTAAAGATCTTGGAAGTAAACGCTTTAGAATGTGTTGGCGTAAATGAATTAAGGCTTGGAAAGTTTAAAAAACCAGAACTAGAATCAGATTCATTACTTATGAAAATAAAAATATGCGGGATATGCGGAACAGATATTCATGGTATTGAGGGTAAAAGGCTAATTAATTACCCATTTATTCCAGGCCATGAAATAGTAGGAGTTATAGATTCTTTTGGTAAGGAAGCTAATAAATTTATAAGAGTGCTAGGTAACAATTCTATAAAAGTTGGGGATAGGGTAACCATTAATCCAAGAATTGTTTGTGGTAAATGCTATTACTGCCAGAATTTTCCATTAAATCAGGAAATGTGTATAAACGCTATGACTGCAACCTCAATTGGTAGTAAAAATTTTCCACATTTATTTGGTGGCTGGTCAGAGTATTTATATGTATTGCCTGGATCGGAAATAATAAAGCTACCAGACAATCTGTCGGATGAGCTTGCAACACTAATAGAACCATATGCATGTGCTGTAGCATGTGTTGATAATTATGCAAAGATACATGACTGGAAGGTTGGGGATTCTTTTAAAGTAAATGATACTATTGTTGTTTATGGTGTGGGTGCTATTGGGATTTTAATGATTGCAGGTTTTTCGCTTGCAGGAGCTGAGGAAATAATAGCACTTGACACCAGAGATGACAGGTTAAAATTAGCAAAAGAGTTTGGTGCAAAGCATACTATAAATGTTTTATCAATAAACAGCAAAGAAAGGATTAATAGTATTAGGCAAATAACAAAAGATCTGGGTGCTGGAGTTGTAATTGAGGCATGTGGTATTCCAGAAGTTATAGGTGAGGGTATTAGTACACTTAAAAGAGGAGGAATGCTATTTGAAATAGGCCATTTATTAAGTACAGGAGATGCAAAAATTGATCCTTATATTGTTTGTCGTAATGAGATTAAAATTATAGGGCGATATGCTTATCCAACAAGCCAGAGCATGCTATATGCAGCAAGAATTTTAGCTGATGGGAATTTGCCATATAAAAAGCTTTTAAGATTTTTTAGATTAGATCAATACAGAGAAATAATATTCGATAAAGAATATATAGATATAATTAAACCAGCTTTTAAGATGCATGATTATTAAACTTATACTATAAATTTCTCTTTAAAAATAAGACTGTATCCCTAGTAAGAGTAAAATAGCTATAAGCTTTTTTGGTCGGGCGTGTTTTTAAAGTAGTAAAAATATTTAAAACCTTTTAGTTATTTGATCAATTGAACAAATATTTGAATCTTCCTATCGAAGTAAAAAAATAGATGCCCTTTTTAGGCGTACTGTATATCACCTCTTAGAGAAAAGTTATACTGTATCTACGAAGAGCCAGCTTAAGACTATCTTGGAACAAATTATGTCCATGAAATAATTATCTGGTCTTCCGGATAGAATACGTAATTTATTCTAGGTTGGGGTGAAAGCCCCACATAACATACAAGACTATTTAGCATTATATCACCGGAAGGCAATTGTATCAGCATCATATTTCCACCATAATCTTGCCCTTGCATGCATTAGACAAGATATTCCCTTTAGGCTCATAAATCCAATAACAACAAAACAGTTTGTAGAAGTTACTGTAAGGGTCAGAAAAACTGACATGAGTAAGGCTCTGATTATTGCAAAGCTTGCTCTGCAGGGTGAAGGAAGATATGTAGGAGAGGCGGATTTTCTTTTTACAAAATTAGTAATAAGAACTGCAGAAAAGTTACCAACGATTGAAAGAATGGTAAGAATGATGCTTGGAAGGATAGGAAAGATTCAGTCAGATGGGCATGTTGGTTTGGTACTATCTTCTTGCCATAAAGCTTTACAGACTAGCGTTAAGCAGCTGAGAAAATATGCACATAAAAAAACAGATAGAAACCTACAAAAGCTTCTTACTTCAATTCCTGGAATTGGCAGTGTTACATCAGATATTATAATATCTGAAATTGGAGATATTGGCAGGTTTTCTTCAGGTGAATCATTGGTTGCTTTTGCAGGTATAGATCCTAAAGTTAAACAAAGTGGACTATCTCTTAAGAGAAACACTAAAATAACCAAGCGTGGTTCCCCGCACTTAAGATATGCCGTTTACCTAGCAGATATGTCAGCACAGCAGTGTGATCCTGAATTTAAAGCCTACTTTGATAAAAAAGAAGTGAAGAAAAAATGTTCAAAGAGGCAACACTTTCAAGAGTTAGGAAAATGGCATACCGTATTTATGCAGTGTGGAAGAGAAAAACTCCATATATTATAAGGACATAAATAAATGATTTGAACATCTGCACAAATTCCAAGACCTGATTGTTGGAAAATAACAATGGGTCATCCCTTTTTTAGAGTGTCCCAAATGTCCCATTCACGCACGAAAGTGAAACAGTTGAGAATTTACTTGACATTCCATTCTAGGACTCATTTAATCCTGACCACAATGCTCAATGATTTAGGATTCGAGCTGGAAGTCTCTGGAACCAAGATGTTATAAATAATTTAGGATTCTAGATAGGGATCATCCTGACTGTACTGCCCGGCCAATTAAAACAACTTTATCGCAGATCCTTTGATGATAAGTAAGTCTTACATATCAACTTTTTAAAGAAGCATAAATGTTATATAATTCAACTTTATTATAGAGATGATTACATTCAAATCCAGGGGTTCAAGTGGAAAGAAAAATAATTAAATTAATTTCCATTGTTACTCTATTTATTTTATTGTTTACGCTGATTTTCAGTACCAGTTGCAGAAAAGATGCAGCAGAAGAAGTGACCGGGCAAGTAACTTCCCTGGAGGAAGATGCCGGATTGAATATTGGAAAGATAATAACCGGAGATAGAATAGAAATATACATTCCTCCTGAAGTACAGGGCGCACAACCTGAGATAATTATTGAAAAGGTTAAGGAATCTCTACCTCCGCCCCCGGAAAACTCCTCCTCTGTTGGAGGTGCTTATGAAATTACCTCAGAGAATGAGCTTTCTGATTCAGTGCTTGTAATCCTCTCATATGATCCTGATGATTTATCCCCAAACGCAAAAGAAGAAAATTTATATATCGCTACGCTGGTAGATGACGGCTGGGAAGTTGTGGAAGGTGGATTAATAGATACAGTAAATAACACTATAAGTGTATCTGTAGAGCATTTTTCCATACTTGGCATATTTGAGAGTGTGGTAGAAGCAGCATATGATGTTGTTGAGAGTGTTCAAAGCTATACCGAAAAGATTGCCCGGGAATCGTTTGATAAACTGCCCCAGGAGATTAAAGATGATTTAGTGGATGTCGTGACTCAGGATGTAAAAGCAGTAGTTAGTCTGGAAATATCTCACATAACCAAATTGGCCTCAGCAATAATTAGCTTTGCGAACCTGGTCTCAGAGACCTCGAATCTTACTCTAGGGGCATTGGCTGGAACAAAAGAAGCCATTGCCAAAGCGGTTATCCTCACCACAGCCTCCTTAACGGCAAAATATACCCAGAGTGAACTGGGTAGTTTTGGTTTAATGCTCTATGGGACTTTTGAAACAGGGAGAAACACGGGGAAGTACCTGGGAGGAGCAGATCTGGATCCTTATACTGTAGCGGCAGATGCTGCCGCGTGGCTACTGCAATTGGAGATGGAGTATATAAATGAAAATATAGACAAAGCATTTACGGAAATATATAAATACAATCCTGCCAGTTTTTCAAAACTCAGTATGTATGCTGTATTTATTGATTCAAGGCCAGTTCCTGAAACCGGAAAACCCGGAAGAAAAGGTATTAAATTCTACTATTTCAATGAGAGCTCCGGTAAGTGGGTGAATTACTATAATGATATTGCAACCTGGGAGGTTAGGACAGAATCGGAAAAGGATGAGGAAGTAACAGAAACTGAAGAATTTGTCATTGATGTTCCAACAACCATTACAATTACCCCCAACTCGTCACCTACGCTGGAGGAAGCCATAGAAGCTCTGGTAGCGGGCTCCACTATAGTTTTGGAGGAAGGCGCTTACCATATTTCAGAGCCAGTCATAATAGATAAGTCTCTGAATATACTTGGAGCCGGAAAAGATCAAACCGAAATTGTTAGTGACGATACTGATGCTTATCTGATCTTTAAAAACGGCGGTCCCTTCATAGTTGAAGATATAACATTTCGTCATACCCAGGGTATATATTATGAGTCGGTAATAGTAGAGAGCAGCAATGTTACTATTGAGAATTGTAGTTTTAAGGACAGTGGAGAGGCATTGACTTTAAAGGGGAATACTACCGGACTGGTCAAAAATTGTGAGTTTATACATACAGGTTATGGAATTTCTATTACTGATAACTCGACCCCAAAAATCGAAAGTAATGATTTTAGAGAAAATCATGATGCAATTAGAGTTGAAGGTAATGCTGATGTATTAATAGAGTATAATGCATGCAGCAATGGTTATGATGGATATGGGGGTATTCAATTCATGGAAGACTCCAGAGGAATAGCCCGCTACAATAAATGTACGGATAACGATAATATGGATGGTATTTATGTCGGTGATTACGCAGTGGTCACTTTAGAAGAGAATGAATGTTATAGTAATTATTCCAATGGAATACAGGTTGGAGATAACGCAGTTGCTACGTTAACAAACAATAAATGTAATAATAATGGATCAAGTGGGATAGTGTTTGAAGGGAATTCCAGCGGTGAAGCCAGTTATAATGAGTGCATTGAAAATGAGGCCTCTGGCATATACATTACGGAATCGGCAAGTGTTACGCTGGAATATAATAAGTGTATGTATAATGAGTGGGAAGGAATAAATTATTGTAGCGGTGGTACAGGTAATATAAATTATAACGAGTGCGTAGGCAATTTGTATGGCCTGGTAATTGGCAGCGAAGCAGGCACTGTTTATCTTATAGACAATACCTGTCAGGGAAATAAATATGATTTTGAGGACTATAGATGATTCTATATATGATTTAATTCAGGCTCTGCTTCATTTACAGCTTCCTTTTGATACTTTGCCAGGATCTTCTTGTTAATCACGAAAGTTTCTAAATCCACTTCTTTGCCTACCTCTGAATCTTTTTGGTTAAAAGGAATGACCCAGCATTTATAGAGAGAGTTATTGTCACATACTACTCTTAGGGGACTGAGCGGCAGTTTTATGTACGATATGATATTAGGAATAAAATATGACAGCAGAATATCACCTGGATACTGACTTTATCTTTTCCCTTGCTTCTAGAAAAAATGTCTCTGCGAATTCCGACGTGTAGGTTCTTTCTTCAAATGTCTTGCTCTCAAGAGTCTTTAAGAATCCTTCAAATTGTGAAAAATAAGAGCCGTATATATGGTAACTGTCAGTCATATCCACATACCTTCCAGGTGTGACTGCCCTTCCGATATTTGAGGATACTTTTTTTGCGATGGCTTTTTGAAGATCTGTAAGTGCAAAAATATTCATAAATGCAGCTTTGAAGGCATCTCTTGAACGCCAGTGCGTATTCATATTAAGAATCAGTCCTTCCTTAGGGTCTTCCAGTATACGAAGCCAGATTCTCTGAAGACAGGGTGGTTCATGATGACTTGAATCTATGCCAGGATCCCAGGTAATTGCCTGAGCTCTCCTTGTATAGAAGCATTCCGACAGGTTTTCTACTGCTTTTGTTATCTGATCCAGATAGCCCTCTTTTGTTTCATAATTAAAAAGCCGGTCGTGGTAGCTATATGACCACCCGTGTTTTCCTACCCAGTGATCGTGAATACCCAGAACAACTTCCTGGCGGTAAATCTCCAGTTCGTCCAGTCCGGTAGGGAGAGCCCTGTGGATTCTTGGTTCCTGAAAAGGCTTTCGGATTATCATTACCATACCGGCATCCCTGCTTGGAGGATCTTCCGGCCTGTCATACTGGGTTTTTATGGAAATACCTTTTTGCCACACTTCTTTAAGGGAGTTTTCCCATACTTCGGGAAGCGTATCACCCTCGACTTTAAAAACAGGGATATTGCCACTGCTGAAAGTTATTTCCGGATTCTTTTTCTCATTTGCCATGCTAGCCAGCCTTTCATTCATGTTGGTTAGTATTCTTTGTTAACGTCAGAGGTTCTTTTATTGTTTTCACCTTTTAAATCAATCGGTGCAACATCTATTATAATATTTTTATTTTATGGGTAAAGGTAAATATGGAAAATTTTTAGGTTACCAGATCCAGAAAGTACCAGAAAGTAACGATACTTGAGGGTTTAATATTTTCTTTTTTGAATATTCTCTAAATAGTTCAATTGTTTTTCATAAAATTATTATACAAAATTGTTACAGGTGTTGAATATTAAAAAATAATAAGGGCTTATGATTCGACCCTAGATAGGTTAACTAGATATAATATGTCTTTTAATATTTCTTAGCCTATTAAGTAAAGGAAGTACAGAAAATATCCCGACAAGTAAGGTTAAAGAGAAAAAGCAATTTACAGCATATACTATCCAAAAGACACCTTCATCATATTCCATCCCAATGTTTTGCAGCGAAGATGATATGAACGAAGCAGTTATTGCTAAAACAGTTCCGAGAGTAATCCAACTAAAGTGAATTTTATTTAAAGTAAATCTTAGGTCATTATAAATAAATTTTATTTTATCTCCTGTAATTTTATTATACTTAAATTCATCATCGATAACCAAATCATTAAAAACAATTATTAGCAAGACTACTCCTGGAAGAATTATAATCCATGCAAAGTACAAAAAATTAAAGCCATATAAAACCTGTGGAATAACTTGTGGTATTAATAATATAACAGCGATAACCCCATATAAAAAAGAATGAGCTCCATTATTATTTACTTTCTTTAGTTTTAAATATCTATGTATTCTAGAATTGTAATATTTTTTGATTGCTAGATAGGAGAAACCGGTTAAAGCAACTGAAATTAACGGTGTAAATAGGTACCAAATATCAAAAGCAAAGAAATTTAAATTAATATATTTCTCACCAAAAAATATTGAAAAGTTTAATAACTCTTGGAGAACTAAATATAGTAACGATATTTTAGTGCTAATTTTTAAAATTTCTCTCATTATTATGTCTTACACATATAATTTATCCCAAGAATTTAATATTAATAGTATAAGAATCTCGAGATATTAAAAGGTGTTATTTTAATATTATATAATATTTGATTACTTAATGAACAGTTTATTTGGAGTAAGTTAGGTATTGTAAAAAAGTTGTTTTACAATTGAATAATTCTATTTTTTCATATAGCATTTAAGTTGATTATAGAAATTCTCACGAGTACCGGCAAGAATAATAACGATAGTCTTATCATTTTCCTCAATAATAGTGTATGCGATTTCATAATTTGTCTTATTGTAAAAAAAATCACAGCAATAAACACCCGACAGGTCGCCTGTCTTTGATTCACCTGCATATGGGTTTTGTATTATATCATCAATGGTTTTTTGAAATGCTAATTTAAGAGGCTTTTCTTTAATCTTTTTAAGAAAACGTGCAGCAGCAGGTAAAATAATTAGTTTATACATCACTTATCCTTGCTGCCAAAAACATCCTCATATGTGGAAGACGGCGCTTTTCCTTCTGCAGCAAGGTGTGCTTCCTTAAGCAAATTTTCTACAGCAGGACGAATCTTGTGGCGTGTTTGCTTGAATCTGGCAAGAAGCTTTTGCCCTGAGAACCCTTGAGATATCAAATCGGCTAGAATCTGTTCGTCAAACTCTCCCATATCTTCATGGGCTGGGCGTATAACAATGGCATTGTTTTGGAGGTAGCAGTCTACTTCTTTATCGATGCCAATGCTTTTAAAGAACTCAATCGGAATAGTTATTTGGCGTTTTTGTGATACTGATATACGTTTTTTAATTATTGTATTCACTCCATTTTGGACATTTTGAGACATGAAAATTTCTCCCTTTATAATATATTTAAGAAATTGTGCTCATTTTCTTTGATTACTATATAACAAAGAAACAAAGAATTGTCAAGCTATTAACGTTGGAAGCAGTCAAATACCTTGGTAAACAAGAATTAAAAAAATGATAGGAATCTAAAGGACAGAACCTTTAGCGTACCCCATAATAGTAGTTATAATCTATGAATTTATCCTCAGTTTAAACCAGGAATGCCTGGTGCTGTTCTACTATAATAGAATGTCAGAACAGTGACATAAAGATTTTATCATCATCAAAACAATTGTCCTAAAATAAAAAGCTCTTTGATTTCTTTTCTCATTGTTATCTACTTGCAGTGAAGTATAATTACCTTAAATATTGTTATTTGCTTGTAAGTTTTTAATCATCTTACTAATTTCCTCTTCAGATAATTTCGCCATATCAAGACCTTTTCGCTTCAGCCATTCCTTGAATTGAATTTGAGATCTTTTAATTGATTTTTCGTATTTAAGTTCCCGCACCTGGTCCAGTAGCTTTTTATTTTCAACATATTTTTTATAAGACATAATAACTGCTTCAGGGATACTGTCCCTGGTAATAATGTAAGTTTCATTTCTATCGGATATTGTATCCACTATTTCTTTGATATTATTCCTGGCATTTGTGATTCCAATTATTTGTTCCATAAGACTCCTTTTCTATAAAAAATATTCAATTGTACATTTAAATTTACATCTAAATGTGACTTAATATTATATATAATATTTATATTTGAATATAGTATAAAATTTATATATAAATTGTATTGACATGGTATTTAATATATTTTATCCTATTAAAACACATTATCAACAATTATGCAATTATTTAAAAGCATTTATGGGCAAAACTTCTAATTTGAGCAGTGAAGTAAATGAATATATGAATTCTTTTAATATTATTTTAGCTGATAAGGATCTGGAAACATTTAAGAAATTCCAGTGTTTAAACAATAAATTCAATTTTATAAATCTAAGCAGTGATTTTGCTGTAAGTTTTATGATGGAACATGAAAAAGTTGATTTGATTATTATCAGTAAAAGAATCCCTAATCTATCAAGTATTGTAGAAAGAGCTAATAAGAAAAAAATTAATGTCTATATTCTGGGTGAGGATATTAAATTTCCTATAGCTGAAGGAGAGATAGAGGGGATGTTGCTTAAAGAGGTAGAAAGAAAGGTGCTTGATAGAAAAAATGGGAGATTCAATTTTAAGAGATATATTAATCATTTCTTAAATTTAGATGGGACAGGGAAGTTAATTCCGCCACCTGATTGTAGACTACACAAGGAAGTTAGAAGCTGCCCAATAAAGGGAGATGATAAGCGTAATTTAAAATGTGAAAAAGAATTGGCTGGCAAAGTAGTTAATAAAAGTAATTTATCCGGGGAAATTGATAGAAGAGGCTTTAAAAATAAAATTGGTGATTCTGGCTCCAGTCAAGAGAATACTTTTGTAAAGTTGGAGGATGGAGTTAATTTAGCGCAGGACAATGATTTTGAAATCAAAAGGATAAGAACGATAAAGCAGAAAATAATTATATTATCCAAAGCAAAAGGTGGAGTCGGAAGTACCACGATTTCAATCTTTTTAGGTCATATATTTTACAAGGTTAAAACATTGTTAGTGGATTTGAATTTTTCTGAAGGGGGAGGAGATATGAGTTACTATCTCGATATTCCGAGATCTCCAAATATTTTAAATTTTATCGATGGTTATAGCAGGGATTCTTTGGAGAGCTCAGTAGTAAAGATTAAAGAGAATTTAGATATCCTACAGACTCCTCCAACCTATGAAATGTCAAAGAAAGTAGATTTACAGGATATCTATTGTTTGGCTGATATCGCCAAGAAGAAATACCATTTAATAATCTTCGATTTACCAAATAAATTCGATGATCTGCTACTAGGTGTGGTTGATTTGGCTGATCTTCTAATAATGGTATCTGATCATACTTTGGGGAGTATTGGTAGACTCTTAAAAATGAACAATCGGTTTATATATGATGATCTGGAAAAGATATTAATTATAAATAAATATAATAAAGCAAATGGGTTAAATCTATTCAAAAATCGAATTGAGCAATTTTTTAATTTAAAAGATTTTGTATTTTTAGATGAAAGTGAAGTCCTGAGGGAGAAATCAGAATTCTCAGACTTTAATTTTAGTAATCTAAAAAGCTTTAATTGCCTGACAGAAAAGGTCTTTAGTTTATTAACTTGCGATTAAAAAGGAATCGTTGTGAAAAAGTATTATAGGAAATATTTAATACTGGCAATTATTGGATCAGTTATCATAGGATTAGCATTTTATTTGTTGCTTAATAATTATCTGGACAAAAAGATAATAGTTGTAGCATCTAGAAATATTAGTGTCGGCGAGAGAATAAATGAGGAGGATCTGTGTTTTAAAGAATATTATAAGAATTCTCTTCCTGAAAATTATCTGACAAAAAAGGAAGATGCAATTGGAAATATCATTAATACAGGAAGAAGGAAGGATGATTATATTTCTGGGGATATGTTTGATGAGGGTATACAAAGAAGTATTTTCGATAACTTATCGCCCGGTGACGTTGTGATAACTGTTAATGTACAGGATATGGAACCTATTTTGGGAGAATTGGGGATAGGTAATTATGTTTCCATAGTATCAACTGTGAAAGACGAAGACTTAACATTTTCGGAATATTTTAAGCCCTCAAATATTAACAGTACTGAGTATTCAGATCAGAATAACTACGATGGGTATGGAAATAATGTAACAAACAAGAATAAATATTTCTCAACAGGCAATTATATTGACAACGCCACTTTTAATTTATCTGAAAATATAATCTCAGTTAATGGTCAGATTATAGTAAGAAATTTAGAAATAATTTGCATGGAAGAAAACGCTAGAAGTGGCAGCAAAAATATTATTTTGAATAACGATAACAATGTTACCAGCGTTTATCTTAAATGTGGCATAAAGGAAGCTTCTATTGTTGCTAAATTAACTAAGGATGATGATTACAGGATTATAGTGGAAGATATTTAAATATTTTTTTGAAAAATGAAAACCCTTATTAAATTAAAAGATCAAAATATTATTAGTGGTAAAGTTTTGAATGATATTAAATCGGATCATATAAATGATATAAATTTTGAAGGTCGGAATAATAATCTTCATGGTAGAAGTAAGATAATTTCAATTGTGTCCAATAAAGGTGGGGTTGGAAAAACCTCTGTTGCCGTAGTTTTTGCGATGTTCCTCTCGCAGAAAATGGAAAAGAGGACGTTATTATTAGAACTAGATAGTTCACCAGGAGATTTTGCTGTTATATTTGATATAGAGAAGGATAAATCTCTTGAATTAGCACTTAAGTTTCCAGAAAAATATAATGAATTTGTTAAAAATGTATGTGGAAATGTAGATGCTTTAAAGGGCGTATCAAATCCTCTAATAGCTGAAAATATTAAGGAAGGAGCTATTAATAGGTTAATTAATTATATTCTTGAAGATTACGATTTTATTGTAGTAGATACACAGACAGTGATAAACGGTCCAGTTTTAGATGTTCTTAGACTTTCAGATGAAATCTTTGCGGTAAGTGAGTATTCTTTAGAAAGCATTGCGCGCATTTCAAGTTTGGTTGATGTATTAGCAAAAAAGTTTTCCATACCAGAATCCAAAATTAAACTCATAGTAAATAAGAAAAGATTTTTAAGTTTTTTTAAGATTTGCGATATTTCAAAGGTAGTCAAAACACCAATTTATGCTTTTATAAAATTTGATAATAGATTCAACAAAAGCAGATTCATATTCAATAAAGTTAATATCCTTAATACCAGATTCTTTGAAGAGATTAGCAGAATGCTATTAAAAACAAGTATAGGATTTAGCAGCAATGTTAAAAGATAGACTTTGTGATCGAAATAAATTAACTGAAGGCGACGAAAAGGAAATAATAAGTTTAGTAAAGGAAAGAATTAAAAGTGATGATTTCTTTGTAAATAATAGTTTTTTTAATAGAGATGATTTCAGAAGTAAGTTATATGTACTTTTAAAAGATGAAATCGAGAAAAAGTGTCCTTATTCTGGTTTCGACATAGAAGGAAGCCTTGTTAATAAAGCGTTATCAGAAATTTTTGGGTTAGGAATATTAGAGAAATTTTTACAGGATAGAGCGGTAACAGATATTTTTATTCAGGATAATGAGATGATAATAATAAGGAGTGGAATAAAAGAGTATTTAGGAGAAGTTTTCAATGATCTTGATGAGGTGTATTTAATAATAGATAGAATAAAGAGTAATACAGGAAAAACAGTTGATCAGAGAATTCCATTCTTAAACACCGAACTTTACGATGGTAGCAGATGTTCAATAGTCATCCCTCCCATTTCTGATAGAGTTTATATCTCGATAAGAGTATTCAATTGTATAGATTTTAGTTTGGAAGATTTACTGAATTTAAATATGTTTAATAAAAAGAATTATGATGTTTTGAGAGATTTAGTAGAGAAGAGAAAAAATATTTTAATTGCAGGTTCTATGGGTTCTGGAAAGACTACTTTACTTAACACACTGGCAAAACTAATCCCCAAGAGTGAATTTATTAATATCATTCAAGATGTGCCTGAAATAAAACTTAAAGAGCATCCTTTTGTAAGAATGTTATGTACCAGGACGAGATCCAGGGAATCTGATAATGAAATTAATCAGGACAAACTAGTTTTCGAAACGTTAAGAATGAAAGCAGATAGAATTATAGTTGGAGAGGTAAGAGATTCAATGGCAGCATATCAAATGCTTCAGGCATTGAATACTGGTCATAGGGGTAGTTTCAGTACTATCCATGCCGACTCTGCTCTCGATGCTTTTTTGAGATTAGAAACGTTGGCTATGGAATACAGAGCTAATATAAGTAGTCATGTTGTGAAAAAAATGATTTCAAGAGCAATTGATGTGATTTTATTTTTGGACTGTGAAAAAGATGAAAATTTTAACATATGCAATAGGAAATTAAGAGAACTCTTATTAGTGGATAGTAATCTAGGTGAGGGAGGTGACTATAAATTAGAGTATCTATAATTATATCTATATTTGTTGGGCTGGGGTTCCTGTATATATTTGGGGCTATTGCAATTTATATTATTGACAGACAGAAAAATGTAATTAACAGGATTTTGAGGATATCCAATTATTCAAATTTAATAAGCAAAGAGGATAAAAGGTTTAATATTACCGGTAAAATTAGTGTTTGGATTAATAAAAATAATTTAAATTTGGATGTAAGAGAATTTTTGATTCTAACTTTTATATTGTCTTCTCTCACGTTTCTAATAGGACTATTTTTTAAGCTGGGCTTATTTTTTTCTATTTTATTCTTAATTATGGATATCTTTTTATTTTTTATTTTTATAAATATAAGAAAGAGGAGGGAGAACGTTAAAAAAGAAAACCAGCTTGAACAATTTTTATTGGATCTTGTTGGTTACTTGTATGGCAACCCTAATATTTTAAATTGTATACAGAGGACTGTAGAAGATACGGATTACCCACTGAGAAAGGAATTTGAAATAGTGTTGAGTGATACTCGTAAAGGTTTATTGTTAAGTGAAGCTTTAAGGAACATGATTGCGAGGAATAGCAGCCCTTTGATTGAAATAGTTTTAATAGGATTTATTGCTGCAAATGATAAGGGTGTAGATCTAATAGAGTTCTTAAAAGATCAAATTGATTATATTAGGGAAAAGAAGAATATGGAGAGATATATTAAGATTTTAAGTTCCGGACCACGGTATACGTCATATTTAATAACTCTGATACCCATAGTTTCCATAATAATTGTTGTTTTAATTAACAGAGATATTATAAACATTCTATTTACAGGGGTGGGGGTCTTGATTCTTGCATATATTATACTCAGCAACATAATCGGATTTTTTATAATAAATAGAGTAATTAATTATTATGGAGGAAATAGAGTTATCAAATGAATTTATTGATAGCAGTAACGGCTGTTCTTGTTTCAATTTTTACATTTTTATTGCTTATGAACTTCAGTTATAAGGATGGTAGATTAATTGTCAACACAGTTAAAGTTCAGGCTGGTTACATTCTTAGAAGAATAAGTAAAACGAAGTTAAGTGAAGATTTAGAGTTATTGTTTGAAGAACAGAATGGGGTTAATATTTTTGGTTTTAAAATTAAATCTTTAGAAGGCTTATTTCTATTGAGGGTTATTCTTTCATTAAGCTTTTTCATATTTTTTATTGTTTTTGGATTTTTCCTGGGAAAAAACTTTATTTTTTATTCGTTTGCTGGAGCAGTGATTTTTTACTTTTTACCTTTAGAAATTATAAAGAGCAAAATTGGTTCGAAAAGTAAAAGAGTACAAAATGAGCTCCCGGATATAGTAGATATCTTATCCTCTTTGATAAAAGCTGGCTTAAGTTTGGATGAGGCATTAAGTTATATTTCAGGTAGTTATAAATGTGAAATAAGCAAACTTTTTAAATTGGCACAAATAAAAATATTTGAAGGTTATAGCAAGGTGGATGCCTATTATCTAGTTGCCAAACTTTCGTTTTGTAATGATTTCAAGACTGTAATTAAGATTTTGGTACAGGCTGAGATGATTGGAAATCCAATTAGTAAGGTTCTAAAAGATATATCAAGAGTCATGAGAACTAATCAGAGAGATCTTTTAAAAATAAAGTCTGAAAGATTGGAGAGTAATTTAGTTCTTATAATATTTATTTTTATGTTTATCCCAATGATATTTTTATTTTTGTTACCAGTGTTACCTCAGTTGAAGATGTTTTTTTAATCTTTTCTCTATCTGGCAGTAAGAAATTAAGTAGATAATAAAGTTTTGTTCATAGATTGTATTTAAAGATATGAAAAATATAAATTTATAAATGGAGGTAGGTATGAATTTGTTGAGAAAGTTTTTATACAGGGTATTTTATGGTTCAAAGGGGGCCACATTGATTGAAATAGCTCTATATATAGCTCTGGTTGTAATTGTTTGCATTGCAGTAGTGTCTGCACTTGGCGGGAAACTGCAGTCAGTTTTTCAGTCTATAGTGGATAGTCTATAAATTTAATTCTAAGGGTTATATGCACTTTTTAAAATATTGAGTGATGACCGGGGTGTATCAGGTAATGTTCAAATTTAAAACTTATTCAGAAAAAGGCGGTGTTTTTATTGAGCTGGCTTTAGTGATACCTTTATTGATACTGTTAATTGCAGGAATTGTTCAGTTTGGTTTCTTACTGAATGCTAAAATAGCTGTGAATTCTGCTTCTTATGAAGCTGCCAGGATTGCTACTTTATCAGATAACCCTGAATCAGATGCAATAAGTTCTGTATTAGCATATGCATCATCTACGATGCCCGGGTGGAGTTTTGATGAGAGGCTTAGTCTGAAAGTTGATGTTTCCGGGATAAATCCAGGTGATATTGTACAGGTAGAAGTAATTTATAGAATACCAGTTTTTTTCTCAAATATCCCTCCTTTTTCGATGATTGGGGATGGTTTTGCAGATATCCGGGGAAGTAGTGTAATGAGAGTGGAAGAAAAAGAGTAAATGTTCTGTTAACAAGATACGTTAATAATTATTTACATGTCGAAGAGGAAGAAAATAAGTACATTTTTAGTAATAGGCTTTGTCTTATTGATTTTGGTTATTATTAAATTTAATTACCTGGGGAAAATAATCAATTATAGGGGTTGGTTCAATGGTGATAAAGGTATTGATAAGGTTAAAGATGACATCGACGGCTATCCTGAATATGTTCATGAAGCTTTTACAGATAAAAATGGAAATGAAGTGGTTATTGAAATGGAAAGAAAAACGGGAACTATAGATGGTGAAAATATTGTATTTTATGAGGACACAGCTGAGCCTGAGGTTATTTATTGTCATTTTTACCAGGGAATTGTGGAGAGTATTGATAGTGAGAAGATATTATTTTTGGTAGATAAAGAATGCAAAAATGCTGATCTTGATGAGTCTTATTATGATTATGAAGATGTAAAGGGCTATGAAATAGAATTTGATTTTTGTGATTATAACACACTTCACAATGAAAAGTTTGGTGTCAGAGATATGATAACGATTAATACAGTTGAAATAAAGGATTATACAGATTTAGAGGAATTGATTGGTAGGTATTTAAAGGTAGTTGATAGTGAATTTAGAGATAATGTGACGAAGATTTTAGTAAAAGGATTAGATTTTTATAACAGGTAAGGGGCTCTAAAAGGTGAAATTGGGAAAATTAGTAAAGATTGAATTGTCGATTCTTCTTATTATATTAATTTTATTTATGTCTCCGAAAGAATTGTTCTGTGAAGATTGGTTAAAAATCGGTACCTCTACCGGAGAAAGGACATGGATTGATACGTCACATTGGGAAAATAAAGAAGTCTGGGTTGCAGATGGATACTTTAGGGAAGTTTCGAAGAAGGAATGGGTGGATACGTCATATACTGTAAGTCAGGGGTACTGGAAAACCGAGGAATATCGTATATGGATTACTTCTTCGACTCTAGTGCCATACACTGATTACAGATGGATTGATACTTCTCACATGGAAAGTAGATACAGATATGTAAAAAAATGGGTTCCTGTGAATCTTACTATTTATGTGGGTATAAGCAGTTATGGATGGGGTGTCTATTCTTTTGCAGCAAAACCAAAAGGTTCTGTAACAATTAAGTATAATGGAAATAGATATCGTGCGAGAAAATGGGTTATAGATTATCGCCCAAGTCGTGGCGGAAGAGTTTACGCGAAAAAATATTCATGTTATGAGAAAGAAGTCCAGGTTAAAGAATATTACAATGTTTGGGTGAGTTCCGGATACTGGCAGTCTTATACCGCCTATAAATCGGTAGATACCTCTCATTGGGAAACCAGAATCAGGCGTGTATGGGTAGATGCTTCTTATGTAGTACCGTCGGGCTACTGGCGTTACTACACTCAAAAAGAGTGGGTTGATACAAGTCATTATGAATTTAGAGCCATCTGGGTTGTGGATGGTTTCTATACGAAACCTCTCCATGGCGAAGTGACTGTAGAAAAAGATCCAGCGTATATTTTCACAAAATGGCATAAGGATCAAAATAATGAAGAATGTAGTATGGAACTTAATGTAAGTTGGGAAATAGATAATAGTGATTTACCTGAAGGCGAAGAAGAAAAAGAGATTGTTCGGATCTATATTTATCAGGATGTTCATAGATTCAATAATAAAGGGATTGAAAGAGTAACCATATTTAATGGAAATGTCTCTCCCTCAGCGGATGGCAGTGTAAATACGATTACAAAATTTGACTATAGCGGCAGCGAAGAAAGTGTTTTACATATTTATCTCTATGCTCAGAATGGGGAAAGTGCTCATATCTATTTTGATAATCCCATAAATGGATTCAGGTCGATTAATTTGATGCCAGAAGGCAGTAATTCTGCTGCTAATACATGGTTGGGTGGAAATAGTTATGGTAAAGTCGAATTTTAACTCTGGCTCCAATAAGGGCTCAGTCCTAATTATCGTTGCCATATTACTACCGGTATTTATTCTACTGGTGGGATTTGTTGTGGACATAGGTAGAGCATTTCTGTATGAGGAGGAAATAAACAAAGCCTGTATGGTTGCAGCAGAGGAAGCTTCGAAATGCATAAATATTAAGGCAGCACAAGATCTTGGTGTCAACAGACTGGCAGACAATTATTCAGATATAATCTATGAATATTTTTATAAGAATTATGAAAGTAATGCAGGTTGCACCATCAGTTATTTGAATTACAATGTAATCGAAAATATTGATAATCCCAGATATATAGAAGTATATTGCGAAGCAAACGTGAGCTGTTTCTTTCTAAAAATAATTTCCATCGACAATATAACCATTCACACAAAAGCTAACGGTAGACTAAGAAGGATAAGGTAGAAGTGACTGAGTATAATATAAAATCAATAAAATATAAGAGATGATATCAGAGCCGATAATTCCGGGATGAATTAAAGGAGGCTATTGATTTAGCTTATCAGTTGTTAATGGTTGATGGTTCAAGACTCCCTTTAGAACATAATATCAAGGCGACAAGTGAGATATGTAGTATGGCTCACCAGGCAGTTTACCTTGTGAAGCTGAATTAGGCGTTGTGATGGGGCATGAATCCGAGCCGATACCTCCGTATGAGCTGGAAGAAAGGTGGGGCAAAAAATATCCCCTGGCGGTAAAGTCCTGGAGGACCAACTGGCCCGAGCTTTCTACCTACCTTAAATACCCCGAGGAGCTAAGGAGAATAATATACACCACAAATACCGTGGAGAACTATCACAGGGCACTCCGGAAGGTAACCAAGGCAAAAGCTGTCTTTCCCAATGATCAGTCGCTTATGAAGATACTGTACCTGGCCACTATGGACACAACCAAGCAGTGGAAGGACCGGATGCGGGACTGGCCACTTATCATATCCCAGCTTGAAATATATTTTGGAGAAAGGATTACCCAGTATGTGGTATAATTTTAAAGTGGAACGCTTTAATATGAGGAATTTTTATATGGATGATTTAGGAGTTTCCACAAAACTTTTTACAGTCCCTATTTTAATCCTCCTTCCATTTTGCTAGTTGATATTATTTTGTTCTTTTCTGCTTCTTAATAGATTCCCTCTCCATAAGTACCTGGTAAGATGAATGGACAAGCCTGTCCAGGTGAATATTTTTTTCTTAAGAACTGTACTAACTTACTTAATTTGATTGAAAGCAATATAAGAGATTACAAAAGAAATAAATAAACTCTTCTTAACATTACAATAGATTATTAATGAGTGCATAATGGTGCTTTTGGGTCTTCTTTATCAGAGTAAACAATTGACATTGGCTAAATTTTATTAAGCTTCCAGTATTGTTTTTAGATAACACTGATCAAAAAAATAAAAATTTTTTAAAAATTTTAAATTGTTAATTACCTAATTAAAGAATATTAGCAATTCGATTTCTTGACAATATTATCAGATACTATATACTTAATATGAAATATAAAAATTAGTTATAATATACATGGAAAA
>CAYPYW010000014.1:0-48465 GCA_964415365.1 uncultured Actinomycetota bacterium | reverse complement strand
ATGAAGCAACGATACCGTTTCATATAGATTTTAAATAAAGCAATTCGCCTCCTTGCTTGATTCTAAAAATATCATTATAATTTAGAAAATTATATACTAAAGACTCATGGACATTAACTTATGAGTGAAACTGTAGTTCAGGTAGAAAACCTACGCAAATCCTACGGGAAGATAAAAGCAGTAGATGACATTTCTTTTGAAGTTCATAAGGAAGAAATATTTGGTCTGGTCGGCCCTAACGGCGCCGGAAAGACCACTGCGATAGAATGTATAGAGGGATTGCGAAAACCCGGCTCAGGCAATCTGAGAGTGCTGGATTTAAATCCAACCACTAATGGGCGAACTTTAAGGAATCTCATTGGCATACAACTCCAGGAGTCACAGCTTCCCGCAAGACTTAAAGTATGGGAGGCAGTATCTCTTTTCTCCTCTTTCTACAGTAAAAACATTGAAAGTGCACCTCTTTTAAAAGATCTCGGCCTGGAAGAAAAAAAGGGGGCATATTTTGATAAGCTCTCAGGGGGACAAAAACAAAGGCTTTTTGTTGCGCTGGCATTGTTAAACGATCCGGAACTTATTTTTCTTGACGAATTAACCACGGGCCTTGACCCGCAGGCAAGAAGAGTAACATGGGATCTCATAGCTGGCATCCGGGAAAAGGGAAAGACTATATTTCTTACAACTCACTTCATGGAAGAAGCAGAAAGACTGTGCGATAGGGTGGCAATCATGGATCACGGAAAAATAATTGCTCTGGACACTCCCCGGAATTTAATCAGGAACGTAAGTTCGGAAACACGGCTCATATTCAGTGTAACCGACAGCCCTGAATTACACGCTTTAAATAATATTGAAAGCATAAGTAAATATGAAAAATCAGGAAACAGCATAATTATACACGGTCATGATAAAAGAATGGTAAAAGACGTAGTCAATTTTCTAGTCAATCATAATATTGATTTCCATGATCTTAAAACCGAACAGGCAACACTGGAAGATGTATTCCTGACTCTGACTGGAAAAGAAATAAGAAACTAAGGAGTTTTTTTGAAGTCTCTTTTAAGATTAACGGCAGTCCAAATAAAATTATATTTAAGGGAGCCAACGGCAGCTTTCTTTACACTGATTTATGCACCTATGTTACTGGTTATCTTTGGTTTCATCTGGGGCAATGAACCTACCCCCTACTTTGGCGGCATAGGCTTTGTAGATTCAATGCTTCCCGCCTATGTAGGACTCGTCATAGTTACCGTAGGACTTATGAGTGTTCCCATTTCTACTGCCGGAGATAGAGAAAAAGGTGTCTTGAGGAGATTTCATTCGACACCATTATCTCCAGCAGTGTATCTTTTCTCTAATATCTTTGTTTATTATTTAATGACCCTTGCAGGCGTGATACTGCTTTTTCTTACGGGTAAACTCATATATAACGCACAATTCGAGGGAAATATTCTTAGTGTCCTTGCAGCCTTCACTCTTTGCGCTTTATCTTTTTTCTCTTTCGGATATATGATTGCAAGCATGGCGCCTACCGCGCGAATCGCACAGGTAGTCGGGATGGTTATTGCCTTTCTTATGATGTTTTTCTCCGGAGCAGTCTTTCCTATCGAAAATCTCTCTGAAAAAGTAATTAAAATCAGTAAATTCGTACCCCTGTATCATGTGGTTGTTTTCATGAAAGGTCTATGGCGGGGTGGTAGCTGGTCTGAATACTGGCTGAACATAGCCGTAATTATAGGCGTGTTGATAGTGGGAGCAGCCATATCTATAAAGACTTTCAGATGGGAGTAATTATTTTATTTATAATCATTTATTGAAATTTAAATAGTATATGTTAACCAGGCAAAAAATTGGAAATTTGGTTCTTGAACTAATAACCGGCGATATAACCAAAGAGAAAACTGAAGCAATAGCAAACGCAGCAAACAGAAGGCTATCGCCGGGAGGGGGCGTATCCGGTGCTATCCATAAGGCAGCAGGACCACAGTTATGGGAAGAAAGTAAAAAACTTGGAGGCTGCGATACCGGTGAAGCTAAATTAACCAGGGGGTATAATCTCAAAGCAAAATATGTCATCCATACAGTTGGCCCTGTTTACAGTGGCAGCGCGGATGATGCCGAGGATCTAAAAAATTGTTATAAGAATAGTTTGCTCCTGGCTTCCAGTAAGAATATTAAAAGTATTTCTTTTCCATCAATAAGCACCGGCATTTTCGGTTACCCGGTAGAGGAAGCTTCAATGATCGCCCTTAAAACCATCACTGATTTTTTGAGGGAGCATCCGGAAATCAAGCTTGTGCGGATGGTTCTATTCTCTGGAGGTGATTATGATATATATAAATCATCTCTGGAGAAGATTTTAAAAGATCAGCAAACAGATTAAGAACAAGAAACAAATTCCTATAAATCAAAATCAGAATACATATTCTTTATCAACGGTAATTTTCCATAATAAATAATTAGGTTGTTTTTATCCTATATTGATTTATAATTTACTTGAGGTGATTTTAATGTTAATAAATACAAAAAACTTAATTTCATTAACAGAAGCTAACCAGAACTTTTCTAAGGTTGCAAGAACTGTCGACGAAAAAGGCTCAGTTATAATTTTAAAAAATAATAATCCGCACTACATAATTATTGATTTTAAAAAATTCGAACAACTTGGAATTTCAGTAAATGAAGACCTGGAGTCTATTGCTGGCCGTATTTTACAGGACAATCTTGAGGCATTCAAGGAACTGGCCAAATGAAAAAACTAGATATTGCTCAAGTGCTATATCTTCACAATCTAATGTGTAGTGCTACTGGTGGTCCAACTGGGGTTCGTGATAGGGCAGCTCTGGAATCTGCTATTTATCATGCCTATGCATCATTTGAAGGGAAAGATCTTTACCAAACTACCGAAGAAAAAGCTGCCAGACAGGCTTATGGCATTATAAGAAATCACCCTTTTATTGACGGAAATAAACGTACAGGTCTTTTTGTCATGCTTGTTTTTCTTGAACTCAATGATATTAAACTCAACTTTGCTCAGCATGAACTAATTAAGCTTGGAACTGGAATAGCTGATGGAAATATAGATTCTGAACAAATAACGAAATGGATTTTAAAACATAAAAAAACTGATGGTTCGAAAAACCAGCAAATAGATTAAGAACATTTGGAATAGCCACAGTTTCTGCAGACATAGCAGCCTCCCTCAGGCTCCATTATACCTCCGCAACCCTCCTCAGGGCATATCATAACAGACCTGGGGCCACTGGTTATGCCTAAATCAAACTTGTTGGATCCATTCATATAAAAATCTATAGCTTTCCCCATAGCATCGGGGCAGGAAAGAACATAAGTTTCTTTATCAGCAATACAGGTTATACATCTTATCCCCTCTACCTGTCTCTTTACCGACTCGATATCAATACCAGACCTTATGGCAATACTTATGAGTCTACCCACAGCTTCAGTCAAGGCAGTACAGCCTTCTTCACCGGTATTTATAAATACTTCACAGATACCATTTTCATCTGAATTTACGGTTACATAAAGCTTACCGCAATTTCCTATTTTATATTTCTTGGTCATGCCGTGAGTAACTTCCGGTCTTGGCCTGGGCTTTAATTTCACACCTTCCACCTTTTCCTCTCTTTTTTCTTCCACTTCCGGAGAATTCTTTGCTCTTTCCTTTACTTCTTTCAGGTCAACACTTTCTTTTAACTTCTCTTTCCCCCTCTTTTCTTTTCCCTCCACCTGAAGCACCTGGGCATCCCTGCTCTTATCCCTGAATATAGTTATACCCTTACAACCCAGTCTATAAGCCAGCATATACACGTTTTCTACATCCTGGACCGTGGCATCATTGGGGAAATTGACTGTTTTTGAAACTGCATTATCCACAAACTTCTGAAAAGCAGCCTGAGTCCTAACATGCCATATTGGGGATATTTCATGTGCCGTAACAAATATTCTCTTGTACCTTGAAGGAACCTCATCAATATCTTTTAAATTGCCCTTTTCAGCTATTTTCTCCATCAGTTCTTCGCTATAAAATCCTTCTCCAACTGCCAGTTCTTTAAAATATTTATTAACTTCCACCAGCCTGTCATTGTCCATGACATTTTTAACAAACGATATGGCAAATAATGGTTCCACTCCGCTTGAGCAATCGGCAATGATACTCAGAGTGCCGGTAGGAGCAATAGTAGTGGTGGTGGCATTTCTAATCTCATAACCATCAGGGCTGTCATATACACTTCCCTTAAAGTTCGGGAATACACCTCTTTCCTCCGCCAGCCCCTTTGATGCATTCTTAGATTCATCCTGAATGAAACTCATAATTTTTTGAGCAAGCTCCAGCGCTTCCTCACTATCATAGGGAATACCAAGGGCTATAAGTAAATCAGCATATCCCATAACTCCCAGACCTATTTTTCTATTTCCATGAGCCATTTTATTTATTTTTTCAAGCGGGTACCTGCTCATATCAATAACATCATCTAAAAACCTTACCGTTATATGAGTAACTTCTCTTAATTTGTCATAATCTACTTTCTTTATACCCTCTTCCTCTTTTAGCATATGCGCCAGATTTATGGATCCCAGATTACATGCCTCATAGGGAAGCAGAGGTTGCTCGCCGCATGGATTGGTACTTTCTATTTGCCCCAGGTTTGGAGTTGGATTATCTCTGTTCAATCTGTCCAGAAATACAATACCGGGGTCGCCGCTCTTCCAGGCATGTTCAACAATCTTATCAAACACTTCTTTTGCTTTATACTTATCCACCACTTCTTTGGTTCTGGGATTGATAATTTCATATTCATCATCATTCTCAACAGCTTTCATAAACTTTTCAGTAACTCCCACAGAAATATTAAAATTAGTCAATTTTTCATTGCTATCTTTTGAAGTAATAAAATCCAGGATATCAGGATGATCCACTCTCAGTATCCCCATATTCGCACCTCTCCTGGTTCCACCCTGCTTTATAGTATCGGTTGCCGCATTAAAAACAGTCATAAAAGAAATGGGGCCACTTGAAACTCCCTTTGTAGAAAGTACAACATCATTTTTCGGTCTTATATTAGAAAACGAATACCCTACTCCTCCACCGGATTTCTGGATAAGTGCGGTTTCCTTCAGCGCTTCAAAAATATCATTCATAGAATCGCCTACCGGAAGAACAAAGCAGGCCGCCAGTTGTTGGAGTTCTTTACCGGCATTCATAAGAGTCGGAGAATTTGGAAGGAAATCAAGGTCTGTCATAATACCAAAAAACTGCTTTTCTATCTTCTCTATTTCTTCTTCCGTCTTACCATAATTCCTTTCTGCAGAAGCAATATTTCTGGCAACCCTTATAAACATATCCCTGGGTTTTTCCAGAAGGATTCCCTCTTCATCTCTTTTTAGATATCTTCTTTACAGAACCTTTATAGCATTCTCGGATAAATTAATTTCCTTATCGAGGTAATAATCATTCTGACTTTTTTTACTTTTAGATTCTTTAATATCTCCCATTAATTAATACCTCCAGAACTTAAAATTGCCAATCTGATAAGTTACATTAATTTTTCTAAAAACCTCTAACTTCAATTCCCGACTCCTGTAATAAAGAGAGCATTATCCCCCGGAAAAACAACTTCTTCATTATTTTTATCTTTATGAGTATAAATTATATACTCTTTCGGAAGATTTAAATCAGCTCATCATATTGTGTACTTATATATATTAATGCACTATATATTGTATGTCAATATAAATTTACAAATATTTTAAATTCTTTTATTAAAAAAACATTTAAAACATGAATACTGTTAAATAATCACAGTCCACAAATAGAGAAAATAAAAAATTATATCCAACATAGTCAACTATTTAAAAATATTCTAACCTTATATCAAAGTTTTCCAAGTTATCAATACAATAACGGAATTATTTCTGGTATAATAGCTTACCTGATATAAGAGTAATATTCTTAGAATTTAAAGATTTTTTTATTCTATAAAAATAATTGTCACTAAGGAAGTACCATGAGTTCTGTTATTAAAAAAAGAAAAAGAAAAATGAGAAAGAAAAAGCATAAAAAAATGCTTAAAAAAACAAGATGGCAAAGAAGAAATAAATGATAAGAAATAATGCCAATAAAGGAGAACTGTTCGACATTCTGGATAAAAAAATTCTTATCTGTGATGGCGCTATGGGGACAGCTCTGATTGCCGCCGGCATTTCCGCATTGCCCGACTCAGTGAATCTGGACAGCAGCCAGATAAAAAAAGTAATAGATATCCATTTAAGCTATCTTAAAGCAGGTTCCGATATTATTATTACCAATACTTTAAATTCCACCCCAATTAAACTCGAATCTCATGGACTTCAACATGAAGTAAAAAAGATAAATGAAAACGCGGCAAATGCTGTAAAGGAAGCGATAAACCTTTATAGAGCCGGCTCCGGTGACGATAAACCTATTTTTATTGCCGGAGACATGGGACCACTGGGTAAACTGCTGGAGCCATTCGGTAACTTAAAATATGAAGAAGCACTTGATGCATTTTCAAAGCAGGCGGAAATATTAATAGAAAAAGTAGACCTTATAGCCATCCAAACCATAATAGACCTAAATGAAGCTCTAGCTGCAGTCGAAGCAGTAAGAAAAATATCAAAAGATATACCCATTGCCTGCAGTCTCTCCTTCAATGAAAATGGTGTAACTCTGATGGGTAACAAGGCAGAAGATGCAGTGAAAATTCTAATCAACGCCGGCAGTAATATCGTAGGGGCAAACTGCAGCGTTGGCTCTGGAGCAATGTTGAATGTGGTTAGAAAAATGAGAGAAGCTGATGCAAACGCCAGGCTTATCTTTCAGCCCAATGCGGGACTGCCTTCACTGGTAAACGGCAAAACCACATATAACGAAACCCCTGAAATTATGGCTTCCAATATCGCCAAATATCTTCCATACAAGCCATCAATAGTAGGGGGATGCTGCGGAAGTACGCATGAGCATATAAAAGAAATAGTAAAGATAGTAAGAAATTACAATAATCTGTAGTAAAAACTATTTATTTTTTAGTAGTTTAAATCATCCAAGTCAAATGATAATTTAAAATTTCCCATCTGTCTTCCGTACTATAGGGATTAGTTTACTTTCCAGGAGTTCTTCATCTCTATCCAGTTTCGCTCTAAATAGAAACCAGTTCTCAATGTGCTCAGTAATTCCTTGAGGAGGTATTTTTTTCATATTGCCAAGTGTTTCCATTTCCAGTATATCCATATCAGTATAAACTTCTGTATTCACCCCAAAATCAGGATAACAGGCTTCCGGATCATAATTATATCTCTTTATAAAAAGCTGCCCGTTAAGATAATACGCTATCCATCCCAGTGTATTCAAAACTCCAATCTTCTGGCGAGTTTTTGCCTTAGGGTCCTGCTTCACCTGTATAAACCTATTCCCCCAGACAAACCTTGGATCACCCATTCTTGTATAAGGCCATAGAACAAATGGGCGCCCCGGAAGCAGGCTTTCCCCCCATGTCACGTAAGGTTCCTGTGGTATTATAGCTCTTCCGCTCTGCGCCATCACTGAAAGCGCCCAGGGGGCAGTCTCTATATCCCAAAGATTTTTATTAATCAATCTATGCAACAATCTAACACCACTATTACCTGACCCCAGGGTTATTTCTATTTCTTTTTGAATACCAGTGGTTTCCTCGGTACTCTGGGTAAGCTTGAGGGTTTCCCCAATCCAATCATATTCCACCGGACTGTTATCAGGATAATATGTGCGGGGTACAGCCTCGGGTGCGTGCCAGAACCTGTGTCCTCCATATATTAACCATTCATCCCCGCCGGTTTTTCCATGCTGCTGCTTCATTTCACCAAAAAGATTCTGATCTCCTATAAATGAAAATCTGATAATCCTGGGTCCAACATCAATGGTAACCACTATTTCTATCTCCCCATTGGTCAGACGTATACAGTTTTCCCATCCTCCATATTTAAAATTTTCCTGAATTTCCATAAAATCCTCCCATAGAATTTAAAGATTAATTTATCATAAGAATCAAATTCTTACCCTTATTCATTATCCTTGGCAATTAACACTTTTTCCACCGTCCCATACTTATTCGCCGCATTCCAGAACAAAAACCCTTCTATTCCCAACTCTTCTGCAGCCCGGATCTGGTCAAGAATTTCCTTTTCGGTGTATTTCACTTTCAGGCTGAACGCCTGTATCCAGGGAACTATCATACATTCTGCACCATCTATTCTTGACAGACCTTTCTTGAGAGTATAACTTACTACTTCATATGGATGTGCCTCAGGAAGTTCATATCCTAAAAAATTTGTAGAATAATGAGATGGATAGGGCATAGGATATATGTAATCCAGATATGGTGCTATCTCTTCAAGCAGTTGCCCTATACCCTGATCATTATCTACTATAAAGGTCCAGCCAAAAACATCTGCGGATATTTTTATATTGTAATATTTGGTTTCTTCCCTTACTTTTTTTAAAAAATTGGTTATAGCCCAGACTTTGGTATTATTGCCAGTGTTAAAAGTGTAATCCGCATAAGCTATATTTCCTCTCGCCGGGGCTCTTATATAATCAAATTGAATCTCATTAATTCCTTTCCCGGCAAGCTCCTTTATAATTTCTATATAGTAATCCCAGACCTCTTCACAATAAATATCCGGCCAATAGGATCCCTCCGAGTACAGTGGCTTTCCGGTTCTCGAATCCTTAATCGCAAATTCCGGCCTGGATTTTGGCAGCATATTATCCTTAAAAACAACAAACCTTGCTATGCTGTAGATTTTTCTGTTATTCATTTCCCTCACTAACTCACTTATATCATAGAAATTCTTTTCTGCACCACTCTCCCCCGCTAATTTTACATCACTATCGTAGCCAATATAGCCCCGGTCATCCTTTACATCAAACACAATACTGTTAAGTTCAGTTTCAAGGACTAATTTATATATTTCTTCCCTTTTTTTAGCATTACCAATACTATATTCGGTTAAATACACAGCCTTTTGAGTTCCCGGTTCTATTTTCATACACTTACACAAATTAGTACTCAAGAACCCTTCACAGGTCTCAGCTACAAGAATATTTAAAGGGATAACAAAAAGAATAGGTATTAATGTTATTATTATTACTTTTACTGCAACCGCTAACTTTCTTTGCATATTTCTTATATTTTAAAATCCAACAAAATATTACAACTTTAAGTTCTCCGGTTCCTAATTTATTATATTTGTTTATCTATTAAATTGCTAATATTACTATCAATAATTATAGGAGTATAATAGAGATAAATAATAATGATAAAAACAATATTTAGCTTAAAAGAAGGTGAAAAAAACGAGAAAGCCTACTGTAAGAATCATCCCTATCAGGGGTGTAATAATCTCCGGAGAATCATCTCCATTGGGGCCGCTGCCAATTCTTCCTTTCACCGGAGGAGGAGTTACACGCTCTGACGATATCGTCAATTACATTCAATCACTTGAAAATGAAAGAAGGGTTAAAGCTATTATTTTTGAAATTGACTCTCCGGGAGGGACACCCTATGCAAGTAAAGAAATAGCCGATGCCATAAAAAAAATAAAAAAACCTGCTGTTGCACAGATTCGCGAACATGGAACATCAGGAGCTTACTGGATAGCATCTGCCTGTAAAAAAATAGTAGCTGACCCATTGAGCAGCATTGGAGGTATTGGTACCAGAGCTGATAGAATCGATCTAACAGAACTTGCAAAAAAAATTGGTATCAAAATTGATTCTTTTATAAAAGGAGAATACAAAGGAATTGGTTCCCCCTACTCTGAACTTTCCGAAAAAGAAAAGAAATTTATAGAAGAACACATCGAAGCCTTTAACAAATATTTTGTGGATGAAATAAAACAAAATAGAAATATAAAAGATGACAAGATTTTAGGCGATATTACATCAGGTAAATCATATCTGGGCAAAGATGCATTGAATCTGGGGCTTATTGATTATTTAGGAGGTAAAGAAAAAGCAATTCAAATCGCATCTGAGTTAGCAGGCATGCAGCTCAATGCAGATTATAGAAAAGGTGATACCGAAAAACAGGGTTTAATGTTTAAGATTTTAAGGAAACTTATATAAATTTAGTATAGAACCATTTCCCGAAATAAAAGGGGCCAAATTTAACTGACCCTCCTATCGCATAGATTCCCAAAAGAAGAAATTAAGAAAAATTACTTCTTTTTCCCCTCCATTTCTTCCATTATTTCTTCTATCTTCTTCTTCTCCCAGCCGATACCGGTAAATTTATTAAATACAAATACTCCCATAGCATGCCAGAAAACACCAATTCCCCAGAAAGCCGTAACCCAGTAAAACCACAGAACAAAAGGACTTGTAACGAGGTTTATCACGATCAAAACTACATTCACTCCTATGTAGGCAAAGAGGTGGCCATAAAAACCTTTTATTTCTTCGACTCTCTTTTTTGCCAATTTATATTTTTCCTCATCTACCTTTATATCATTCATCATCGTACCTCCTCCAATTTTAATTATTTTTATATTAAACTACTGTTTAGATCAACCCCCGTAATTCAAATACTTCTTCGAATCAGGATTATTGAATCTCTTCCATAAAATTGCGCCCACTATGGTTCCAACCGGGAAAAAGAACACCATAGTAACTACTAAAACTGCTCTGCCCAGAGGAACTGCAAAAGATTTTCTCTTTTGAATACCAATAAGCTCCACTATATACAGCGCAGGAGCAATTAAAGAATACGTCATTCTGAAAGGAAAGTTTATCAGGTTCCTGATAGTATCTGTGAAATTATGCAGACCGAATGGACCCACAATATTCAGGTTAAACAAGCTATTGAAATAATTCGTCGCAATCACCAAGGGACCCCAGACTAATCCTGATAAAACTGCAAGTCCGGTTATAATAGCCATCACCCAGCATAATACTACTACTCCCTCCAGTTGCTTTTTGCCTTCTTTTAATTCTTTCTCATCAAGTTCTGCCATTTCTTACTCCTTTTCCGATTTTATTTAATTTCAATCGTATTTTAAACACAATGAGAATTTGTTCTTAAGTACTTTTTATCAGAATATCAGTATTTAGTCCATACTTTTAACTCTACCGAGTCCCGAAATATCCTGTGTTATTTGGGGAGTCCCGATATAATAAACATTTCCCACTCCATTAATTTCAACACCAAGTTCCTCACTAACGTTTACCGTAGCACTGCCTGCCCCCGAAACCGTAATTTCACATTTCTTGCTTTCAAGATTCTCGCCATTGTATTTTCCTGCACCACTTATTTCTACATCCTGGCTGTCAACTTTCCCGCTTAAGTTTATATTGCCTGCGCCCGACAAATCGACTCCTATTCTCTCAGCACTGGCATCAAAATTTAAATCACCTGCACCACTAACCTTAAACTCCAGACTTTCGGTTTCGAAATCTTCACAATCAATATCCCCAGCTCCACTCAACGAAATTTCGTCCAGGTCTACCACGGTCAGGTGGAATTTGATCTTCGCAGAAGGGATGAAATTATAGCCTCTTTTGAAACTAATAGTCAATCTTTCTCCGAAAACATCGGTTTCGATAAGAGGAATTATATTATCATCAGCCTCTATCGTAAGTGACTCGTCTTCTCCCTGGGTGATAATTAAATTCCCTACTCCTGAAAGGTGCACCTTATGGAAATTCGATACATCCCTTTCCTCAGTCGTAATATCCCCCGATCCTCTTACAAAACCTATAGTCCATTTACAGGATACAGAAAAGATAGCCAGCATACCTATGACAACAAGTATAAAAGCTACCTTTATCATTCTTCTAATCTGATTTTTTTGTTTAAATTGTTCATTATTTCCTCTCTTTTCAAGTATTTCATTAATCCCCGGGTCTACTGGTACCGGTAATCTATATTAATATCTCCTGAAGTTGTATCAACATTAACTTCTTTATCATCGCTACCTACCAAACCTTCGAGATCTCTTCTGCCTGAAGAGGTTATCTTAATTGGAAATCTGTTTTCGATATGACCCGATACGGTTTTTGCTTTAAGATAAAATTGCGCATCTTCAGAAAGATTAATCTCAATGTCACCGGATGTAGTTTTGATATCCATATTGCTGGAATCTTCCTGCTCCACATAAACATCGCCGGACGTTGTAATTACCTCGATATTCTCATTCCGGCTACCGTCCTCCAATACCACATCTCCCGAAACTACATCAATACCCACGCTTCCAGTATAATCCTTTAAACTAACATCTCCTGAGGTAGACTTAAGTTTTATCTCATTTGAAGATAGCGATTCTCCCTTAAAGTCCCCGGACACAGTATTAAAAGTGAATTCATCAACCTTCAGATTGTCCAGACTCATATCAGACGATGTTGTATCTGCCTCTAAAACCTCTATGGAATCTTCCGGAATATATATATCGAGCTTTGTTCTCCATACAACAATTCCCACTAAAATCGTCTTTGGCTGAATAATTTCTATACGCAGTTCATCGCCGGACTGATAGGCTACAAGAGATGGCAATTCCATCTTCTCATTTGTGGAAACTTCGCCATAAAAATGCACTCTAATATCTTTTTCATTCGTAGGAACAATACTGATATCCGTACTCACTATATCTATATGGATTTTATCTACTTCCTGTGCCTCAAAAGTTTTGGATTCATCAATTTGCTCTACCGCTATGGATAAATTTCCGGTCACCGCCAGAATAATGCCTGCGGTAGCAAAAGATGCAAACATAAAAACGGCAATCCAGATAACAAATCTCTTTATATTGAACTTCATCTTTCTACTCCCTCCCGGTAATAATTTTCAAATTAAACTTTATATATCTCACAAACAACCTGTACAGCCATTTTGCCAGATATATATCGCCCACAAAAAACAGGATTCCAAAAAGTGTTATTCCAATTGAACCAAATATGGCTACAGCCGGATTAATTAAAACTGCAAAATACTGGGGAACCAGTGGCCCAAAAATCGAAGCAAAAAATACTGTGATCCCTGAAGCGATGATGGCAATTGCTGAAGCAAACAGGGAAACCAACACTGCCACAATAGCAATAAAAGGACCCAGTATAAATATAAGATTTAAAAATCCAAGTCCAAGTGTGGCAAGAACTGCTCTGGTTATATTTATCGCAGAGGTAGTTTTCTCTGCCTTGCTTACCAGAATATTCGCCTTAAACTGATTGGCCAGGGCCTTTGGATCTCCAAGGGAATCCGCTATTTCCTCTTCGGTCCTTCCTTCTGCCAACCCCTCTCTAAAATGCTCTTCAAAATCATTTATCACATCCTGTCTTTCTTCTACAGGAATTACTCCCAGATATAAGGATAGCTTATTTAAAAAATCCTTTTTATTCATCTTTTGTACCACCCTTCAAAAAACTGTTTACTTTCTTAACAAAAGTTAACCACTCCTCCTTAAGTTCCTTTTCCATCTTTTTTCCGGCTTCAGTTAACTGATAGTACTTTCTTGGAGCTCCTTCGCTGGATTCCTCAAGGTATGTAGTAACAAATCCATCATTTTTAAGTCGTCTAAGCAGTGGATATATTGTCCCTTCCGAAATGGAAATATTCTTGGATATTTCATTTACCAGCTCGTATCCATAACGGTTTTTCTTAGCCAGTAAAGCAAGGGCGCACAATTCCAGAACTCCCTTTTTAAACTGTATATTCATAATACCACACCCTTTCTATAAATTTTATGGATGTATAATAACACAAGGTATCATGCAATGCAAGGTATTTTTTTAAAAATAGTATCTTTTTTTAGATTATACTAAGACTGAAGAAAAATATGGATTTAAAACAACTTCACTTCTCTATCTTTACAGCTCTCCAGCCTCTGTAATCCTGCCTGGTTATTTTATCAATTTCCCTTACCTCTCCTGAATAGGTAATATCATAGGCATACCGATCATCGAAACTGGTAGAGGTCCAGTAGTATATGACCATCCTGTCAGGTGACCATATAGGCCCTTCTTTATCCGGAGTTGTGTCGTAATATGCCCTGCCTTCCTCACTGTCAAAATACCCCCTGCAATTTTCACCTCTGTACATAAAGAGCCTGACATACTCTTCCACTGTAGGAAGTTTCCAACAGTCCTGTATTTCATCTGTTACTTCATCTCCACTGTAGTTTATGTACCGAAACATATTATACCGGTCAAAGTCTTCCTGAGTAGCGAAATAAATAGATTCTTCGGTACCATCATACTCGGCACCATACATTTTCCCCTCAAAACCTATGGGATCTTTTCCAAACAAAGCAATCTCATTCCACGAAAATGCCCTGTACTCTTCGCCTTCAAACACTACAGGATTTGTATTTGAACAGTACCAGCCAGGACCTTCCCCTGCCAGAGTCAGGGTAATTCCGTTACCCCTTATGGTTACTTCGTCACAGCTGCTAAGGGGCTGCCTTCCCAGATTCCTTATAAGAAGTGGAGTGCCCACTCCAATAATTAGAGCAAAAGAGAGAATAAGAGCTATTGCCATCTTCCACCGGTTTTTGAACAAGGTTTTTTTATATTCGTAATATCCCCTTCTTTTCTTTAAAATATAGTCTGAAACAAAAAGTAAACCAGGAATTATTACTAAAGCCGAAACCATCCAGAAGGATGGGAGAAGACTTATATACCGCTGCTCTGATCTTGTAACAGTCAATACAAGAAATAATAATCCACCCAAAATGATTAAAATTCCACCCACAAGAGGTAAATAGATACACAAAACGGTAATCCCAAGAAGAGATAAAAAGGGTATAAAATAAAATATAATATGAGTGTAAGGTGGGTACCAGCCTTCATGAAAGACTTCCCCCACCCCCCAATAAGCCCACAGCAGGGTAGCTGCTACCAAAAAGATATATGCTATAATCCCAGGAATTAGAAATAGCTCTTTACTGGTTCTTATCTTCATTATTCTTTCTTCCACATATTTTTAATCACAGCCATATTTATTATACTTCCAGCAAGCCCGCTTTGCCTTGCTTCTATTTCCTGGCTTCCGGTAGAATAACTTACAGAGGAACAAATATGTGTATAACTTTAAAAGTGATCAATATGGATAATATCATCCAATTTCCTTTTCGGTACATGCAGTACGCCTGAAGTGTCTTTGTGGTATTTAATGGATTTACCTTTTCCTATATCATAGTATTCAGAACTTTCCAAAGGGTATCCCAGTGCCAAAACCAGGTCAGCACTGTACTTTTCAGGAATTTCTAAAATATTTTCAATCTTCTTTCTGTTAAAAGAACCTATCCAGCAACAGCCTAGTCCCTCCTCCAGAGCCGCCAGGGTAATATTTTCAGCACTGGCTCCTACATCATATTTAACGTACGGGGCAAAAGAAATTTCTTTGCTTATCAGAATTATCATATATGCCATCGGTCTCTCATTTTCTTTGGGGTCTCCTTCAGGTGCAATATATCTTGCCCACTTTACTTGAGAAAAAATCTTTTCTCTCAAGTCATCACCTGCAGCAATAAAATATTCCAATGGCTGCAAATTTCCCGCGGATGGTGCTAATCTCCCGGCATTGACTATTTTCTTTAAAACTGACAATTTTACCGGTTTTTGCCTGAATTTTCTGATGGTTCTTCTTGATACTATCAAATCATAAGTTTTCATATTTTATATCATCAACTCGGCTTAGTTTCCTTTTTCTATCATCGAAATAAACTTCTTGACCAAAGAAGGATCAAATTGCGAGCCAGAACATTTTTCCAGTTCCGCAATAGCTTCCTCTCTACTAAATGCTTTCCGGTATGGTCTATCATTGGTCATTGCATCATAAGCAGCAACAATAGAAATAATCCGGGAAATTAGCGGGATACTATCACCCTTCTTACCTTCCGGATAACCGTTCCCATTCCACCACTCATGATGATAGAGTATTCCCCTCGCAATTGGGGCGAGCTCTCCGGAGGATTCTGCAATTCGGTAACCAATTAAAGGATGTTTTTTTACAGCCTCCCACTCTTTTCTGGTCAAACTTTGTGGTTTTAATATAATACTATCTGCTATAGAGATTTTACCTATATCATGTAAAGTTGCAAGAAGGGATAGTTCATCCATTGTTTCCATACCAAGATTTAACTCTCTACCTAATTCTTCAGAAAGAGTCTTCATACGTTTTACATGCTCTTCAGTCTCACGATCTCTTTCTTCCAGAGCTTTCTCCAGAGAAGATACGATGGAACAATGAGCATTCTCCTTTTCAATCAGCTTATGCTGATACATCTTATCCTCTGCTTCTTTAATTGTTTCATTTACTTTCTTAAATACACTTTCTTTAGTAGAAATCCCAAAAGAAATACTTAGAGGTGTAGCTTTGGTAGATGCTCTCTCAAGTGCAACACTTACTCTTTTTAAAATACCCAGAGCCTCTTCCATAGGAGTTTTAGGTAAAATAATCACAAACTCATCGCCGCCCCACCTGGCTACAACATCTTCACTCCTGAATATTACTCTTAATACGCTAGCTATTCTGCAAAGTAATTCATCTCCCTTTTCATGACCAAAGGCATCATTTATTATCTTTAACCCATTTACATCCCCTATTATAATAGTCAGAGGAAGCTGCCTATCAGTATCCAGTCTGCTTAGCTCCTCTTCAAAAAAAGCTCTGTTATACAGGCCCGTCAAATAATCATGAAACGAAAGATGTTTTATTATCTTCTCTGCTTCTTTCCTCTCTGTGATATCTCTTACTATACCTTCATAATAAGCAGGCTTTCCTTTTTCGTATATTGTTCTGGAATTAATTTCTACAGCTATAGTAGTTCCATCTTTCTTCTTAAGATATGTCTCAAACACTTTTTCTCTTTGTTCAGGTGTCGGTCTTGACTTCCCATTAGCATAAACCTGTTTCTTAACATCCAGTGAGAGGAGCTCTTCTCTGCTGCCATAACCCAGCATCTTTACAAGTGCAGGATTAGCATCAATGTATTTACCCTTAAACGTAGTTCTATATATACCATCCCGGGAATTTTCAAAAAGTGACCTATAGCGTTTCTCACTCTCCAATAAAGCATCTTCTGCTTCCTTTTTTTTAGTAACATCCCTTATTATTAATTGGAAGCCTATAACCTTGCCTCTATCTTTTATCGTTCCAATATGAGTCTCTGTAAATAGAATATTTCCATCTTTATCCTTTAAACTAACTTCCATTGATGGAAGCTTCTTGCCCCTTAAAACTTCATGATACACTTTAAAGTATCTTGGGATGTCTTTAACAAGCAGAGATTTAACTTTACTAAAATGCTTCCCGATTAAATCCTTTTTAGCAACGCCTATAATATCAACAGCGTTCTTATTGCACTCAGTAATTACACCTAATTTATCCATGATAACAATTCCATCAGGAGCTTCGCTAAAAAGTTTTTCATATTTAATATTACTATGCTGTAACTCTTCTTTGATTTTTGTATAAGAATCCAGTTGGTCTTTTAGTTTTTTATTTGCTTTAGCCAGTTCTCTTGTACGAGTCTTTACCTTATCATCCAATTTTTCACCCCAAAATTGTACTTACTCTCAACACAAAGGCAAAAAAATATCAAAAATACTACAACATAGCAAACATTTTAATAAAATTATGAACTAATCTCAACATTAATCTATATGGCAAGATTTCCGCTAAAGGCACCCCTTCCGAACTTCGTGCAAAGTACAGCACAGACACTTTGCGGCTCATTCCAAAGAGTGGTGAAAGGCTCAGCGTATTTTTAAAAAAACAAAACACCAAATTTATTATATCCGGCGGAGCCTTTATTGTTCCAATCTCAAACACACTTGATGCATTGCCGTTAGTAAATAAAGTAGAAAACCTGATATCCGGTTTTGAGGTGATAACCGGTAGTATGGATGATGCTTTTGTAAAAATCACCGGCCACGCTATGAGAGAGGATACGAATTAGATGACAGTAATGATTAACTTAATCAAACGAAATCTAAAGCTCTTCTTCCGCGACAGAACCTCCGTATTTTTCTCACTCCTTGCTATCCTTATAATAATCGGACTTTATGTACTTTTCCTTGGGAACATGATGGTTAATAACTTTAAAGATCTCCTGGGAAATAATACCCGTTTCATCATTAATAGCTGGGTCATGGCGGGAATACTATCAGTTACGTCAATAACCACAACAATGGGCGCATTTGGTATTATGGTTGAGGATAAAACAAAGAAAATTTCAAAGGATTTCCTATCAGCTCCGCTCAAACGCTCTCAGCTTGCAGGTGGATATATAATAAGTTCCTTTGTAATCGGCATTATCATGAGCATTGCATCATTGATTCTTGCCGAAATTTATATTCTGGCCAATGGCGGAAATCTACTTGGGTTAGTATCGTTATTAAAACTGCTCGGAGTAATGCTGTTGTCCGTTTTTGCCGGCTCATCAATGGTATTTTTTATAGTGACTTTTTTCAGAAGCAGCAATGCTTACGCTACCGCAAGCACAGTAATCGGAACCCTCATTGGTTTTTTAACCGGAATATACATCCCAATCGGATCCCTGCCGTCCGCTGTACAAACTGCAATAAAAATATTCCCCATAAGCCACGCAGCATCATTGTTCCGGCAAATTATGATGGAAGCGCCGTTGTCCAAAGCATTCGAAAATGTATCTGTAGAGGTAACTACCGGTTTTAAAAAGACGATGGGCGTTATCTTTCTTTTTGGTGATAAAGAGGTTTCTCCACTTATAAGTATACTTATCTTGATTGTTACGGGTGTGGTATTTCTTGTATTAACTGTTGCGAGTATTTCCATCAAGAAAAAACAGTAGTGTTATTTTTAAGTTTACTACACAGCTTCCTTAACTAGTGCCCTGAGTATGTGAATCATACCACCGGTATCCATCCTGCAGTATTTTATAAGTAATTTCCTTATCCTATCCACTTCTCCCGCCGCAGGACGCTCCCCACCTGTACTATAATTCCCACAGATATAAAGGAAGTATACATTTGCAGCCAGACCGTCTGCTATTTCCATCCCTTCATAACTCAAATTAGTAATTGCCGGAAGAACATTTTTTACCGAAGCACTTCCCCTCTGGGAGGAATGGTAATAGTGAAAATTTCCAAAGGGCTTATAGAGGTCCACTATTCTGGGAAGTATTGAGGTAACCCACTGACTGTATTCAGGAAAAGCTTCGGCCAATTCATTTAGAACCCCTTTTTCAAACAATTCATAATAAACAACTATACTTCCCGTATCTCCTATCTGCCTTCTTAAGCTTGACAGCAATTTTTTCCTGGGATCTTCCAATCCTTCAGCCAGAAAATCATAATGTTCCGGCTGCCCGTCAATAGAATCCAGTACATGTATGGAATATTGAAAAGGGATCCTCTGGTAAGGTCTGACCCTGTCATATAGAGGAACAGCTGTAGAGAAAGTCTCAAAATCAAAAAAATACAATGGATATTCCAGTTTGCTTATGAAATTTGATATCTCGCTTTTATTTATTTTCGGTTTTCCTGTCTTTGCGCACTCAAGCTGGATTCGCTGTTTCAAATTTAAATCATAGTGGTCAGGGATACCTCTGATAGAAAGAATTCCTTTATTGTAAAGCTGGGCTGCTTTGTCTTTATTTCCATATAAATTAAAAATATGATTATCCGGTAAGAATTCCCAGCACTTATCTTTAAGCGGACAAGTGTAGGGCTCATCGCAGTGCTTTCCAATAGAAATTTCTGGAGGGCTTTTTCCGGCCGCAATTTCAAGCAACTCCTCAATTCTATTCTCTATTCCTCCCAGGACTTCCTCTACTTCTACCGTAATATCAATCCTCCTGAATAATTCTTCAGGGTCAATATCCCCCTTCCTTACATACTGGCTATCAATACAAGCAATTTGACACTTTCCAATATTAACTCCTGCTTTTTCAAAACAGTATCTCTGGAAGGCAACGTCATGGATGTATTCTTCTTTAAGCTGGGTGGAGCTTTTAACCTCAACTATATCCCATTTGTCCACATTTACCGGTACCAGTATATCCGCTCTGCAGTAAACATTTCCAAAGCTGCAACTTGCCTCAAATAGAGTCTTTCTCTCTGGTAAAAGTTCAAAAGTTTTTACTAGCTGTTCCTTCAAATCACCTATCTTTCCAAGGTCAATTCCCCCGGGGTAAAGCTTCTTCGCATACTCACCCACCAGTATCCCCTGGTTGAAAATAAACTGATTCACAAAATCCGGCTGCGGAATTTCCTCTCTAGCATTAATCTGGTACCAAAAATATTTTAAGCACTGCAATGCCGCCAGGTATTTTGATTTTGATATGATTATTTTTTTATTCATAAGATTAATCCATTATTCAAAGTCGGCATAGATCTCTCCAAAATCTATTCCCTCAATAATCCTGGATTTATATTCACTGGTCAGCTTTTTCTTAGCATAAACCAGACTTTCGTTCCTTATACCATTTTTTAAAGCAAGATATGCCTCTATAAATGCTGCTAGATCATCCGCTCCTTTAACCAATCTCCCATTCCTCTGGCAGATATCAGAAAACTCATCCTCTGTAAACATCCTTATATCTTCCCGCCATCTCCCGGGAATCAGCTTATATATTTTTTTCTCCATCTCTTCAATTTCATAGTCCTTTATAAGCTCATCAAGCCCTTTAACCGATTTTTTTACCGGATTAATTATATCTCTGGTCAACACTTCCGGCAGGTCATGGAAAAGTCCGGTAAAGTAATTATTTATACAATTTATCCGGTCTAATTTTGCTTCATAAGAGAACAAAAGTGAAAATACTGCAACAATTAACATATGGCCCAGCACAGAAGTTTTAGGAATCCGGTAAAGATGACTCCACCGTTGCTGGAAACGGAGCTGGCCGCATATATCTGCAAAATCCAGTAGATTTCTCTCTTCCATAAAAATCTTCATGCACTTTAAATCATTATATTTCTCCTGTTCCCGGGAAATGCTTTCGTCAATCTCATCGGTTAAATAAACTCTGGGATTCGCCAATCTAATAATATCAAACTCCCACTTCGTCACATAAAAATGTGCCCCGTTTACAATTTTTCTTTCAACAGTCTCTCCCTCTTCAAGTAAATACTTCCTAAAACGCAAATTAAAGTCTTCCCCTACCTGCTCTGTGAAAGGGCTGATTCTTTCAAAAACCCAGTAATTTAGCTTTTCATACTGTTCTTTATCTTCTTTTATCCTGTAAATCAAAGGAGGTTTTAAATCGGTCAAAATAATTCTCTTCAAAAACTCAAAAAGGCCACCTTCTATTATTTCAATCCAGCTAATTTCTCTGCCGGTTATATCCTCTTCACACTTTCCCAGAATATAGGCTACCACCATCTTATGAGCCTGTTTATCCAGCTCCGTGAGTTCAATAGTGCGGATCTGATCATTCCACCTCTGCATACTGGCAGCCTCATAAATTTTCAAAAGAAGTGATTTTTTTATCATAAAACCTTTTGCATTTTGTATCTGATTGCTTAAATAAATCTCTGGCAATAATTAAAGTTTTTTACTGCCGAGTCTTAGACTAGTGTATATCATAGATATTAATTCTTCAAACAAAAGTTACTTCTAATATGATAAAATATAGTGAAAATATTATAACCCTGACTTTCCTGAACTGTCTTAGGATTTGTCTGATGGTTAAAACTATTAATGTAAATTGAAGGTGCAAAATGGATAGATTGCCAGTAGTTAAGGTTTTTAATTCCAGGACAGAAGCTGAAATAGCTAAAAGTTACCTGGAAAGTTTTGGTATTAAAGCTGAGATATTTTCGGATGATGCCGGTCAGAGTATTACCTCTTTACAGAGTGTAAAAGGGGTAGAACTTTTAACCCTCCAAAAAAATCTTAAAAAAGCCAGGGAACTTCTTAAGGAAAAAGATATACCGAATGAATAAATTTAATAACCGGAATAACAATCTTTATAATGTCCAGATAAGTAATCTAAAATTGGAGAATCTGGACAGTTATATTAAGGTAGAATTTGAAGCCTTCTTTGAAAAATTGAAACTTGTATTCAGCAACAGAAAAAAGGCTGCATTCGACATCATCAGATCGGAAATCTCTGAAAACATTGATACAAAAAGATATTATAATGCCAGATTAGAGGGTAAAACAGTTGGAATCATTGAAATTGTAACCAGAGAAAACGCCAGAAGCTATAGAAGAAATCTTCGAACTTACATTAAACACCTTGGCTTCTTCAGAGCAGTCAAGGCATTTTTTATAAACTTTATGGAGGTTCCCAGACTGGGCAGCAAAGCTATTTATATTGACAACGTTGCGGTTGATATAAATAACAGAAGAAAAGGTATAGCCAGCAAAATGTTATCTTTTGTAGAAGATTTTGCCAGAAAAAATGGAAAAAGTATCCTAAAACTCTGGGTGGCTGGCGAAAACCAGAATGCCTACAGCCTCTATAAAAAATTCGGATTCACCAAACTTGTAAAAAGATCCTCCCGAATAATGGAAAGGTACACCGGATACCGCGACTGGATATATATGAGAAAAGAGATTCTTTAATCTTTCTAGTATTTGGAGAGAAAAGATTTTATGCCTTCTATATAAATTTCTTCTGATTTTATATAATTGTTATTATGCGAACCCATTATCTTTAAAAACTGCCTGGGTTCTTTTGCAGCATTATAAAGCTTTACCGCATGCGGGAATGGAATATAATTGTCTTCACTACTGTGTATAATTAATACCGGGCTTGCCGTACTTTTTAAGTAATCAATAGTGGAATAGTTAAACTTGAGGAATTTTCTCACCGGCAGATAAGGATACATCTCAGCCGCTATATCTTTGATTGAAGTAAAAGTAGAATCCAGAATCAATGCCCTGGGCTTTACTTCTTTAGCCAGCCATGCTGCAATAGAGCCACCCAATGATCGACCAAAGACTATAATCTCCTGAGGTTTTATTTTCCTGGGACCCGTCAAATATTCCCAGGCCGCCCTGGCATCCAGATAAGTCCCATTCTCGGTTGGCCTGCCTTCACTTTTGCCATATCCACGGTAATCAATTATAAAAACAGATAGTCCCAGTTTCCTATTAAAATAATCTATAAACGTCAGAGCAGTTGAAACATTCTCGCCGTTCCCATGCAAAACCAGTATCACTCCTTTTTGGTTTCTTGCAGGCACAAACCAACCAGAAATGTTTATACCATCAGAAGATTTTAAAAAGATCTCCTCAAAATACAATCTTATATCAAAAGGGGTAGCTCTGATTTCCTTTTTTAGATGATACACATCATATGACTGGGTTAGAAATTTATACACAGCCGAAAGCAAATATATAATTATAGTTACCGCAATAACTGAAGCAAGTCCAATAAGTATTTTTTGATATAGCATCTTACCTCATTAAAAACAGGTCATTTTCTCATCTAGCTTCATGTAAACATTAAGGAAATTTTCATTCTCTGTCAAATCAGTATAAAATAAACTGGCCAATATATAATTCAGATATATTTAGACAATATCTAAATCCTTTAAATCAAACAAAAAAAGATCCGGCCGTTCAATCTTATTCATTGAATCTGTAAACCCGGACTTTGAAAATATACCATAATATACTTTACCTGCAGTGAAATTACCCGGAACAACTCCTGACTTCCTGATCAGCCCATCAAAAATATCAATACCAACAGGACTTGATGTCCATTTACATTCCACTATTAATATATTTTTAAAATTGAGATCAAATGCAATAATATCAATCTCATTTTCATGCTGCCAGAACTTTCCGATTTTATCAAACGAAAAAGGTAATCTTTGTGTACCATTGATCTTTCTTAAGTATTCAACGCATACTTTTTCAAAAACATTTCCCAAATACTGATCCAGATATGGCAATATTCGCTGAGTTAATACAAAATCTCTGCGGCCTTCCTCAATAAAACTCTGATTGGGCATAATAAATCTAAACCAGAATTTAATATATTGATCCTGAATGATATAAATACCTTTACGGCTTTTCTCAGGATTATATTCAGTTACCGGTATCTCTCTCTTTATGATTCGGAGGTTCTGTAATACATCAAGATATTTAACAACCAGACCTCTTTCCAAGCTACTGTGCTGGACAATTTCATTAGTACGCGTTGCTCCAAAAGCAATAGCCTTAAGAATGGAGAAATAGTTTCTCGGTTCCCGTAATTCCTCCATTAATAGAAAACGGGTCTCGTTAAATAAAAAAGCATCTTTGTATAGGAAAGTAGTTTCAATATTTTTTTCTACTTTATTTTTGGGATCAAACTGTAGCAAATATGCAGGGACACCACCCAGAATCCCGTAGGTACGAATCATATCTTTAATCGAATAAGAATTGAAAAACAACCGGGCTCCATATAAACTCATTGGCTCAACCGGAAACTGTGCAGTTCTTCTGCCATATAACGGGCTCTTATACGCTAAAAGCTCACGCTCCATAAATGAAATATATGACCCGCAAAGTATAAAAAAAACCTGTGTATCCTTAAGACCTTCATCCCAGGACTTCTGTATTATTGAAGAAATAGCTTTATTGCTCGACTGCAAATATTGATATTCATCGATAATAATTATTAACCTTTTCCTTAGAATAAGATTTTTTAAATATGAAAACAAAGCTACCCAGTTAGAGAATGGATTATCGACTAGCGACTGATCATTTGTAAAAAGTCTTATTCTTTCCGAAAACTGCCTCAGCTGTTCTTTTTCATTGGATAGATCAGCCAGAAAATAAATATGAGATTTATCCCGGACAAATTCTTTTATTAACTCCGTCTTACCTACCCGACGTCTTCCATAAATAATTAGCAGTTGTGCTCCCTTTTCCTTATACCGACTATTCAGCCGATTAAGCTCTTCCACTCTATTGAAAAACACATCTCATCCTCTCATTAATCATAAATAAGTTACTCTAAAGTATGTTACTCTAAAGTAACTAATAATTCAAGAGGAGAAGTTTTTACTATTACCCTTTATTCTAAACAATCATCCACAACCTTAGTCTCCCGGATTATAGAAGAGTCCGTAAACAAATCACATGTGTCCACAACCGAAGAGCAAAAACATACCATAACTGCACCTTCTTCGGCTGCCTGGAACCAATGCCGTGTCCCAGGCTTCAGGATAAGTTGGTCTCCAGGCTTCATAATCACTTCATGTCTGCAGGTATACCACTGTTCTTTGCCTGGAGGTATAAAACCTTCTTTAATATTTCCAGGTCCTGGAATATAAAAACGTACAGTCCCAGTAAGAATCCTAACTGTTTCTTCCTTCCCAGACTTCCCATCTGCAATAGCAGTATGCCAGTGTTCCGGTTCTGTCTGATTGGGGGTAAGAGCTATTAGCCGAATACTTATGCATTCAGTATCCGCCAATGCCACTATTTGAGCACCTTCAACTTCCAGGTGTCCCAATCCAAAGTCAGCTACATCCATAGATTCAATTTCATGTAGCGACAGCTTGAACCCAGCCGCCTCTATCATCCTTGCTGCTTTCTCCCTAGCTTTATTACATTGACTTACAGTAATCATCCTCCTCCCCCTCCTTTCAAATGATGCCTGGGTACAACGCCTACTTATTTCTCATTACCTTCGTCAATTTCAAGCCCTCGAATTGGTATCTTTGATATATCCACACCCATATTTTTTAGTCTTTCCGCCGTTTTTTGCATACGCTTTTGTGTTACTTCCAGATGCTGCATCATAAGTATCCTAGCATGTTCTATTTCACGCCTCCTGATCGCATCGATAATCTGTAAATGCTCGTCGATAGTTTCCTCTGGTTTTCGCAGCAATCCGCTGGTGTATATTTTGGACATAATCTGCATGGAATTATTAATTTTATTTACAAGACTGTTCCTACACAAACTGATGAGGTAGTTATGAAATTTACTGTCCGCCAGATAATACTTTTTCGCATCAATGGCATCCTTATTGTTCACAAAGGGCAAAAAAAAGCTCTCCATTTCATCTACTTCTCCAGGTGTTGCATTCTCAGCTGCATTAGCAGCTGCAATCATTTCAAGTGACTGTCTCAGCGTAAACAAATCAATTATTTCACTGAGACTAACCCTATGAATAAAAAAACCTTTCCGAGGAATATTATCCACCAATCCTTCCATCTCAAGTTTATGTAATGCCTTAATCACGGGTGTGCGACTTATGTTCAATTCACTGGCCAATCTATTCTGAACAATCTTTTTATCCGGTGGGTAATTCCCTTCAATTATTTTTCTTCTCAGTATCTGATAAACCCTGTTCGTGGATTTTTCTGATTCCTCACTATAGTTTTCATCCATAAAACTACCTCTTTTTTTCTACTGTATAAAAATAATCATACTATGCTGCCTGATATGAACACAACCAGTAAGCTACATAATTAGTTCATTGAATTACGCATAATATATATTAAAATATCGAAACTATCAAATTACAGAAGATGTTGTGTTTTTGCAAACTAAAATTCCTCACTCTTGCAAAAGTTTTCCCCCAGGCATCTATATATCCCTGTATATTTTAACACCCCAAGAAAGCATACAAGCTGCGTAAAGAACAAACTTACCGTAGCCATTTGTCTTCTGCACCACAGGTCAATTTCAGGCTTGAAGGGATCCGGCTCGGGAAGGTATCTCTTCTGATAGGAGGCAGTTCTTTGGTTAAAATCTTGTTTTTTAAGATGTGCTTTTACTTATCCACCAAGAATTGACTATATTTATTAATATCATTCACTATCGCTATTCTAAAATCTTCGAACTTAAACATTTTCTATAAAATTTCCTTTTCTACCTCTTGCTTATTGGAGTTAGTTTTTATTTAACTAACTCCAATAAGTTTTCAATAAATTAAAAAATCCATAAAAACAAATACAGATTACTCTGCTGCTTTAAATTGCTCCCACATCTCAACCCAATCATTCAATGTTGCATATTCATCACTTTCCAGGGGTATTTCTGGATATGGAATTGCTTTTGCAAAATATTCTTCAATACTATCATAGGGAAACGTACTAGCTACATCCTCATCCATAAACTGGATGGCATCTTTATTTACTGCAGCAGTAGAAATTTCTTTAGCAAATGATGCCTGAACATTTGGATCCAGCATTGCATTAATATAAGCATAAGCAATATCTTTATTAGGAGAACCCTTAGCGATGGCATAATTATCTATAAATGCAGCTGTTCCCTCATCTGGAATTACAGATTGAATATTTGCACCTTCTTGCTGTGCCCACAAAGCTATAGGCTCCCATCCATTAAAAAGAAAAAGGGCTTCGCCACTAACAAGAGCATTTTTACAATCACCAAATGTAGGTGCAATATATCTCAAATTTTGTTTCAATTCAAGCAATCTCTCATAACATTGCTGAAGTTCATCTTTAGTCAGTTGAGTTGCATGATCCTTAAAACCTAACCAAACTGCTACAATTGTTATATTACCTACAGCATTATCTTGAGTTACAACTTTACCCTTGTATTGTGGATCTAATAATATGTCCCAGCTAGTAGGTTTTTCTGTTATAACATCAGCATTATATTGCATGCATTGTGATCCCCAGGTTAGTGGTACAGTGTAAATTTCACCGTCCGATTTGTTATACTCCAGATTCTTGAACACTTCAAAAAGATTCTCATAATTAGGAATCTGTGTTAAATCCAGAGGTTCTAACAGATCACTTTTTATAAAGCTTGGCGTAGTACTATGATTGGGTGTAACGACGTCATATCTCCCCCCACCACCTACTTTAAGCTTTGAAAAAATTTCTTCATTACTCGTCACAAAAAGATTGTTCATAGTAATATTATTCTCTTCCAGAAATGATTTTATAGATTCTCCACCATCATAGCCTTGCCATCCCAAATAGTTTAACGTTCCCCCTTCAATACTCTCTTCAGTTATTGTTTCCGTGGCAGTTGTTTCTTCAGCTTCCCCAACCTCCTCTGCAGCTTCCTCTTTACAACCTGTGCCAATAAACAGTACTGAGACAATAAATAAAATAACTAGTAACAGTGCAACAAACCTTTTCATTCTTTCTCCTCTCATATTTTCATTTAATAATTTTTCAACCGAGATTTTTACATCCACATATTCACCCTCCCCTCTTTTAATAAGATTTATATATTCCCAATAAATCCTCCTCTCTTTATAAATAACTTGTAATGTTTTTATATATTTATATTTACTTTAAATATTTTTAAAGAAATCACGATCAAGATAATTGTAATTACAGTTACTAAAGAAGAGATAGCATTAATAACCGGGCTGACACCCATTCTCATCATCCCCCAGATAATCAGAGGCAACGTATTTTTAGCTCCAACTGTGAAAAAAGTAACTACAAATTCATCAAAAGATAACGCAAAAGCTATTAACATTGCGCCAAAGAGAGAAGACTTAATCAAAGGAAAAGTTACTTTCATAAAAACCTGAAATGGATTTGCCCCCAGATCAATCGCAACTTCTTCTATTGTGAAATCTAATCTCTCCAGCCTTGCATTCATCACTAAAAAAACAAATGGTATACAAAAAACAAGATGACCCAATGTGACTGTTACCAGTGAAAGTTTAAAATTCAAAGTATCAAAAAACATTAACAGAGATATTCCTAATATGAGACCTGGCAGAGTAAAAGGAATCATATAAAAAGTAGAAAGTACATTTTTAAATTCGAATTTATATTTATTCAAAGCAAATGAGGTAACGGTACCGATAATCCCGGATAATATAGATACAATAACTGCTACAACAGCACTATTCTTAATAGAAATTAGAAACTCCTTATCAGAAAATACCTCAAAATACCATCTCAATGAAAAACCTTCAATCGGAAAAACTAAACTGCTTGAATCAACAAAAGAAAACAAAATAATGATGAGTATAGGTAAAAATAAAAATATCAGTATTGCTATTATATATAATTGAAATCCAGGAGATTTTTTTTCTCTCAATTTAGATTTCCCTCTTTCTTAAAAACACTTTACTCAAAAAGAAGCTAAACATAATAAATACAATTAAGTCAGAAAAAATTAATAGAAACGCCAAAGCTGAACCCTCGCCCCAATTAAATACTACACCAAATTGATCAGCAATCACCCTGCCAACCATAAGACCACTTGTTCCACCCAGCATCTGAGGTATCACATAATCACCTGAGGCAATTATAAATGAGAATATAAAAGCAGTTCTTATGCCTGACATACTTAGAGGTAATGTTACTTTAAAAAAAGTACTTAATGGATTAGCACCTAAATCCCGTGCAGCATCCAGGAGATCAGGATTAATATTCAACAAGGCTGAATACAATGGTAATGTAACAAAAGGAATTAACCTATGTAGCAATGCAACAAAGACAGAGAATTTATTAAATAGAAGAAATTCTAAAGGTTGCCTTATAATACCTGTATACAATAAAAAAGTATTGATAAGTCCATTGTAGCCTAATACTGTTCTCCAGGCGTATACTTTTACTAAGTAACTACTTAATAAGGAAATTGCAATAAAGAAAATTAAAAAATCTCTAAACTTTTTAACTTTAAATACTATTCCATATACCATTGGATAACTGATAATAATACTGATAACGCTTACCAATAATCCAATGCCTATAGTCCTTCCCAGTATATTCATAAATAGTTTATTTTTCAGGACATTTTCATAACAAACAATCGTTATCTCTTTTATTATTTTGTAATTCTCAAATCTGTAAAAACTATAAATCAATAATATTAGGATAGGAATTATGAAAAAAATGATCATAAAAATATTAATTGGGAAAAGCTGTAAAGATACTATTTTTTTATTTAATTTCTGCATATTAAAACCTAATAGTTGAAGTTATATAAAAAATTATATCGAAAATAAACCACTTGCAAATTTATCCCAACCAAGATACACATTATCTCCTCTCATAAAAAATTTGCTTGAATCATTCATGCCCACAAAGACGCTAATAGCTTTGCTTAAGCCCGAAATTTTTACCTCGTATTTAAGCAAGGGACCCAAAAATATAAAGTTTTGTATAACTCCAGAAAACATATTATCGAGTTCAAACTTTTTATCCTTAGATATATTTATATTTTCAAATCTCATTAAAATCCAAAATTTATCATTAACCTTTGCATCATCTCTAAAAAAAGTTTTAATTTTTAAATCATCAATTTTAATGACCATCTCATCATTTTCCTTACTTTTGCTTACCAGAACTCCTTGCATTAAGTTACTCTCACCAATAAATGTAGAGGAAAAAACTGTGTTAGGATTTTTATATACGTCTACCGGGCTTCCGGTTTGAATTATTTTTCCATTATTCATTATCATTATCCTGTCACTTAAAACGAGTGCTTCTTCTTGATCATGTGTAACGTAAATAAAAGTTCTTCCAAGCTTTTTTTGTATACTCCTGAGTTCAATCTGCATTGCCTTGCGTAATTTCAAATCCAATGCCCCCAGCGGTTCATCAAGCAGTAGTATCAAAGGCTCATTTATCAAAGCTCTTGCCAGAGAAACTCTCTGACACTGCCCACCAGATAATTCATTAGGCATTCTTTTCTCAAAACCTTCCAGTTTCACTAAGCTCAACATTTCTTTTACTCTGGGAATAATAGACTTTGTTTTAACACCCTTAACATTAAGTCCAAAAGCTATATTTTCATAAACATTCAAATGCGGAAAAAGAGCATAACTCTGAAAGACCATATTTATCGGTCTTTTATTTGCTTTTATATTATTTATAAGCTTCCCCTGAAGATATATATTGCCTTTAGTAGGACTTTCTAATCCAGAAATCATCCTTAAAAGAGTGCTCTTGCCACAACCTGATGGCCCAAGTATTGATACAAATTCACCCTCTTTTACCGTCAAAGAAATATTATTCACTGCAATTACTTCTCTAAACATTTTTGTAAGATTCTGAGTTTCTATCATTATCTTTTCAGACATTTTTTAACCTACCTAATCTATTTGTGATATATTCTTCCTTGATATTAAAAACCAAAAATAGAATATTTTATTAAAGAACAAAAATTTACTTAAACGAATCTATCAATTTCTGATCTGTCTTTGCTCTCTTGTATATTCTATCCAACTCTTTTTTTATGTCTTCATCTATCTGATATGTATGTTCTCTTATCCTTTTCTTTGCTATTTCATTCGCATACTCATATATGGACTTAGATCCCATCTCCTGCCACTGGCCTAAGTTAGAATGAACAAAAAGTTCTGGTTCCCAGTATTCCTTTCTGAAGTTTTCAATGGTTGATTTTCTGGCAATAAAGCTTTGTCCTGGTTCCACTGCTGCTATTTCATCTACCATTAGCCTTTCTTCACTAAATTCCTCCTCTTTTAATATGTTCTTTATATATTCAACCATTTCACATACCATAACCAGCATTTCAGCAGAATAGACTATTGCACTGGAAAGTAAGCCGCCACATCTAAAGACTCTTGCTCCTGCCAGTGCTGCGATAAGTGTATGTGTTCCAATCTCAAATGCTGCCTGAGCATCAGGCTGTTTTGAGGCAGTAAATAAGGATTTTATTGAAAAAGGCATATTTAAATACTTATGAATTGAAATTTTATTTAAGCTGCATCTTACATCCTCAGCAGAACCTAAAACAAATGTGCCGAATTTCCAGTCAAATGAATGTGCTATAAAATTATCAATAACTTGAATATAACTATATGATTTATTATTAATCAAATTTAGCATGGTGATGCAACCAAATGTTTCAAAAATAGCTTGAAGCATAGCACCAATCATTGTAATTGGTGCATTTACTCCTGCAATCGGCATAGTGCCCGCCCACATTGGAACACCTTTATCTAAAAATCTATAAATTACCTCTAACTCGTCTTTGTAAAATGTCCTGGGACTTATCATATAGACTCCCAGCGAAAACCACTTATTTGCAGTTTTAGCCATCTCATAAATATAATTAGCACTTTCAACCGTAGATTTTGGATTATGTTCAAACATGTCATTGGATCCAAACCGGGAATATTCCCAGGCTATTTTATACATCAATATTTCTTGTAAATGGCCTGGCTGGTCTAATGGTACTATAGGGGAAGGACCAACTGTATTAAAAGAATCACCAAGCTTAACCATCTCAATAAGGTCTCTTAGTGTAGTTTCTCTTAACTCCTTACTATCTAAATCAAATATTTTTGTTTGGTGAGCACCTGCAGAGACGACCCAGTTATCTTTTACATAATCAGGTAAAGGATATTTAACTTCTTTTAAAGCATTTAAAACCAGATCTTTATTGAATTTAACAATTTGTTTTTCTATCTTCACACCCTTATAGTTAGAGAGCAAATCAAGAATCCCTTTATGAGGAATATGTATACCCGTTTTCTCTGTTAGGTCTAAGGCTTTTTCAATCATCAACTTAATCTGTTTTTCATTCAGTCCACCTTCCAACCTGAAATCTTCAATAAACATTTACCACACCCTCTCTTCTAGACATTAAACCTTCAACGATAATAGATCTGTAATTTCCTTAAAAATTTTGAAATCATTGTTAAATTTGCAAAAACTTCCTCAATTTTTCCCTTATCCATTCAGTAATACTAGTGATAAACCTGTTTATCAATAAGTCTCCTGGCTAGATCTATAGCGCTTAGAGCATCGGCAGCAAACCCATCTGCTCCGATTTTATCCGCAAAATCCTGCGTAATTGGAGCTCCGCCTACCATAACTTTTACATTAGGTTTATCATCATGAATTCGTTTTACTGCAGGTTCCATAGCTGCCATGGTGGTGGTCAGAAGTGCTGATATTCCTACTACCTGAGCACCATTTTTATCAATGGCCTCTATCATTTTATCTATTGCAACATCCACTCCCAAATCTATTACATCAAAGCCTGCACCCTCCAGCATCATGGACACGAGGTTTTTACCAATATCATGCAGATCTCCTTCAACAGTAGCCATTATTACCTTACCCATTGACGGCATATCACCTTCTGATATAAGTGACTTTAGGACCTCCATGGACTTTTTCATAGCATTAGCTGACATTATTACTTCAGGAAGGTACATCTTAAAAGCCTTAAACCTTACACCCACCTCATTCATACCTGCAACAAGCCCTTCATTTATTATTTTTTCTGGCTTCTCACCGCTATTAAGATAATTATTTGTAATCTTTAAGCTCTCATCTCCGTTACCTTCCATTATTGCTTTCTGTAAATCTTCAAACATGTAATGCAACCTCCTTAGATACTTCTATACCTATTATTAATTGGCATTTTCATATGGGCTTCAGATACGATAAAACGAATCTATCAATTTCTGATCTGTCTTTGCTCTCTTGTATATTCTATCCAACTCTTTTTTTATGTCTTCATCTATCTGATATGTATGTTCTCTTATCCTTTTCTTTGCTATTTCATTCGCATACTCATATATGGACTTAGATCCCATCTCCTGCCACTGGCCTAAGTTAGAATGAACAAAAAGTTCTGGTTCCCAGTATTCCTTTCTGAAGTTTTCAATGGTTGATTTTCTGGCAATAAAGCTTTGTCCTGGTTCCACTGCTGCTATTTCATCTACCATTAGCCTTTCTTCACTAAATTCCTCCTCTTTTAATATGTTCTTTATATATTCAACCATTTCACATACCATAACCAGCATTTCAGCAGAATAGACTATTGCACTGGAAAGTAAGCCGCCACATCTAAAGACTCTTGCTCCTGCCAGTGCTGCGATAAGTGTATGTGTTCCAATCTCAAATGCTGCCTGAGCATCAGGCTGTTTTGAGGCAGTAATAAGCGATTTAGCAACTACTGGAATGTCATAATAATTGCATAATGCCATCTTGAATAGAGTAGATTTCGTATACTCAGGAGAACCATATGTAAAAGTAGAGTATTTCATATCAAATGTGTCTGCTTCAAATGCATCACTTGGCGATATATAATTGTAAGACTTGGTATTAATTAGATTCAGCATAGTTAAACCAGCAAAATGTTCAAACATGCTCTGGAGTATTGCAGCCTGCATTACGATCGGAGCACTAACTCCAGCTACAGGCATAGTCGAAATCCACATGGGTACCCCTTTATCTAAGAGTCTATAAGCTATTTCCAGCCCATTTTTATCAAAAGACCTTGGGCTCATCATCCATACTCCAAAAGTAAATCTTTTATTTGCAACTTTGGCCATCTCATAAATATATTCGGCACACTCATAGGTTGGTTTATCCATATGTTCATATATGTCATTACATCTATACCTGGAATATTCATATGCTACCTTATACATGTTTAGTAATTGCAGGTGTTGGGGTATATCTAACGGAACAACGGGTGTAGACCCCACAGTATCTAATGCATCCCCTAGTTTTGTTAGATCAACCACGTCTTTTGAATTTGTTTCTCTTATCTTCGCTGTTTCCAAATCAAAGACTTTTGTCTCCTGCGCACCAGCTGATATAATCCAATTATTTTGAGCATATTCAGGAATATCATATTTGGCTGAATTTAGAGCCTTTAAAACCAAATCACTTTTAAATCTAACGTGATCTTTCACTATTTTTACTCCATCGTAACCCGACAAAATTTCTACAATACCCTTATGAGGTATATGTATTCCTACATTCTCAATCAAATACATAGCCTTTTCATGCATCAGTTCTATCTGCTCTTTGTTTAAACCGCCCTTTAATACAAAATCCTCAACTAACATCTTTTTCCTTTCATGTCATAATCACTTATCAATAAACAGCTTTAAAACATAAATTTAATTTTCATAATTCAATTACTTCTCTGTAAGATGGTGAAAACTCTTCAACCCCACCCTTCCTAATAACTACTCCATTCTCAAACTTTATGCCGAAATCTGGACATATAAGAAAAATATTAACCTGGAAGGTTAAACCCTCAAAAAGTTCATAATCACTATCCGCTTCCAAGAATGGGTGTTCGCACTCCATTACCCCGGTTCCATGACAGGGACCAAAGAGAAAATACTTAGAATAACCATGCTTATCAATATAACTCCAATACTTTTTAAACACTGCTGCTGCACTAATACCAACTTTCATACTATCAATTATGATTTTTTGTAACTCAATACCCACTTTAACTAACCTTTTATAATCATCCTTCATTTTGCCAATACAGAAGGATCTTCCTAGACTTGAAGAATAATTACCATACCTGCATCCACAGTCAAATGTCAAAGGTTCATTTCTATTTATTTTCTTATGGGATGCTCTACCAATAGCCAACCTGGTCCTTCTGCCTGATAAAATATATGGTGTATATGCTAAATTTTCAGCATTATTTTTAAACATCGCTTCAACAACATATCCAGCTACTTCGACTTCCTCCATTCCAGGCTTTACATTATTTAACACAGCTTCAAAACCTTTCATCGTAATCTCAGCAGATTTTTTCATTAAAATTAATTCATTTTCACTTTTCTTAATTCTAATATTTAATAATATATCATCACCATTAATAATATTGTCTTCGCCTATTATCTTTCTAAACAATTGATATACAGGGAAAGTCAGCATATGAAATCCACATAATGCAATTTTTCTTGTTTTTCTATTCCCAATTAACTCATTTATTATTTCCTCATACGTATCCAGGTTTGCATCAGGATAACTTGGCTCTGCAGATTCCCTGTGTTCTAAAACCCGACATATTTTTTTGATCTTACTATAGTCTTGAGCGAAGGTCATTGATTCAGGACCAATCACAAGAACAGGATCACCCTCTACTGGTATTAATACACAGGCAGTTTCAAAAGCAGGCCAATAATTTGATAAATAAATAAGATTTTGTGGTTCTGATTCCGACCCAAATACTATTAATAAATCTATTCCTCTCTCTTCTAAAATTTTCCGTATACTGCTTACTCTTTCCTCATATTCAACATCTGGAATTTGATTTATCATCTCATCTCCTTTTTTTATGACATATTTGTTATTTCTGTCAAAACTTAAGTTTTTTTAAAATACAACATACTCACATAATGAATTCCCTTTACCATAAAGTGAATTCATTCTAAATTTATATTAAACAATAACTCATAATATGTCAAGACTCCGAATTGATTTATTTAAACATTAAGGAAATTTTCATTCTCTGTCAAATCAGTATAAAATAAACTGGCCAGTGTTCAATACCAGCCAGTTTTCAAATGCATTGTCTTTTTCTTTACACTAAGATTTTTATACAGTATATCTCAACTTCCAGTAAATCTCTTGGCTATTGCTTCGGCAACAAAAGCAACTGCAAACAGTGCACTTACTATAATCATAAGCGGGTGCAGTTCCCTGAATTTACCCCTGAATAATTTTATCAAAGTATAACTTATAAAGCCGAACCCGATTCCATACGAAATACTATAGGTGAAAGGCATTATAATTATAGTCAGAAAAGCTGGTATTCCTATTTCATAATCCTTAAAATCAATTTTGCTCATGACAGTCATCATCAAGAATCCAACTACAATCAGAGCCGGGGAAGTAACAGGATATTTAAAAACCCCTTCTGCTATCTCCACACCTCCTCCTACCACTGCAATCAGGGGAGCAAAGAATATGGAAATCAGGAACAGAAAACCAGTCACACTGGGCATAATACCTGTTCTACCGCCATCAGATACCCCGGAGGCACTTTCAATGTAGGTTGTTATTGAACTGGCACCGAATAGGCCTCCTGCTACTGCCGCCAGAGAGTCTATCAAAAGAACTCTTCTCAAATTAGGGAGACTGCCATCTTTGTTCAACAGGCCTGCCTCTCCACCTACTCCAATTACTGTGCCCATGGTATCAAAAAAGTCTGTCATAAACAGGGCAAAGATCATCACCAGAGCTGCTATGTTTAGCATTCCTTTGCTCCACACTGCTCCAACCACATCTGCCCTAAAAAATGTGGCAAAACTTTCCCTTGTCGGAATGCTTATAAATTGAGTGGGAACAGGTATTACTCTAAACGCCATCCCTGCAATAGCGGTGCCAATAATTCCCAGCAGAATTCCACCTCTTATCCTGAATGCAACAAGGATTGTGGTAAGCACCAGACCAAAAGCTGCCAGCTGGGTATAATGAGCAGTAAAATCACCTAACGTTACTGCAGTGGCAGAACTTATGCCTACAAAACCTGCCTCCTGGGCACCAATAAATGCTATGAAAAGCCCGATTCCAACACCGATGGCGTACTTCAATCCCATCGGTATTGCTCTCATTATCATGCTACGCAGACCGGTAAGCACCATAATGGTTACAAGTATTCCCTCGATAACAATAACTCCCATTGCTTGTTGCCAGCTTAGGCCCAGACCAAAAATAATAGTAAACACAACCACAGCATTAATCCCCATTCCTGAAGCCAGCGCAAATGGAGTATTTGTAAGCAGACCCATTAACATGCTCATCAGGCCTGCACCGATACAGGTAGCAATAATTGCTCCCTCCAGAGGAATTCCTGTCGTGCCACCCTGAGAAAGGATTGCCGGATTAACAAAGATGATGTAGGCCATGGTCATAAAAGTAGTGATCCCGGCAATAATTTCCGTTCTGATAGTGGTACTTCTTTCCTTGAGTTTGAAATAGCTCAAAACACACCTCCTTACTCATTAATTAATAATTAAAACCACTTTTATAACTAAATTATCCTCGTTTCTGCCAATTGTAACTCTCTCACTAGTTTTACAAATCATTAAATAAACGATAAAATTTATAAATCATGGAAGCGATAAAGAACTTTTTCACAGCAGAAAATATAAAACCCTTTTTTATAAACATATATACCTGGCTGGAAAATATACTTACAAAGGCTTTCGGTAAGATAGGATACGAACCCATAAGGAATTTACTGACAAATCCCTGGTTCTGGATTATCATACTGGCACTATTCCTGTTGAGTATCATCTTTAGAAGAAGATAATTGACGGCTAGCTCCACCAGTTTTTTCCTCACCTAAAAATACTTTAAATATAAAAGCAACAAAAATGATAATAAAAACCCCAGCTACTGCCAGAGCTGTAAAGGCTCCAGGATTATTTCTAATTTTTTCAATGATTAGATAGATTCTCGAGTTACTTTTAGCAAGATAATCTAAGAACTTTCCATCCAGCAACTTTTCGTCTGACTTACTGATATGTGATATTCTATCTATTATTTTTTTATCTATATCGTCGGAAGGTCTTACAACAGCATCTCTTGCAATTTTTAAATACCTATTTATGTTGCTCATAAAAAACTTCTATAATATTTTAAACTACAGTATCACAGTATAATAGATTAAAATTATCCTTTTTTGTTTCAACTTATAATTCTACTGCCTACCAGTCTTCAATTTATCCTTTATTATCTTCCTCGCCCTGTGTATATTAGTCTTAACAGTTCCTATGGGCTTACCGGTTAGTCCTGATATCTCTCTATAACTATAATCCTGCAGGTCCCTTAAAATCAGGGGAACTCGGTAATTCTCATCAAGACTTACCACAATCTTTAATACTTCCTTTACCGTCTCTTTATCAAAAAAACTTTTTTCAAGACTCTGGCTGAACCCGGTAAAAACTACTTCATATTCCTCGGTTATCTTTTCAAGACTTACCTTTTTATCTTTTGTTTTTGAATGAAGTCTTAGTTTGTCGATACAAGTATTTACTGTGAGTTTCCTTATCCAGGTTTTAAAACTGGAAAGCCCCCTAAAACCCTTTATGGATAGATACACTTTTACAAATACTTCCTGGCTTACATCTTCTGCTTCATGAGTGTCTCTTAATATAAAAAAGGCAGTGGTATAAACGTACTTTGAGAATCGCCTGACCAGCTCTTCAAAAGCAGCTTTGTCTCCCCTTTTTGACCTTGCGACCAATACCTTTTCATCTATTTCCCGGTATTTTCTCTCCTTATTATAATTTTCCAACACTTCCCTCTTCTTAAAGCTGCCTAGTTAACATTTACTGTCGTTGGGTTCTCGACTAATTCCAGAGTTATATTCAAATACTCTCCATCTCTATATATTTTTATATTCACTAAATCCCCCACCTTGTGTCTTAAAATCTGTGCAAGCAGATCTAAAGGATTCTGCACTTTGACTCCATCAAATTGGACAATTATATCGCCGGCCTTCATTCCAGCCTCCTCCGCAGGATATCCCTTTATGACATCGGTAATATACACTCCAACTACGTCAGTTTTATTTTCTCCCATTTCTACACCTATAAAAGGGATCCTTGCCTTTCCAAACTCTATGATTTGCTCTGCAATGTTTACTACTGTGTCACTAGGTATTGCAAATCCGATTCCTGCACTTGCTCTTAAAGTATTGATCCCTATTACCTGGCCAACTGAATTTACCAGCGGCCCCCCGCTATTGCCTTGATTTATTGCAGCATCGGTTTGTACCAGATTAACCATAGGAAATGTCTCTTCTGAACCAACAGCCCTCCCCTTTGCACTTATCACTCCTACTGTTACAGTCTGCTGAAGGCCAAAAGGGCTCCCAACTGCAATCACCAGATCCCCTACTTCTGCATTATCAATAGAGGTGAAGCCGGCTGCTTTCAGGTTATTCGCTTCTATCTTTATAACTGCTACATCAGTATTTTCATCAGTCCCTACTAATTCTGCCGGATATTCACTGCCATCATATAAAGTCACTATCAATTCTTCTGCACCACTGGCCACATGATTATTGGTTATAATATAGCCATCAGCGGTATAAATTACTCCCGAACCTACCCCCTCCTCTTCCCGCATCTGCCCGAATATATCCTGAACCGTTACAATTACTCTTATGTTTACCACTGAAGGGGCTATTTCTTCCACAACTTTACTTATTGCACTATCAAATTCCTCAAGCAGAAGCTCTCTGCCTTCTCCCTCTTCTCCCGATTCTCCTGCATTTATTTCACTTTCTGCTGTCGTTTCGCTCTCTATATCCTGTTGTTCCCCGGTAGCCTGCTCCCCGACAGCAGCACTTCCTTTAAGTAAAATCGCAGGAGAAACTCCATTTATTGCAGATAGCACGCCCAGCATAACTGCCCCACCGATAAACAAAAAAAATATTGCCGTTATTACTATTACAAGACCTCTTACAAGGAAAGACTTAAACTCATTATTTTCATCCATCTTGGATTCACCCTCGCCACTCTAAACTCGGATATTTATTCTGCTTCTTCAGCTTCTTCCTCTTCAACAGAAATATTGTCGGATCTCAATCTGAGTGCATCTTCTTGAATTTTTAACGCAGCATCTGCAGGAAGTATATCCCCGGATATGACATTTTTAACATTATCCCTTATAGCATCTCTTATCACCATTATGAGCTTATCATCAGGTTTTCCCCTACATATCTTCGCCTGCTGAAAGGCGTTATAAACTATGTCATTGTTTTCAATCGCTTCGTTTCTGTCAATACTTTTTAAAACTGGAAAAGTATCTGTAATTGAAGTCCAGTCTACCTGTACATCCTCAGCTAACATGTATTGTATAAATTCATTTACAGCCGCCAGTTCACTGCCATAACAATTTACATTTATCATAAAACCAAGACCGGAAATTAAAGGTGTTGGATATTTATTACCCTGCCAGACCCTGGGTATTTTTTCTACACCGACATTTAATCCAGCTTCCTTATATTCCTCTACCAGTTTGATATTATCAATAATCATATGAGCATTCCCATTTTTGAACAATTCGTTTATCTCGCTATATTCAACATCGTAAGGTAAAATCTTTTCTTCATTATATATGTAATTTAGAAACTCCAGGGTTTCTTCAGTCGCCTGGTTAGCTAAAGTCAGTGAATCGGAGCTATAATCAACAATCCAATCCGAATATCCCCCTATAAAAGGGATTATCCAATCTGCCTCACTGGCATTGAGTAAGAATCCATAAACGTCATCCCCAAAGTTATTCACTTCTTTACAATATCCAATAACTTCTTCAAAGCTCGCTGGCGGTTTATCCATCAGGTCCTTGTTATAAAAAAGCACCAAAAAATCAAAACTTCTAAAAGGGATTATGTAATTCCTGTTGTTATAATCAGAAATTTCTACAAGGCCATCTATAAATAAAGAATAATCTGTTTCATCTATTATTTCTTTTACCACATTGCTGGGAACAAGTCTCTGTACACCATCAAAATCAAGCAATAATAGTTCGGGTCCTGCACCCGCCAGACTTGCTGCCTCAAACTGATCCTCCAGTTCCTCCTGGCTCCTAAAATGCCTTGTCTCTATATCAATATAACCATTTTCAGCCATAAAATTGTCCACACTTTCCATCAGGGCAAACCTCTCTTTCGGCTCAAGGCAATCCCACAGAGTTATCTGGACCTCAAGTTTTTCGCTGGTCACTGGCTCACCCTCTATACCCTCCGTTGCTCCCTCCTTTGTTTCTTCAGTATCTGTTTCCACCGGAGGATTGAACAAGCTGCAGGATATGGTATTTAATAGTAAGAGCAGGGAGAATATTACGGGTAATATCAATATTTTTAATAATCTCCTATTTTTTTGCCAAGATATATTCATAATAATTTATATCCCTGATTCCATTAATATAAGCGGACTTTTATCAATTATATTATAAATACTGCATTCAATCTATACCATAAGAGCATAAAAAACAGCCATTAGATATATTAATAAACTTACATTTCTTTTTTTTACAAAAAATTATAAAATTTTATAAAGACTTAAATAAAGGAGATTGGTCGCATTGAAGACTCTTGTATATAACAAGAATGAAAAAAAGCTGCTGGAAAAGATTACTCCCAGGAGTATCCCTTCTTATATCAATGATCCAGAACATCTTATATGGGTCGATATTGAAAATCCCAGCAAAGAAAACATGCAGTTTTTACGGAATCATTTTCACTTCCATCCCCTTGACATAGAGGACTGCCTGAGCGTCATTGAAAGACCTAAATTAGACGAATATGACGATTACTTTTTCCTGGTATTGCATATACCCTATTTTATAAAACAAACCAGAAGGCTGGTCCCATTTACCGTAAACATCTTCATTGGAAATAACTTCCTGGTAACCGTCCACCATGGATTGTGTAAACCCATCAAAGACGCATTTGACTATTTGACGAAAAATAACCAAATCCTGGCGAAAGGCTCTGGCTACCTTTTACATAAAGTCATTGACTCGCTCATTGACTACAATTTTCCCATACTTAATAAAATTTACAGAAATATACAAGATGTTGAGGATGCTATCTTCAAAAAAGCAAGCAGTAAAAATGTCAGGGATATACTGCTCATTAGAACCAATATTCTAACATTCAGAAATATAATCTATCCCCAGAGAAAGTTATTAAAAACTCTGGAGATAAAAGACATGGACTTTTTGATCGAGGCCCTTGAAGTTTATTTTGGCGATCTTGTTGACCATGTGGAAAAAATCTGGGACACTCTTGAAAATTACAAAGAGTTGATAGAGGGAGTGCACGATGCCCACCAATCACTACTATCAAACAAAATCAATGATATAATGCGTATACTCACCATTTTTTCCGTGGTTATTCTTCCCCTTACGCTTATATCCGGAATCTATGGAATGAATGTTTCACTTCCTTTGGGAAGCCACGCTTTCACTTTCATTATAATTGTGGCTGTGATGATTGCGATATCTATAAGTATGCTGGTGTATTTCAAATACAAGGATTGGATATGAACTAAATCTGTGCCTTAATTTCATCTTCAAAAAATACTTCAAACCTGTAGTGGGTAAACTCAGGCAAATACTCATCGAGCAGTACTTTTAAATTAAATATTTGCTTTCCTTCGGGAATCATTTCCTCTTTGGGAAGGTAACACTTTTTTACAAACACCACTTGATCTTTATCATTGTAAAAAGTACAAAAAAGTTTTAAATTCCTTATCTTCTCCCCACCTATATTAATTACCCTACCTTCAATAACCAGACAATCTTCTTCGTAATAATATCTCTCATTTTCTACTATAGGATTGCCTTCGAATCTCTCATAATAATCCTTGTAATTGGCTCCTATTTTCACTCTGGAGATATTTATATACTTCTCTTTATCGGTCAGGTAATAATAAAATGGCAATCTGCTTCCCCCTCTAAGATAATCAACTAGGGCAGGGATGGTAACCGATATTATCTCTTCCCCATGCTTATCGTAGAAATCAAGGGTGATTTCTATATCTGTCTTATTTACCTTGGAAACATTTTCTATCTCCCCCAGTATCACCAGATCTTCGTAAATATCTAAATACAGATTGCAGTTCTCAATCTTCACATCAATAGAACCGGTATTTTCCAGCACAATCTTTTCATAATCGAACAAATACAAGCTGCTCCCATTATCATAATCACCGAGGTCTGCCGACTGTCCGTCAGTATCACCTTCAAGCCTACAAGATATTAAAAAGACAAATGATGAAGAAATAATTACGATTAGAAAAACTATAAATATATTAAACGCAATCCTTTGCAGATCAGCACTGGTCATCTCTCTCCACGTGATTCTCTTCACTTATAATTTCATTTTTATTGTTCACATATACTACTTTTGGCCGGTGGCCTGATACTTCCTTTTCTCCCACATACGCAAAGGACAAAATAATAATCTTTTCCCCTTTCAATATCTTCCTTGCAGCTGCCCCATTCATGCAAATTTCTCCACTATTTCTCTCCCCCTCTATAACATAGGTCTCCAACCTCTCTCCGCTATCAAGGCTTACTATCAGCACTCTTTCATAGGGAAATATCTCCGCGTGTTCCATCAAGTTTTTGTCTATGCTTATACTCCCTGCATAATCAATCTCCGCACCGGTTACTGTGGCTCTATGAATCTTACTTTTTAAAATACAGATCAACACTTTTCCTCTCCCCACCATTTAAATTTATCTGAATAAATACCACTTTTATATTTTTATAATAATATTGTCAATAAGTCTGGTCTTCCCAATCCAGACTGCAACTGCTGCCAGTATGCTTTTATAATTCTTTTCCACTTTCTTTCTTTCCTCCAGTGTATTAGGATCCCTAAATTCAAAATAATCTACACTCTTAACAAACCTGTTCTCTTTCAGCTTACCCAGAACTATTTTCTTTATTTCCTCCAGATCCTTTTCACCTTCCTTGATTATACCACTCGCCAGAATCAGGCACCTATATAAAATAGTGGCATTTTCTCTCTCTTCATCAGAAAGATATCTGTTTCTGGAACTTAAAGCAAGACCGTCTCTCTCTCTCACAGTAGGGCCACTTACAATCTCGATGTCTAAATTCAGGTCATCTACCATTCTCTTTACTATCACCATCTGCTGGTAATCTTTCTGTCCAAGGTAAGCCTTATCTGTTTCTACAATATTAAATAACTTCAGAACCACCGTGGTTACTCCCGCAAAATGGTCCGGCCTGTATTTCCCGCACATAATATTACTAAGCTCTTTTACTTCGACCACAGTTTTATGACCTGAACCATACATTTCTTTTGCTGTGGGATAAAATATATAGTCAACCCCTTCCTTCTCTGCCAGGTCACTATCTCTTTTTATATCTCTAGGGTAGTTCTCAAAATCTTCATCAGGACCAAATTGTGTTGGATTAACAAAAATGCTTATGAATACTCTATCGCAATCCTTCCTTGCCATCCTTATAAGGCTCAGGTGTCCTTCATGCAGAAAACCCATAGTGGGGACAAAGCCTACTTTGCAGCCCTTCTTTCTAAGGTCATTTACTATCAATTTACACTTGTTTATTTTTTTGATTATCTCCATCCTGGTAGTTTAAATACGCTTGAATCATAAGAGAGAAATTTATTTGACTACTTTAATAAGAATACTCCTCTGTAGGAAATTCCTTACTTTTCACCTCTTCTATATACTTCTTATAACATCTCTTCATTTCCTTTCCTACTTCAGCATATCTCTTAGAGAATTTGGGCTTAAACTTTTCAAACATTCCCAGCATATCATGAGTCACAAGCACCTGTCCGTCACAGTGCACACCTGCTCCTATTCCTATTGTGGGGATGCTTATCTGCTGTGTTATCCTTTTTGCAAGTTTTGCCGGGATCTTCTCTAACACTATTGAAAACACCCCAGCTTCTTCCAGTCCTTTGGCATCCTCCATCATCTTCAAAGCCTGTTCCTTATCTTCGCCCCTAACTCCATAACCACCTAATTTATAAACTGACTGGGGTGTAAGTCCCAGATGCCCCATAACCGGAATTCCCGAGTCAACGATTTTCTTTATAGTTGTAAAAAATTCTTTTCCGCCTTCCAGCTTTACTGCCTCAACACCAGCCTCCTTTAAAAACCTTCCGGCATTCCTTACCGCTTCTTCCGTACTTGCCTGATAAGACATAAACGGCATATCACCAATCACCATTGCTCTCTTTACCCCCCGGACGACTGTCTTGCAGTGGTGAATCATTTCGTCCATTGTAACTGGTATTGTATTCTCGTACCCCAGCAGTACATTCCCTACAGAATCTCCAACAAGAATTAAATCTATACCGCACTCATCCAGTTGGGACGCCATAAGACAATCATAAGCTGTAAGCATTGCTATTTTTTCACCTTTTTTCTTCATTTCCATCAAATCGCCCGTGGTTACTTTTTTCACTACAACCATAATATCTCCTTCCTATTCTTCAAGTATTTCCTTCAGTTTTTCAACAGTACTTTCTTCTATCCATCCATTTTGATATGCAATTTTGCTGGTTTCAACACCCATGATTCTATACAACTCAGTGTCTCCTCTGGAAAAAAATTTATTAAAGCTCCCGATATGTTCTTTGATTGTTCCTGTATCCCCCCTGGCTATTGGACCAGTCAGGGACTTCTTTGTGCCCATCTTCTTTATATTGCCTACCGTACCTTCTATAAGACCGATCAAACCTTTTAAGGAATCTTCCGGTTTTATGCCTATCTTTTCATGTATCAGCACAGCGTAATCTATAAGGGTAACCAGGTAGTTTGAAGCCACACAGGCTGCTGCATGATAAAGTGGTTTCTTTTCGTTCTCTACCTCAATTATTTCCCCTCCCAGACTTTTTACCAGAGACTCAGCCACTTTCTTGGATTTTGTGCTGGAATAAGTTATTCCAAAAACAGTTCCGGGTAGAGTTCTAACCGCTTCCTCTATTGAAGCAAAAGATTTCAACGGATGGATTGATGCAACTTCGGCTCCCGCTGTTCTTGCTGAATTTAGCACTTCCAGCGATTTAGACCCACTGAAATGAAACACATAGTAATTCTTAAGATCTTTATCTTTCCCTTCAAAAATCTCATTACAAACTTTACTTATAGTATCATCAGGAGTACATATTAGAACACAATTTGCCAGTGATACAGCTTTTAGGTTTTCACTGGTAAAAGTTACACCGGCAGTCATATTGCCTAAGATTTTTTTTGCCCTGTTCAGTGATTCGGCTGACCTTGAAGATATTGCCTTCAACTTAACGTCGGGCAGTTTTTTTCTGGCAAACATATAGCTTATAGTAGTCCCAACTCTCCCCGCTCCAATGACGCATAGGTTTATACCCGTTGTTTTTTCCATAGTCTTATTTTTCATTTTTTATGTTTTAACTTTTTACAAATACTAGGAGACTCTGATTGGCATCAGTAAGTAAATAAAATTTTTGTTTTCTTCTGGTTTTATTAAAATAGGCTTAAGTGGCTCCTCTATTGATAATATTATATTCTTCTCGTCCATTATGTTTATACCATCTATCAAGAATTCGGGATTAAACGCTATCTCTATTCTTTCTCCCCCATACGAAACCTCAAAGTCCTCGCTGGAGCTTCCTATCTCCCTTATAACCATAGACACAGTTATCTTACCTTTGTCAATGGTTAGCTTAACCGGTATGTTGTCCTGAGAGATTGATGAAATTCTTTTTACCACATCAAGCATTTTTTCCTTATCTATAACTATATTATGCTTCATGCTCTGAGGAATGAGTTGTTTATACTCTGGAAATTTACCTGAAAGTAGCCTGGACACTATTATATTTCTTTCTTTGCTGCCCCCTTCCAGATAAAAACTTATCTGGTTTTCTTCAATGTTTATTTCAATATCGCTGTCCTTATATTCACTCTTAACGATACTATCAAGCACCTTTGCTGGTATTACCACCTTAACTGGAGGCCTGCCTGCACTTATGGTTTCTTTTACCAGAGCAAGTCTGTAACTGTCAGTCGCCGCCATATTTAACGTATCCCCTCCAGTCTCAAAAAGCACCCCTGTTAAAATTGCTCTGCTCTCATCCAAAGATGCTGCCTTCTGCACCTTTGATACTAAGTTTTTAAATTTGTTTAGATTTATATTCAGATAATTTTCCTTTCTTATCTCAGGAAAAACAGGGTATTCTTCCAGAGATAGTGTGTTTAATGTGAAAAAGGCATTTTCACAGTTTATTTTTACCTGGTTTGTTGATTTATTTAGTTCTAACCCTATTTTCGATTCTTTCAGACTTTTTAATATATTTACCAAAACCCTAGCAGGTACAACTGCTCTTCCCTTCTCAAGTATTTTTACCTCCATTGTACACTTAATACTCGTCTCCAGGTCTGTACTATACACAGTCAATCTTTCTTCAGCATCCAGCATAATACCATTCAATATAAACGATGAAACTTTAGGGCCGATTGCCCTGCTGGTGAATAATACAGCATCTAGAAGACCGGTTCTTGTCGTTTGAAATTTCATACCAACCTCTTTTAGAACGTTTAAAATATAAACATATTTTATTATATATAATATTTAATTTAAATAGCTAGTAATAGTTATAATGCTTGTTGAATATGTTAGTAAAATGGAAAAAAGAGGTAGAATAGCACAATTGATGACAAGCGGGCTTGTTGATAAAGGAGTTAGAAGCTGTTTAAAATTGTAAAAAAATAAACAGAGAGAAGTAACAGTTCTAGTTTTGAACCAAAAGGTATAGTTTATTGTTAAAAAATTACGCTACTATTTAACAGGTTTTAAACAAGAGATTTTTAAGAAGATGTTTTTATTTTATTTGTAATTTCCTGAATTTGCATATACACATTTTTGTCTGTATTAATAAGATCTGACACTTTAGAAATGGCGTATATTACAGTAGAATGATCCCGGTTCCCAAATGATTTTCCAATCCTCGGCAGAGAGCTGCTGGTAAGCTCTCTTGAGAGATACATTGCTAGCTGCCGGGCATGTGATATGAATTTATTTCTTTTAGCACTTAGAATGTCATTAATGGATATTGAGAAATACCTTGATACTTCTTTAATTATTGTTTGTATACTTGTTTTGTGTTCCCTATCGTCAGGTAAGATATCTTTAAGAATGTTTTTTGCCATGGTCAAATCTGGTTTGGACTCGGTAAGGGAGGCAAAAGCTACTATCCTGGTAAGAGATCCTTCCAGCTCTCTGATATTCGAGGTTATTCTTTCGGCTATCAGGCCTAGTATATCGTCTGAGGC
>CAYPYW010000013.1:0-50627 GCA_964415365.1 uncultured Actinomycetota bacterium | reverse complement strand
GTGGGGTTTTTATGGATTTTGGGGGAAAATCCTTTTGCAACTGATAAAGTCAAGATAAATATTTGTTATTACAGTGGTTTTGCTCTGGCATTTTCAGTATTATTTGGAATAGGCCTGTTTTTAGGGAAAATCTCCCGGAGTAATCTCGTGGTTAGTGGTATAAAAATGCTTGTTGCAGGTGGTTTCTGCGTTGCTTTAAGTCTGTTGCTAAAATTGGTTGAATAGTTTTAGAGGAATTAATTGTAAATCCTTAAATATAGCAGATGGGTAAATTTAAAGCAGGCCTTACTCAGAAAGGAGGGCCTGCTTAATTTAAGTATATTAACCATTAATTTACAGATTACGAATCTTATAAAATAGGCAGGTAATTATCCAGTTCGTAATCTGTCACATGTATTCTGTATCTATCCCATTCAATCTTCTTATTTTCAATAAATTTATGAAATATATGATCCCCTAAAGTTTCCTTGACTAAATCACTCTCTTCCATAAGTTTTATAGCTTCATAAAGATTGTCAGGAAGGGTTTCTATTCCCTCCTTTTCTCTTCTGCTCAGATCTAGTTCATATATATTTTCTTCAATAGGTTCGGGTATTTCATACTTATTTTTTATACCTTCCAGGCCAGCTGCCAGCATTACACTAAAGGCAAGATAAGGATTGCAGGCAGGATCGGGGCTTCTAAATTCAACCCTTGTGGCTTGCTCTTTATTTGGCTTGTACATAGGTACTCTAACCAGAGTGGATCTGTTTCTTTTAGCCCAGGATATATAGACTGGAGCTTCAAATCCAGGTACCAGCCTTTTGTAAGAATTTACCCATTGATTTGTTACAGCTGTTATCTCTTTACAGTGTTTTAAGATTCCGGCAATATAGTGTTTACCGGTAGGAGATAGATGGTACTTATCCTTAACGTCAAAGAATGCGTTCTTATCACCTTTAAATAGCGACTGATGGGTATGCATTCCACTTCCATTTTCTCCGAATAGAGGTTTAGGCATAAAAGTGGCGTATACTCCGTGCTCGGTAGCAACTTCTTTGACAATGACCTTATAAGTCATAACGTTGTCTGCCATGGTTAGAGCGTCAGTATATCTAAGGTCAATTTCATGTTGGGACGGAGCTACTTCGTGATGTGAGTACTCCACTCCAATCCCCATCGCTTCGGTGTACAGTATGGTATCTCTTCTCAAAGGACCAGCTACATCCAGGGTGGTAAGATCAAAGTACCCACCCTTATCTAATATTACGGGCCTCCCCTCATCACTTTTAAAGTAAAAGTATTCAAGCTCTGGACCGACGTAGAAGGTATATCCCATGTCTTTTGCTTTCTTTAAAGCTCTTTTTAGGACCCACCTGGGATCTCCCTTAAAGTGCGACCCATCCGGCTCTAAAACATCGCAAATCATTTTGGCAACACCTTGTTCTTTAGGCCGCCAGGGTATAATTTGAAAGGTGCTTGGATCAGGCATAGCGATTACATCACTTTCTTCTATTCTTGAATATCCTTCAATAGAGGATCCGTCAAATCCCATACCTTCTGATAATGCGCCCTCAAGTTCTTCCACGGTAATGCTAAAACTTTTTAAAAAGCCCTGGACATCTGTAAACCATAACCTTATGAATTTTATGTTGTTATCATGGGCTTTTTTTAACACATATTCTTTCATTTCATCATCTTTTTTCATAGAATCACTCCCTTTGGTATTTTAGTAAATAATCTAATTTTATTTGTGAGATTTATTAAAGTTCTTTAGTATTATATCCTAATTTTGGTAAAATTCATGCAGCTTATGTTAAATATATGTTAAATTTTGCCAAATTTTAACCTATGGCTTTCCCCCCTTCCTCTCCGGTTCGGATTCTTATACATCTGGGTAAATCGAGGACAAATATTTTACCGTCACCAATGTTTCCCGTATGTGCTCCTTTCTTTATTGCTTCGATAGTAGGTTCTACAAAATCTTCATTTACTGCTATTTCCAATCTTATTTTTTTTAGTAAATTCACCTCATGTATTACACCCCGGTATGTTTCGGTATAACCCTTTTGTTGACCGCAACCAAGTACATTGGTTATGGTCATCTTATATATTTCATTATCGAATAATTCTTTTTTCACGTCAGGTAATTTGTGTGGTTGTATCATTGCAATAATTAATTTCATTTTTTATCCCTCCCTCATATGAGAATTTGTAATTCTTTTAATCATTCTGGAATATCTGGAATCCGTTGTATGCTTCCATACCATGTTCACCAATATCAAGCCCTTTGAGTTCAGTTTCCCTAGATACCCTTAGTCCTATCGTTTTCTTAATCAAAAAGAACAGGAGGAGCATTGTCCCGAAAGTCCATGCAAATACACTGATAGCGCCTGTAAACTGGGTGAGTAGTAGTTTTCCTCCACCCCCAAAAAACAATCCGTTTACACCTTCAAAACCAGCAAGGCTCGCATATTTTGATTGCGCAAAGAGACCCACGAACAAAGTTCCAAAAAAACCACATGTACCATGAACAGATACCGCTCCTACGGGATCATCAATTTTTAATTTTTTATCAAGTAGTTCCACTGATATACATACAATTATTCCACATAATGCACCGATGATCATAGCACTATATGGTGAGACAACTGCACATCCGGCAGTAATACCCACTAACCCGGCCAGTGCACCGTTTAAGGTCATGGAAGCATCCGGTTTCTTGTGTCTTGCCCAGGTGAAAAACATAGCTGCCAGTGCTCCTGTTGCAGCAGCAAGAGTGGTTGTGACAGCTACAGTAGATATGGCCGGACTACTTGCAGAAAGAGTACTGCCAGGATTGAAACCATACCAGCCAAACCATAAAATAAATACTCCAAGTGCAGCCAGTGGAATATTATGGCCAGTTATGGCATTTGAGCTTCCATCCTTATTATACTTACCAAGCCTTGGACCCAGCATAATAGCACCAGCGAGACCAGCCCATCCACCTACTGAATGAACTACAGTTGAGCCTGCAAAATCAATCATGCCCATATTTGCCAGCCAGCCACCTCCCCAGATCCAGTGACCTACTATCGGATATATTAGAGCGGATATAAATACGGAATAAATTAAATAGTTTTTAAATTTAATCCTTTCTGAAACTGCTCCGGAAACAATAGTGGCTGCTGTGGCTGCAAATACAGTCTGGAATATCCAGAAAGCAAAGTTTGAAGTATCTGACTGCCCAATTATTGAGACAACAAAACTATTGGTTCCGATAAAGCCCCCCGCGTCCTTACCGAACATTAGTCCAAAGCCAATAAGAAAGAATAAGACACTTCCGGCGCAAAAATCAATTATATTTTTCATAAGAATGTTTACGGAATTTTTGGCTCTTGTGAAGCCGGTTTCTACCATAGCGAATCCGGCCTGCATGAAGAATACCAGAAATGCGGTAATCAATACCCACACGGTATCCAGATTAATCACCACGTTATCCATTTTTCCCCCTTTAGTTTTTTTATAATGGATGGTATTTTACTCTTTGAACTTTACCGGCAGGTTACATCTCTGTTAAAAGTACGTTAAATATTTTTTTGGGTCTATGTTTCGATAGACTAAGACTTCCGAAAACTAAATTTGAGGAGAAAACATATAGCCAACATTTCTGACAGTTTTTAGCATTAGATCGTATGGTGGGGGAATTTTAGAGCGCAGTCTTCTCATATGCACATCGACGGTTCTGCTACCCCCATAGAAGTCGTACTCCCATACGGTAGATAAAAGCTTATTTCTGGTGAAAACTTTATTCTGATTCTGGAGAAGAATTTTTAATAGTTCAAATTCCTTGAAGGTGAGTTCTATAAGTTTCTCGTCGATGGATAGTTCGTACTTGTCCAGGTTTAATACCAGCCTATCTACCACAATACTGTTCTTTGGAGGGAAAAGGTCCTTTTTTAAAAGGACTGCTTTTATTCTTAAAAAGAGCTCTTCTTCAAGCCGGGTGTTAAAAACGAAGTCGTCAAATTTAGTTTCACTTTCAAATAGAAAATTGGTTTGGTCAGGGTTTAGTATTAAAAATTTGTTTATATTATACTCATCGCAAGCTTTGGTGATATTTTTAAAATGAATATCGTCACCCTCACTTTTAGAAGTAATATCAAGAATGATTGCATGGATATTTTCAGGTTGAATAGGAAGATTGTTGACTTCCTTTTCTATTTGCATGGTAAATTCTTTACCATCCAGAATATTAATTATTCTGTCTATATTTTCTTTGTTTTTAGAATATAACCATATTTTTTTCATATTTCCATGTACAGAAAAGTTTCATCTATATAAAGGGCCGTAGTTCCTGCATGCCCTGTAATCTGCTCCTTCCAGATCTGATGTACCAAAAGTACCCCATGCACTGGGCCTGAATATCCTGTTTTGATCAACATTATGCATACATACCGGTATTCTGAGGATTGATGCTGAAGTAATAAGCCTGTCCCCAATATGTCCATAACTTACTGCTGCATGGTTAGCACCCCAATTGCTCATAACTGAATATACATCAGTAAATGCTCCTCTGCCTGTAAGTTTTGGAGCGAACCAGGTGGTAGGCCACGTAGGATTGGTTCGTCTGTCCAGTATTTCATGAATCTCCGGAGGCAGTTCTACGGTATATCCTTCAGCAATTTGCATTACCGGTCCCAGTCCCTTAATTAGATTAATCCTGGACATCGTAACTGGCATTCCGGCTCGGGTAGTTGAATCGGTTGAAAAACCTCCTCCTCTAAAATAACTTAGATCAGCTGGCCTGAATAGGGTAGCATCTATACATTTTTTAACTTCAGACTCAGTTATTTCCCAGAAAGGTTTAATTGCCGGTTTTCCACTGACTTCTTCCTCGCCAGTACCATCAAGAGCTGTAGAACCTGAATTTATAAGATGTATTATTCCGTTTTCAGTGGCACCTTCAAGTTTTTGTCCAGTAACCCTGGCTACCGCATCTGGGCTCCAGTAAGTTCTGACATCAGAAAATATTTGTGCAGTATTTGTAAGAAGATATCCCATAAGCATAGATACTCCGTTCAGACAGTCATTTTCTGTGGCAAATATATAAGGAGTTCTTAACCCGTTCCAATCAAAGGAGCTATTTAATATTGTTTCGGTAAAATCTCCACTGGGGAAGTGATCAGTCCATTGTCTCTGACCCTGGAAACCTGCTGCTATGGCGTTGTGACCCAGGGATTCCTCGTAGTATCCAAGTTTGGCCAACCTGGGGTTTCCTATCATTAGATCTCTGCAGATCAGTGTCATCTTTACACAAAATTCCCAGTCTTTATCCAGTTCTTTTCTTGATTTTTGAAGGTTTTTAGGATTTATGTCAGTTCCTTCTTTTAGGTTACTTTTTACCCATAACAGAGCTTTTTCGTATTCGTTCTGATCATAGATTTTCCTCTCTGTCCGTCTTATTAATTCAGTCATATCCACATATTCACATCTCATTCCCAGATAATCCTCAAAAAAATCCGGATCTACGATAGAGCCAGCAATTCCCATAGATACGTTGCCAATAGATAGATATGATTTTCCTTTTATTATGGAAGCTGCAAGGGCAGATCTTACAAAGGAAAGGAGTTTATCCTTTACATCCTCCGGTATAGAGTTGTCACCAGAATCCTGAACATCTCTGCCATAAATTCCAAAAGCGGGAAGTCCTTTTTGGTTATGAGCAGCAAGAACTGCTGCCAGATATACTGCACCTGGTCTCTCTGTGCCATTAAACCCCCATATAGCTTTTGGCCGGAGGAGGTCCATATCCATGGTCTCTGATCCGTAGCACCAACAAGGAGTAACAGTAAGAGTAACTCCTACTCCTTCTCTCGCAAATTTCTCATCCGCTGCTGTTGCTTCATGAACACCACCTATGGTGGTATCGGAGGTCACACATTCTACTGATTTGCCGTCAGGATATTTGAGTCTTTTTGAGATTAGTTTTGAAGCAGACATGGCCATTCCCATTGTTTGTTTTTCAAGAGATTCTCTTATTCCCCCCATACGCCCATCAATTACTGGTCTAATGCCGATCTTAGGGTAGCTTTGTAATAAGCTGTTTTTCATTACTGACTTCCTTTCAGTTAAAAATTAATGCCCGGGAGCTTTTTTAACCTCTTTTCCAAGCATTCTTTTGAGTCAATTCGCTATAAGTAAAAAAACTTTCGATCCTGTTCCAAAATCTAATTCAATTCATGTTTTGTTATTGGTAGCCTTTTTAATTAGATTGTAGACGATTACAATAATGTTAGAATAAGTTATATTCTGTAAATTAATTTATATTAACTATTTATTAAACTTATGTTTAAAAGATATTAGATAAGTTATAATTTCCCGTATAATTATAAGGTAATTTTCCTATTATAGAAATACAAATTTCCGGTATGCTTTATTTTGAGCATATTTTATCTTTCGGTCAGGTGGGGCTTATATTTAATAACTTAAAAATTTATGTTTGTGTATGTAAAATATATTTTTTTCTAAACGTGGTTATGGTAGAATAGATATCGCGCAAGCGCTTTCATGATTTCACAATGTTTACATATTTTATAGGGGTTTGTAATGGTTAATTATAATGACATAGCAAAACTGGCAAAGGTATCTCCGACCACAGTCTCACATGTAATCAATGAGACAAGGTTTGTCATGCCTGAAACAAAAAAAAGAGTACTTGAGGTAATGAAAAAATTAAAATATCAACCAAATCTACTTGCAAGGAGTCTTGCCACTGGGAAAACGCATACTATTGGGCTGGTTATTTCCGACATTAGAAATCCATTTTATCCGGAGCTTGTTCAGGGGGTAGAGGAATTAGCTGTAAAGAATGATTATAATGTATTTTTGTGTAACACTGATTATGATATTGAAAAGGGTTTAAGATCAATAGGGGCTTTAATTAAAAGAAAAATAGATGGCATAATTGTTGCTTCTAGCCAAGTGGACAGTTCTGTGATAAACCAGCTTATGGATACAGACATAAATTTTGTACTGGTTGATTGGGGTAAAAAAAATATAGGTGTAGATAGCCTGTATTTCGATTACAAAGTTGGTATAGCAGAGGCCATAGCTCATTTGGTCTCTCTTAAACATAAAAATATTTATTTTATAAGTGGTCCAAAAACACTTGAAACAGCAAAAATAAGAATCAGGAATTTCATAGATGTTATAGGAAAATACAGGGACAATAATTTGAATCATAAGATCTTAGAGGGCGATCACAAGATGGAAGGTGGTTACAGAGCTGTTCAAAAGATATTAGAAGAAAAAACACTCCCCACAGCGGTTGTTTGTTCAAATGATCTTACTGCTGTGGGGGTAATGAAGGCTTTTCAAGCTAGTGGTATTAAAGTTCCTGATGATATATCTGTTATTGGCCTAGACAATATAGCATTAACTGAAATAATTTCGCCTGCATTGACTACTATAGAGTTAGAAAGGTATAGAATAGGTAAAACTGCAATGGAGTTACTTCTTAACAGGATCAGGAATAAAAAGTTACCTAAACAAACCTGTATTTTTGAAACAAAACTTATTATAAGGGAAAGTACTTCCATTAGAAGTAAGAGTTAATTGATCAAATAATTTGTTTAGGTTATTCGGGGGTTCCCTATAGGATTCTTTAACTAATTAATCTTTCTGGTATATATTTTGCATTAGGTTTTATAGACAAATTTCAATAGTTAAACAATTCGAATGATTGACATACTTGGTGCTTTTTTATATTATAACTAAGTGCTTGCGCAAGCGCTTAGCAAGATAAATATGTATTGTTTGATATACAATTTGATAAGCGAATATGACCAGGGGAAGTTTATATGAATTCGAGGGAGAGAGTTCAATTAGCTTTAAGCCACAAAGAAACGGACAGGCTTCCTGTTGATTTTGGAGCAACTTCAGTAACAGGAATATCGGCAAGTGTTGTATCAAAGTTAAGAGATTATTATGGTTTATCCAATGATCCTCCAGTAAAAGTAGTTGAACCATATCAAATGCTTGGAGAGATAGCTGATGACTTAAAAGAAGTAATTGGTGTAGACTGCGCGGCGCTTGGGAGTAAAAATAATTTATTTGGCTTTGAAAGTGGTGACTGGAAAGAATGGAAACTATTCGATGGAACACTTGTTCTGGTACCGAATCTGTTTAATACGAAAGTAGAAGAAGATGGTAGTATCTTCCAGTATCCCCAGGGTGATACACCTGTTCCACCAAGCGTGCGCATGCCGAAAGGTGGATATTATTTTGATGCAATAATGCGCCAACCCCCAATTAGTGATGATAATTTGGATGTAGAAGACAACCTGGAAGAATTCAGTCTTATTAGTGGTGAAGAGTTAGAATATTTTAAAAAGGAGGTAGATTATTTATATACCAATACGAATTTTGCTATTGTAGCTAATTTCGGTGGTACAAGTTTTGGTGATGTTGCACTGGTACCCGCGCCCTCTCTAAAATATCCGAAGGGTATAAGAGATATACAGGAATGGTATATATCAATTGCCACAAGAAAAGATTATGTATATGAAGTTTTTAATAGACAGTGTGATATTGCTATTAAAAATCTGGAGAAAATTTATCAGGCGGTATTAAATAAGGTAAGTGTTGTGATTATTAACACTACTGATTTTGGAACTCAAAGGGGCCCATTTATATCTAATGAGACTTATATGGAGTTATACAAGCCATTTCATAAGGAGGTAAATAGCTGGGTACACAAGAATACTAAGTGGAAGACATTTACTCATACCTGTGGTTCAGTTGAACCACTTATTAGTGAGTTTATTGACGCAGGTTTTGATATATTGAACCCAGTACAATGTTCAGCGCAGGATATGGATCCAGCTACCCTTAAGAAGAAGTATAGTAAGAGCATAGTATTCTGGGGTGGTGGGATAGATACTCAAAAAACTTTGCCATTTGGTACAAAAGAAGAAGTGAAGAAGGAAGTGAAGGAAAGAATAAAGATATTTGATAGGGATGGAGGATTTGTGTTTAGCTCTATCCATAACATCCAGGCAAAAACGCCAATTGAAAATATAATCAGTATGGTAGAGGTGTTGAGAGAGTACAGGAGATAAAGGCTGGTAGAAATTGGTCGAGAAGAGAACTGTATGGTTGAGGTTAAGGAAACAAAACTAGAAGGGTTTAAGGCTTTAACTATTAAAAATAAAAAGTTGTCTCTAACGACCATTCCTGAACTTGGGGGGAAAATAATTTCAGTTATTAATAGAGAAACAGGTTTTGATTTTATATGGAGAAACAAGTTTATTAAATTACAAAAATTCTCTTATGATTCTAATTTCGCCTTTTCTGACAGTAGTGGTATTGATGAATGTTTTCCAACGATTTTTCCGTGCAGATATATTGGTTTCCCATGGGAAGATGTGTTGATCCCGGATCATGGGGAAATATGGCCACTCCATTTTAAAACAGAAGTTAGAGGAGGTAGAATTATACAGAAGGTTAACGGAGTAAGGTTTCCTTATATTTTTACTAGGGTGATTAGGATAAATAATAATGCTATCGAGCTATCTTATGAAGTTGAAAATTTAAGCCAGTTTGAATTTAATTTTATATGGTCAATCCATCCTATATTCAAATTACTTAAGAATACCAAAATAGTAGTAGAAAAGTCTCCTGACATAACTGTTAATTATTGCGATAATAAAGAATTGGTATTGAGAAATAAAGAGTATGTATGGCCAATTTTAGAAACTAAAGATGGGAAAGGTGTAGACTTTTCAGAAGTTGATGAGAGCAAAAGATACGCTGTGAAATTTGTATTATCAAATCTCTCAACTGGAGTGGTTGCGTTAGAGTATAGCAATGAAAATGAGAGAATAGACGTAATTTTTAGTAAAGATAAGATTAGACATTGTGGGCTGTGGATAAATAGTAAAGGGTGGCCAGAAGAAAGTTTATATGAATATAGTCATATTGCAATTGAACCTTGTAATGGAGTTGACGATAGCTTAGAGAAGAGCATTGTCCGCGGAAATGAGTTTTGGATGGCCAGAGGGGGAGATAAAAAAATTTGGGATGTAATGTTTAAACTCTGGTAGCTCTAACGATTGAGTATAAGTTTTCGCATGGATCAAGATTAAATTAGATATAAAATTGAATTGGAACACATATTATGACAGGAAGAGAGCGTTTTTTAAAAGTAATAAATGGAGAAATTCCAGATAGGGTTCCTGTAACATTATTTATTCAGGATCAAGGATTTTTCATAAAGCAAGTATACCCGGATATTAATAAAGATGATCACCTTAAAACTCAGTTAAAAGTAATAGAAATCCAAAAACAGCTTGGAGCAGATGTATTTGTAAGAGTGCTGTTTGGGGCAGTTCCGAATTATGTTCATTTTGGTGGTGTAAATATTGATAAGGAAACAGAAAATTGGAAAGTACGTACTGAGAAATTTAAAAGAGGCGAGAGCATAGTCAGAAGATCTGTTATAACTACACCAGGTGGGAAGATTACCCAGGATTTCACTGCTAGTGAGGTTAGGCCGGGTTCATATGTTTATGCTTGTACAGACAAACCTGTAAAAACTGAAGAAGATTTAGATGTAATCATGAAATATGAACCTGGGATGGATAGAGCTTATCCAAAAAGGATAAAGAAAGTTGTAAGTGTAATAAAAGAAACGGTGGGAGACGATGGGATAGTTGGAGTATGGTCACCTCATGGGCCATTTAACAGTGCATCATTATTGATAGATTTAACTTCTTTATACTCTTTATTTTTAACAGATTACAAATTTTATGAAAAATTAATGAATTTTTCCATAGAAAGAATTAAAGATTATACAAGTGCGGTAAATGATTCTGGGATCGATGTTCATTGTATAGGAGCAAATGTCGCAGGTGGATTTATAGGCAAAAGAATATTTGATAAGTACATTTTACCTTTTGAAAGGAAATATATAAATATTGTACAAAGTAGAGGAATACCCGCACTTTATCATAATTGTGGGGAGATTATGAATTTGATTGAATCGTACATAGAGGTAGGTCCTAAAATGGTTGAGCCATTTTCGCCACCACCCATTGGTGATGGTAATTTAGCTGAAGCTAAAAGTAGGTCTAAAGGTATGTTCATTATTGTAGGGAATGTAGATCAGATAAATGTATTAAAAGCTGGCCCCGTCGATAAAATTAAGAAGGTGACTAAAGAAACAGTAGAAGTGGGAAAGGTGGGAGGAAAATTTATCCTGCAATCTGCTGATTTTCTTGAGCATGGAACACCTCTAAAAAACTTAGAGGCTTTTATTAAGACAGGGATTGAGTATGGGGATTATTGATGTCGAATGTCTGAAAGCTGCTCAGAATTTTTTTGGGGAAGTTTTTTGAATAGAATTGTCGGCTAAAATAAGTCCGTGCTTTAGGATTTTAAGTGACACTTTTTTGAATAAAGCGATTTGAGAACTTGACATGCTAAGTGTTTTTTTATATTATAGGTAAGCACTTGCGCAAGCGCTTGTTAAAAATTAACTTTTTTATTTTAAAGGCCCTAGAATTTAAATGCAAAGATAGATGAGTAAATAAATTAAATCTTTTAATAGCTTATTGAAGATTTTAAAGGGAGGTGAAGGGTGTAAAATGGGAAGAGATTTGTTAAGGATAGCCAAGGTAGTTTTGTGCTAAAACTATAACCGAAACAAATCTCAGGAGAAATTTATCAGGAATAATGTAGAAAGTAAAGTATTAAGGGAGGTGATTTATAGAAATAATTATATGTATTCTTTGTAATTAAAAGTCTCGTAGCGAAAGGATTTGAAATGAAAAAGTCATTATTATGGATAGTAGTATTGTTATTAAGCATATCAATGGTTGCAGTATTTTCATTTGTAGGTTGTAAAGGGGAAGCAGCACCAGCAGAGGAGGAAGCTGTCGAGGAGACTTCTACCAAAGAAGTCGCAGAAGAAACTCCGGTTGAGGCCGAGGAGGAGGAAATCAACCTAGTTTTTGCTAATTGGGCTTCAGCAGAGGAAGCTACAAGAGCAACTATAAATGCTGTGATTGATGAATTTCTTAATTTACATCCTAATGTTACAATTGAAAATCTGGGAATCCCATTTGATCAGGTTAGAGAGCAATTGATAACTATGGCAGCCGGAGGGAATGCTCCCGATGTCATGCAGTTAAATGGTAATTGGCCATTTGAATTGGGTTCAATGGGCGCACTAATGGACTTAAATGAAATTGCTGAACCGGAATATTTAGCCGATAATTATGAAGGCGGACTGGAAATAGGAACTTATGAGGGGAAGTTATATGCTGTTCCGTATGCATTAACATCTCATGGCTTTTGGTATAATAAAGATATAATGGCTGCTGCTGGTATAGAAACTCCGCCTGCGACAATGGATGAGCTGATGGATGCATGTGAGAAAATTAAAGATACATTAGGTGCTGAAGGTGTGTATGCTCTAGGAGTAGATACAACAAAGATTGATTATTCATTGATTGGTTTTATTCCATGGATGTGGACTTTTGGGGCAACACCTCTAGAAAATGGAGTTAATTTTAATACTCCTGAAAATAAAAAGTGTTTTGAATGGCTAAGGGAAATAGTTGTAGAGGAGTATAACCCGCTTGGGTTGCAAATAAAAGATCTGAGAGAATTAGCAGCAAAAGATAAAATCGCATTCAAGTTAGATGGTCCATATTGTCTTGGAATTCTAAGAAGTTTGAATCCTGAACTTGAGGGAGATGTATTTTTTGACAAATTTGGAGTTACAACTACTCCAATGGGTGACGAGGTTTCATCTCCACAGATACTTGCAGATATTCATAATTTGGGTATTTCAAGTCAGTGTGAGAACAAGGAAATGGCATGGGAATTCGTTAAATTCTTAGCTTCCAGCGATATCTCTATAACTACGTATCTACTACCCATGGGAGCTGTTCTTCCTTTGAAAAGCCAAAATACTGGTACTTATAGTGAGTATTTTGAGAATCCAGTAATGAAAGCATTTCTGGAAGAAGTAATGCCTAATATGAAGGCATTTCCTTTTGGACCGAAATATGGGGCAGCGTCAACGTTCATAATTAATGCGATGCAGGAAACTGTTACTTCAGATAAGCCGATAGACGATATTCTGGCAGACTGTGAAGCAAATTTGAAGCTCCTGTACGGAGAGGAATAATTATTGCTGATTATTAAATCGTCAGGGTTAGTTGACAGTAGGTATAGTGGATAAATATGGAAAATTTACCAGGGGAGCTAATATATGCTTCCCTGGTAAAGTAGTGTTGAGTTTGTGAGGTCAAGCAAGGTTAATGATAAATGGATATAATAGAGGATTAAGTAATAAGAGTTTTGCAATTCTATTGATACTTCCTTCTGTCTTTGTTATTGGTTTTGTAATTATATACCCTCTTTTAAATGGGCTAGTATTAAGTCTTAAATCTTATAACATTATTGAGCCGGATAGTATTAAGTTCATTTTTTTTAAAAATTATGGGTCTTTATTTAGAGACAAAATCTTTTGGGAATCACTTAAAAACACAATTGTTTTTGTTTTCTTTTCAATTCTTGGGGGTTTCACTATTGGGTTGTCCCTAGCATTAGTATTGAATCAAAAAATAGTGTTGCAAAGATTTTTTAGAGGGATTGCCTTAACTCCGTGGGTAGTACCAGGTGTGATAGTAGCCTTGCTTTTCTTATATATGTTCAATGGAGAGGTAGGAATTATTAACTATGTTTTAAAGAAGATGCATATAATCTCTGAATTCATTCCCTGGTTTGGTAGACCAGGAGCTGCTATGTTTGCAGTAATATTTGCAAATATATGGAATCAATTTCCATTTTATATGTTGATGTTTTTGGCAGCTTTGCAGGCTATTCCAGAGGATGTAAATGAAGCTGCAGTAATAGATGGTGCCAATGTATTTCAGAAATTTTTTCATATTACTCTACCTTATCTTAAAAACGTAATTTTAATAACCACTACATTGATGGTTATTTGGAATTTTAATAATTTTGACATTATTTGGACGACTACCTTGGGTGGCCCTGTTAACGCGACTACAACTTTTGCAATATATTCCTTTAGAATGGCGTTTAGAAACTTTGAATTGGGTTATGCTTCAGCGATAGGTGTGATTTGGCTTATTGTGCTTTTGTTTTTTTCTTTCTTCTATATAAGGAATATGGAAAGGAAAAGTGTTGAGTATTAAAAAATACGTGCTATTTAGAGTTTTTTCCAGGATATTTATTTATTTAGTATTAATTATAATTTTAACTTTTGCTTTTTCCCCAATTTTTTGGATGATTTCTACATCACTCAAACCAAATTATGAAGCTTTTAATATTCCACCGACTTGGATCCCGGTCTCTTTCACACTAGAAAGCTATATAAAACAAATTACTGATAGGGGAGGATTTCTTGTTTTTTTCAAAAATGGCATAATTATATCTGCATCTGTTACTATTGTTACCATAATTTTAGCAACCCTATCTGGTTATAGTTTTTCAAGATTTAGATTTTCTGGCCAAAGGGCAATATTTCTTTTGATTTTAGCCACTCAGATGTTTCCTTATGTGGTTATAGTAATTTCTCTTTACGTTATGTATAAAAAATTGGGTCTTCTAAATACTTATCCTGGGTTAATTCTTTCTTTAACAACTTTTTCCTTACCTTTTTCAATATGGATGATTAAGGGGTTTTGCGATACAATTCCGAAGGAAATTGAAGAAGCTGCATATGTTGATGGAAGTAGTAGAATAGGGACACTTTTAAAGATAGTTATTCCTATAATTTCTCCAGGGGTAGTAGCTGTAGCACTTTTCTCATTTTTGGTAGCTTGGAATAATTTACTTTTCTCTCTTACCTTGAGCTCGAGAAACAGTATGTTAACTATTCCTCCTGGTTTCTTACTGACTTACGTTGGTGAGTTTCAATATCTCTGGTCTGATATGTGTGCAGGATCTACAATTGTTACATTACCCGTAATTATTATATTTATATTCTTCCAAAAATACTTAGTTGCTGGTCTTACTGCTGGTTCTGTTAAAGGGTGATATTCTAATGAGTAAGATATTAAAGTATGAAATTATTGGTAAAAATATAAGAGAGGATATTGTGATAGTATAAAATGGGAAAATTTGAAATTAATGATTTCTTCGAGGAACTTCATAATTTATTTTGTGAAAAATTTGTGAATAGTGAGGGGGAAGGAAAAAATATTTTCAAGAAAGAGGATTTGGTAAATATTCTATCCCCTGGGAGAGTGAATATAATTGGTGAGCATACAGATTATAATTTGGGACTTTCTATAAATGCTGCTATAAATAGATACATATTTATAGCAGGGTCTAAAAATAAAACAGATTATGTAGAAGTTTTTTCTAAAAACTTAAATGATTACAATAAATTTTCATTAAATGATATTACTTTTGATAGAAATGTAAACTGGGTAAACTACACAAGAGGGGTTTTGAAGGAATATATCCGGAATGGTTATAGAATTGGTGGATTTAATATCGTTATTGATAGTAAATTACCTATTGGTGCTGGTATTAGCTCATCAGCCTCTCTTGAAGTTGGAGTTGCGAAGTTTGTTGAGGAACTTTTTAATTTAAAGGTTGATAAAAAAGATACGGTTCGATATTGTAATAACGCAGAAAATAATTTTGTAGGGGTCAATGTTGGGTTGATGGACCAATTTTCTGTCACTTTTGGAGGGAAAAACTATGTAATTTATCTGAATTTTAAAGATTTGTCTTATGAATACATTCCTTTCGATCTTGAAGATAACCTGATTTTAATTATAGATTCCAAAGAGGAAAGAAATCTGGCGAATACGGAATATAATAGAAGAAGGCAGGAATGTAATGAGGCAGTGCAGTTAATATCCAAAATAATAAAAAACAAAAATATTAATTCCCTGTCAGATGTTAGTTTGGAACTTTTGTACAAGCTGAAAAATAAAATGCCTGAAAAACTCTTCAGAAGAGTAAAACATGTAGTTACGGAAAATAATAGAGTCTTATTGTCAAAAGAATATCTGCTTAAGAGAGATATTGAAAAATTGGGCAGAGTATTATTTGAGTCACATGATAGCCTGAGGTATGATTATGAGGTATCGACTGAAAAGCTTGACTATCTGGTATATGAGATGAGCAAAATTAATGGAGTTTATGGTGGGAGATTGATGGGGGCAGGTTTTGGAGGAAGCATTATAAGCATTGTTAAAAAGAGCGAAGTTGATAATATTATTAATATAATGGGTGAGAAGTTCTTAAAAAGATTCAACATTTCTCCTGATTTTATAGATTGTTTATTCTCTGATGGAACCAAAAGATTAAGATTTAAGGATAAATAGAAGAGATGAAAAAAGAGAAGTTAGAATTAATTGGAAAGGGAAATAGCAAAGCCAATAAAAGAAGAGGCAAATCACCCGGTAGAAACGAATATCTAGAGAGTCGAGAATGTAAGGAAAATTCGAGTCTTAAAGAGCGAGTAGTAATAAAGGATGATGGGAGATATTTAATATATTATGATTTTTAAAAGACTTCCTGAAATGGTAAGAGAGGTATAGAATGCTTCAGCTGAGGTATGATCCAATAAAAGATCAAGTGGTAGCTATTGCCACCAAAAGACAGGACAGGACTTTTCACCCGCCAAAAGATTTTTGCCCCCTTTGTCCTACAAAGAATGGTAAAATGGAAACAGAGATTCCAGCAGGTGATTATGATATTGTGGTTTTTGAGAATAAGTTTCCAACTTTTGATAAAAACCCTGACAGAGTAGATAATGGAAAGTTAAACGCGGGAAATGATTTTAAATATAAGCTAAAGGAATCGAAAGGTATCTGTGAAGTTGTTTGCTATACGTCAAACCATGATTTATATCTGGAAGATTTACCTTTAGAGAAAATAAATAACCTGGTAAATGTATGGAGAGACAGATATTTAGCTCTTGGTAAAAAAGAATTTGTAAAATATGTTTTGATTTTTGAAAATAAAGGAAAGGAAATAGGTGTTACTCTTTCTCACCCCCATGGTCAGATATATGCATTTTCATATGTACCACCGGTTGTTTTAGGGGAATTAAAATCCTCGAAGAAATTTTACAGAAAGAGTAAGAAGTGTCTTCACTGTACTATAATTGAAAAGGAATTGAAGGATGGAAGCAGGATTATTACTAAGAATGAAGGTTTTGTTGCATTTATTCCTTTCTATGCCAGCTGGCCGTATGAAGTACACATTTACTGTTTAAGACACCTGGGTAGTTTGTGTGAACTGAGCGAAAAAGAAATTACTTCTCTATCAAAAATAATTAAGGAACTGGTAAATAGATACAATAAGTTATTTAACTTTCGGATGCCTTATGTGATGGTGATCCATCAAAAACCAACTGGTGGTAGCGATTATAGTTATTATCATTTTCATTTTGAGTTTTATCCACCCTACAGGACAAAAAATAAACTTAAATACATGGCAGGGTGCGAATTGGGGGCAGGGACATTTATAAATGATACTTTACCGGAGGAGAAAGCCGCAGAATTAAGAAATGTAACATTGTAGAGTTAGAGTATTTTAATTTTTTATAACTTAAAATTATTTGTAATAGGATACCTTCTATCCTTGCCAAATGCCCTTGGAGTTATTTTGATACCGGGAGAACCCTGTCTTCTTTTGTATTCACTATTATCTACCATGTTAATAACTTTTTTGACTATTTTTTTATCGAATCCTTTTTTTGTAATGGAACGGTAATCCAGATCATCTTCTATATATGCCTTAAGTATGGGATCCAGGATTTTATATGGAGGTAATTTATCTTCGTCCTTCTGGTCTGGTTTAAGCTCTGCTGAGGGGACTTTGGTAATTATCTTTTTGGGTATTATATTTGAATATTTTTTATTGATATACCTGCAGATTTTGTAAACCATTGTTTTATACACGTCTTTAATTGGCGAAAATCCTCCTGCCATATCTCCGTAAAGAGTACAGTATCCCGCACTTATTTCACTTTTATTGCCTGTAGATAACACCAGCCAGCCGTTTTCATTGGCGGCGGCCATTATAATGTTTCCCCTTATACGCGCCTGTATGTTTTCTTTGGTAATATTGATCTCAGAGTGTTTAAATATAGTATTTAAGTTTTCAAGGTAGCTATTGTAAATATCAGAAATGGGTATGGTGATATATTTAATACCAAGGTTGTGGGATAATTCTCTGGCATCGTCAATACTTCCTCTGGATGAGTATGGAGAGGGCATCAGGATTCCATTGATATTTTCTTTCCCTAGAGCCAGGGTGGCAATTACTGCCGTAAGTGCTGAATCTATACCACCGCTTAGGGCAATAACCACTTTTTTGAATTTATTTTTTCTAACGTAATCCCTGGTTCCCAGAATTAAGGCCTGGAGTATTTCATCTTCAATGCAACGAACGTACTGATTGTATCTGGAAATGGTTTTATTTTCTGTGTTTCTTTTTCCCCTTTTTTTGCAACATTTTAAGTCAATTAAGGGTAGCGGCTTATAATATCTCTCCATTTCGGTTTTCTGACTTTTGAATTTAGAATTTTTTAACCTTGCTGTTGCTACTCCTCCAGTATCAAGATCATATATCAGCACATCTTCTTTAAATGGTTTTGCATGGCCCAGGATATCACCTTTTTCGTTAATGATTAAGCTGTTTCCATCGAATACCAGTTCATCCTGGCCTCCCACTAAATTTAAATAAGCAATGTTTACACAGTTATCGGTGGCCGTATCAAATAAGACTTTTTTTCTTTCTTTAATTTTTTCGGTATGGTAAGGAGATGCAGATATGTTTATTATAAGTTCTGCTCCACCTATTATGGACTGAATTTTTGCCGGTCCGGAAGGATGGAATATATCTTCGCATATATTAATTCCGGTAAGCGTTTCTGCTATTTTAAAAATATAATTTATGCTGCCTTTTCTAAAATATCTTTCCTCGTCAAAGACAGAATAGTTTGGCAGAAACTGTTTATTATATACCGCTCTAACCTGTTTGTTATGAAGCACTGCTGCTGAGTTGTATATTTCACTATGCTCTTTACCAACAAAGCCAACGACGGCAATGATGCTTGTTACAATTTTCTTAAGCTTATCCAGATAGCTAATGTTTTCATCAACAAAAGCTTTCTTAAGAAGCAGATCTTCAGGCGGGTATCCGGTAATGGAAAGCTCCGGAAATACCACTATGTCCACATCATTTTTTTTTGCTTCTTCGATGTGGGAAGCAATAATATTATAGTTTCCTTTAAGATCGCCAACGGTGGGATTTATTTGTGCCAGGTATAATCTTATGGTAGATATTTTTTACTCCTTTTTAAGAATTACCAACTGCAAATTTGTATTTTTTTAATTATAACTCTTTTTGTCAATTTACTTTATTTTTTATATAAGGGGGAAATTTTTCTCAAATCCGATACTATTTTTGGGATGACTTCCAGGAAATAATCTATCTCTTCTTTTGTATTTTCAAAACCAAGGGTAATTCTCAAGGACCCGTAAGCCTCCTCATTTGAAAGACCCATTGCAACGAGGGTATGAGAGGGTTTTAATGATGAGGAAGAGCAGGCGGAACCACTTGATACAGCGATACCTGCATGGTCAAGCTTTAATACTATAGATTCTCCTTCTATGTATTTAAATGAGAAGTTACAATTTCCAGGCAGCCTCTCGGTGGGGTGACCGTTAAATTTAACCTCATCAATTTTGTCCAAAAGGTTGCTAATTAAATAGTCCCTCATTTTTGTAACCTTCAGTATTTTATCCAAAAGGTTCTTCTGTCCGATTTCCGCAGCTTTTGCCAGTCCTGCAATTCCCGGTATGTTTTCGGTGCCTGACCTTATTCCTCTTTCATGCCCTCCTCCAAGGATCTGGGGCATTATCTTTGTGCCTTTTCTTATATAAAGGGCTCCTACTCCTTTTGGGCCGTATATCTTATGACCGGAAAGTGAAAGCAGGTCAACATTTAATTTATTAACATCTGTTTTTATATTGGAAAAGGTCTGAACCGCGTCTGTATGAAAAATAATATCGTGTTCTTTTAATATTTTCCCTATTTCACCAATAGGCTGGATGGTTCCGACAATATTATTTGCATGCATAATAGTTACCAGTATGGTTTTATTGGTTATAGATTTTTTTACATCCTGGGGATCAACCATACCGAATTTATCTACAGGGATATAAGTTATATTAAAGCCGAGCCGGCTTAATTTTTTTAAAGGCATGTGAACGGCAGGGTGTTCGATTTCAGATGTAATTATATGGTTACCTTTTTTCTTGTAAGCTTCAGCTACCCCAATTATTGCAAGGTTATCACTCTCTGTTCCACTGCCAGTAAATACTATTTCTTTTGGGTTAACTCCTAAAGATTTACTAATTGTTTCTCTGGAATGTTCTAAGATTTCCTTAGCTTCGGTTCCGGGTGAATGTGGCTCTGATGCATTTCCGTAATAAGTTTCAAAGCAATTATTAATCACCTTTACCACTTCCGGGAGCACCGGAGTAGTGGCACTATGGTCGAAGTAGATATATTTTAAGTTCCTACTCATAATTTTTTTTATCGTTTTTAATAGTGTGAAGAAAAAACTACCATTGATTTTAACTACTGTCAATAATTTGTATAGGCGGTCAATAAAGAACTGTGTCATATCGGGTCGAATGTTATCATGGGTACATTTACTATAATTCAATATTATTGTATTATATATAAACTTAGTTGATTCATTTGTCAAAATCCTTTAAATTTATTAAAATTACATAAAATTTAAGAATTGTTAACCATTTTATTGAAAAAATGAAATGTTAAAGAAGTTTTTACCATATATAGAGAAGATACTTCAGCACACTAATGAAATATTTGTAATAAAAGACATCAAAAATAACATCCTTTTTGTAAATGAGAAGATCAGGGATTATGGGTATGACCCGAATATGCTGGTGGGGAAAAGGTATTTAACCCTTCTTTCGCCCAAACATAAAGGGAAGAGATTTAAAAAAATCGTCAATAGTAAAACAGCGCTAAATTATGAAGTAGAATTCTTAAGAAGTGACGGTACCATCATCAATGCTCTGGAAAGTAATTCTCCTGTCAGAGATGATGATGGAAATATTTTATTTGTGGTTTCTACTCTTGCTGATATAACTGCTTACAAACAGCTCCAGAAGAAACTTGTAAGGTCTACATACATCGATTATTTAACTGGCCTTTATAATATCAGGTATCTGGAAAGAAGGTTGGGCGAGGAGATCAGTAGGGGAAAAAGAAAAAAAGAGAGAGTTGCAATTATGATGTTTGATATCGATAATTTTAAAAAATATAATGACAATTATGGCCACGGAAGTGGAAATAAATTACTTAAAAATTTAGGTAATATTGTCCGTAAAAACATAAGAGAAGGTGTTGACCTCGGCTTCCGATTTGGGGGAGATGAGTTTCTAATAATAGTCAACAAGGCTGAGGGGAGAATTGCACAGGAGATTGCAAGCAGAATCAGAGAAAGGTTCTTAAAATTAAATTATGAAGGTCTGGACTTGAGTATGGGCATAGAATGTTATAAGGACGGATGTAGTATTAAGGATTTGATGGTTGAAGCTGATAGGAAAGTTTACATGGCCAAAAAATCCAATGAAAAAATAGTAGAATAATGTGTTGAAGTTATTTTAAAATTTAATTCATTTTAATATAATAGACTCTAAATTTTAAAAGAGTCTATTTTTTATTTGGTTATAGTGTTAAGTTATTTGTTTTTAGATACGAAAGGCGGAAGGAATTTTATTGAATAAACTTGCAAGAATAATATCTTATGTTTTTGATGGATCATTTATTTCCATACCAATTTTGTTGATTATATGTTTGATTGTTGTAGATAATAAAATTGAAGCTGTGGGCTGGGCTTTTATGTGCCTTCTTTTTGGAGTGGTGATACCCTATTTATATATATGTTTTCTATATAAGAGGAAAGAAATAAATGATATACATATACCCAGGAAAGAAGATAGAATGAAGCCTCTGATCGTTTCCTGTGTAAGTTATATAATATGTTTTATTGTTTTATATGTTCTGAACGGGCCTTTATTTTTGAAATCCATATTTGCAGTAAGTGTAGTTTCCACTATTATTTTAACTATTATAACCTATTTCTGGAAAATAAGTTTGCATACCAGCTGGATAACTTTTGTAGTCATTACCTTTAATATTTTGTTTGGCAGGTGGATGCTGCTTATGATTCCTCTCATTCCTGTGATCGCGTGGGCAAGGGTAAGAATTAAGGAACATACAGTGAACCAGGTAGTTTTAGGTGTTGGGATTTCCTCTATAACAACCTTTTTCATTTTTTATAATTATGGGTTCATTAATCTGTTTTAGACGAATCTATTGATTATTATCCTTACAGTGATTGCAGTAAAGCTTTGGGTTTTATTAAATCCACTGTTTTGATTTAATTAGCTTTAGGAATTTAAAAATCTGATTATAAGTTTGTGGAACCAGTAGGAAACAAATAACTCTATTGATGACAGGGCGATAGCTATTATTGAAGGTAAAATTAAGTATTTGCTTGCAAATCTATATGCTTTTTGGGAAAAGAATGGAATTAAGAAAACAAGTACCATATTTGTAAAGTAAAAAGTAAATAAGACTGAGAATATAGCAAAGTAATAATAAAAATAATCCATAAAATTAAGCCTTAGTAGAGTTACGAGAATGAATGCGGCGATTATCAATATATAAGTTAAAAATTCACCTGGTCTTTTAAATATTTTTTCCTTTTCTGACTGCCTGTAATATTGATATATAAAAATGGGATAAGTTATTATCATGATTGATGAGCCGCAAAGAAAACCGGTTATGAATCTTATATTATTGTTCGTGTTGTAAAGGCCAAAATTTGAAGCGATGCCGTCAACTATAGTGGATAGGAAAAAAAGGGAAAGGATTATAAGAATATAAAGGGGTGGAATGCCGCTCTCCTTTTTTCTATACATTATAAATAGGATAACAGCTGTGATAAAAAAACCAGTGTAAATACCACTGCACCTGGCACAAATCGGAAGTGTAATATTGCCAATGGTGAGGCATCTTGAAGATAATTGATGACAGACGGAAGAACTAATTATTTCTATTATTGAGTCAAACACTAATGATTTTTGTCCCTTTCAATATTTTTCCATAATTAAATCTATAGTATGTCAGAACTTACAATAAAATTATAGTTTTATGTTTATAATATTGGTAGAATTAAGCATATTATTTTCTCTATCTGTGGGCAATCAGAGGGGGATGTTTCTTATGATATATGATTTTCATACTCATACATTTTTATCAGATGGTGCAAACAGCCCTATTGAGCTTATAAGGTTTGCTATCGCTCTCGGTTACGGTTGCATAGCACTGACTGATCACGGTAGCTACTCAAATTTGGATTTTATAATTTCAAGAGTAAGAAAAGACTGCGAACTTGCAGAGAAGTACTGGGATATAAGAGCAATTCCAGGAGTTGAGCTGACAAATGTTCCATCAGGGAGTATAAATGATATGGCTGAGACAGCCAAAGAATTGGGAGCAAAGATGGTAGTAGCTCATGGGGAGAGCATTGTGGAAAATGTAGAGCCGGGTACGAACCTGGAAGCAGTTAAATCAAAATATATAGACCTTCTGGCTCATCCGGGAATTTTAAAGCCAGAGGAAGCTAAACTTGCGGCCCAGAATGGTGTCTTTATAGAAGTTTCGTCCAGGGCTGGCCACAGCCTTACTAATGGGGTTGTAGTGAGCACAGGCAGGGAAGCTGGGGTCAGGTTCTTGATAAATAGCGACTCTCACAGCCATCGTGATTTGTTTAGACCCGGAATGCAGGAAAGAGTAGGTCTGGGTTCTGGCCTTAAGAAAGATGAAATTGAAGAAATCTACAATAAGAATTATAAGGAATTTCTTAAAAAAATTGTGTAGTATTAAGTGGGCTTTAAATCTGATTTCTTTATGCCCCACGTTTGGTGTAGTGATTACGCGGACATTTTTCTATTGCTGTAATTTATCCATACTTCCGGTCCTGTAGCCTTCAAGGTCTAAAGTAATATATTCAAATCCCATTTTTTTTAGTCTTTCGACTATTTTTTCCCTGTTATTATGTTGAAACATTCTGGGAATTTCCTCTTTTTCTATTTCTATCCTGGCAATGGGATGGTGGTATCTTACTCTTATCTGTTTAAAACCCAGGGAGTAAAGGAAGTTTTCAGCCTTCTCAATTTTTTTTAATTTGGATTCTGAAATCTCCTCACCATAGGGAAATCTGGATGCGAGACAGGCAAGAGCTGGTTTATTCCAGGTTGATAGGTTTAATAGTTTGGAGTATTTCCTTATTTCTTCCTTGGTCAATCCGGCTTCAGCGAGGGGACTTCTTATGCCCAGCTCTTTTAGGGCTTTTATACCGGGGCGAAATGTGTTTAAATCATCATAATTGGTTCCATCGGCAACAAAATTAAATTTGTATTTATTCTTTATAGAGATCAGTTTTAAAAAAAGTTCTTTTTTACAAAAATAACATCTGTTTCTGGGATTGTTTCTAAATTCTTCTATTTCCAGTTCATCTGTGTTGATGATTTTATGTCTGCAGTTTAATCTATCTACTATTGCTTTTGCTTCTGTTAGTTCCTTTTCGGGATAGGTGGGTGATTTAGCAGTTACTGCGATTACTTTTTCCCCGAGTATTTCTACAGATAAGGCCAGGAGGAAGCTGCTGTCAGTACCGCCGGAAAATGCAATAATCATGGAGGCCATTTCTTTAATAATTTTTTTTAGCTTAAAAATTTTCTTTTCTGAAGTTATGTTTTTTTGACTATTCATAATTATCTTTTTGTTTTTGAAAAAATATATATAAAAATCTGTATTTTTGCAATAGTCTTAGTAAAATGATATACATTGGGTTAAATATTCTGGATTTTGAGTTTATTCGTGAAGAAAGGTAGTTTAAAAAATTTATAAATTGCAGGAGCAGGCGGCATGGAGAGAGTTTTATATATTGATTGTTTTTCAGGGATAAGCGGCGATATGATGGTCGGCGCGTTGCTTGATCTGGGGTTGGATTTTTTATTTCTGGAAAATGAACTGAAGAAACTGAATATTACTGGATATAACTTAGCTTACAAGGAAATAAAAACTGGTTCTATAAGGGCAAAGAAATTTGATGTAAAGGTAACTGGATCACAGCCGCACAGGAATTATGAAGATATTAAGGGAATAATCAGTAAAAGTGACCTTGATTCTGAGATTAAAAAAATGTCTCTGGATATTTTTCGATTGATTGCAGAAGCAGAAGCCCGGGTGCATGGATGTGATATAGATAAAGTACATTTTCATGAAGTTGGAGCGGTAGATTCTATTATCGATATTGTAAGCACCGCTGTAGGTTTGAAGAATTTAAAAATTGAATCATTTTACAGTAGTAGTATTCCGATGGGCAGTGGTTTCGTCGATAGTTTACATGGCAAATTACCGGTACCTGCACCAGCCACAGTAGAAATATTAAAAAAAGTGCCAGTTTATGGAGGAAATTTTGATTTTGAAGTGACTACTCCTACAGGTGCTGCCATGATTAAAGCTCTGGCGCCAAAGTTTGATGGAATTCCGATTATGGAGATCGAAAAAATTGGTTATGGTGCAGGGAGTAATATAAAAAAAGATATCCCCAATGTTTTAAGGCTTCTAAAGGGAATTATAAGGGATGGGCATAAAATCCGTGAAGAAAATATGATTATGCTTTCTACAAATATCGATGACAGTACCCCTGAGATCGTAGGTTATCTGCAGGAAAAATTGCTTAAAAGTAAAGTTCTGGATGTATGGATTGAACCTATTTATATGAAAAAGAACAGGCCTGCCTTTAAGCTTTGTGTTCTCTGCAACAGGGAATCAGAGCCAGAAATAATTGATGTAATATTTTTAGAATCTACGACACTGGGGATTAGAAGAGAAGAGATTAGGAGATATTCGATTTGCCGGGAAATTAAGACTGTAAAATTACCTTATGGGGAAGTTAAGATAAAAATCGGTACTTACAGAGGCAAAGGGGTAAATATTTCACCTGAGTTTGAATCATGCAGCAAGCTTGCAAAAAAGACAGGAAAGCCTCTTAAGGAAATATATCATGATGTCATCTTGTTTTTTTCCAGAAGATAATACTTTAGTATTTCCTGCAGGACAGCTACAGTAGGTACAGCAATTACAAGCCCCCATATGCCGAATAAAGCGCCGCCCGTCATCAGGGAAAAGATTATGATACCAGGATGGACCCCTACCTGGTATTTCATTATATTTGGAGAAATGACGTAATTGTCTATTTGCTGAATGGCTATAAATAGAAGAATTACCAGTAGAGCTTTAAGCGGCGAGATGAAAAGCGCAGCCAGTGCAGCAGGTACAGCTCCTATTATGGGGCCGAGGAGAGGAATAATGTTCAGTAATCCAGCAATGAAACCAAGCAATATTGCAAAGTCCACTTTTAATATCAGCAGTACAATAGTGCATAATATCCCAACAATAATGGATACTATAATCTGCCCTCTAACATACCTCCCAGCAACTTTATTGATTTTGTCCAGAATAATAGTGGTCTGGTTTTTAAATCTTCTTGGAATTACTCTTATGAATGTGGTTTTTATTCTGTCTGTATGATTAAGTATATATATTCCCAGCAGCGGCCCTACTATAAGGTAAAGGACTATATTAAGCACTGACCTGCCAAGGATAGTGGCCCCCTGATAAATATCAATTTCTCCCAGGTTCATCCTGCTTATAAGATACTGGGTAATGCCACTGGCATCCTTGGGTATTATTTCCTTGCCAATAAGATTCTCAATGTTTTTGATAATAATGTTGTCTTGCAAAAAATCATTTATTACCTTGGTTAAATTCTGAATGTATGAAGGAAATCTATCTATAAATGTTTGGAATTGGCCAACTATTATGGGTATTACGAAGAAAAATGCGGTAAAAATAACGCTAATAAAAATAATATAGGTTATTGTCACTGCAAATATCCTTCGCATTTTCTTCTGCAGAAGAGTTACAAGTGGAGTTAATAGATAAGCAATAGCTATAGCCAATATTAATGGTATGATTGCTATCCTTATAAGATAGATAATATAGAAGAACAGCGCGATGATTAGAAGGAAACCAATTATTGACCAGGAAAAGATTCCGATATCTTTTATCGTTTTGGCACCATTTGAAAATTTTCTTAGTCTCATCTTTGATTATTATATTATATTTCTTCAAAAAATATAAATTATAAATTAACTGACTTTATGTAAAGTTAAGATTATTTTGTGATAGATTAAAAAGAATAGTTTTTGCCAAAAATTTTAAAATTTATTAAAAGTAGTTTTGAAATAAATGGTTTAAGTGGTAAAATTGGAGGCAAATTATTAATTGTACCCTTGGTACACGTATGTGGCAGGTGAATGGTTAGATTAGCCTCCCTTAACTAATCTGAAGTTATCATGTTCGAGAATGTGGACATGATTAACACCTCATTTACTTGCATTATTGCGCTGCCACATGCGTGTACCAAGGGTACAATTGCGATTGGAGTGTGAAAAGTTTAAAGTCGATCCTAAACAGGTTGGAGAATTATATACAGGAGATGTAGCTGTTCTTGAGCAAGAAGGGGAGATTTTAATGATAAATTTTGAAAAGGCCAAAAAATTACTTGTTGAGTTTAAAGGCTCAAATTATTTGTTCGGAGTCGGTGTGTTAAAAAACACCGGAAGGATAGCTTGCTCAATTGGGGAAAAAGTACTTCTGGTCAGAGGTACTTTTCCTGAAAGCGATAACTTTGTAAGAGAAATCATTGACTCCTTGATAAGGTCAAACCTGGTTCTGCTGGATGAAATAAAAGGAGCAGGGCCCAATGCTCCAAGGGGAGATCTATACAGGATAACTGAGAAAATAATAAGCACATATCCGGATCTCGTGATCAGTTTTGGGGGAGGCAGCACCATTGATGGAGTCAAATCCGCTATTGTCTTAAGCACCCTGGGCGGAAGTATAGATGATTATTTTGGGACTGGTAAGGTCACTGAAGTATTAAACAGCAGCAATAAAAGATTAATACCACATATCGCTATTCAGACAGTTGCAAGCTCAGCGGCTCACCTTACCAGATATTCAAATATTACTAATGTTAAGACTGCTCAAAAAAAATTAGTTATAGATGAAGCCATAGTTCCAGGGTGGCCAGTCTTTGATTATAAGGTTACCTATAAGACTCCGCGGAATCTTACTTCTGATGGAGCGTTGGATGGGATGTCTCATATGCTCGAAGCATTATATGGCGCTGAAGGAAAACCCACACATAAAAAATTGGAAGATATTGCCAAAGTGGGGATTGGCCTTATAATTAAACATCTGCCAAAATTGATAAATGATCCGGATGACAGTACTTCCAGAAATGCTTTATGCCTTGCCACAGATCTTGGCGGATATTCCATCATGATTGGGGGAACTAATGGAGGGCATCTTACAAGTTTTTCCCTCGTGGATATTTTAAGCCATGGAAGAGCCTGTGCTATATTAAATCCATATTATTCTGTTTTTTTTGCTCCGGCTATCGAGGACTCGCTTAGAACTGTTGGAGATATCTTAAGAAAATACGGTCTGACCGATGAAAAGATAAGGAGCCTTAAAGGAAGAAAGCTTGGAATAGCGGTAGCCAGAGCCTTTTTTAGATTCTATGGGAAAATAGGATTTCCTGTAAGGCTTGATCAGGTTAAGGGCTTCAGCCATAAGCATATAGAGAAAGCACTTACTGCTGCAAAATATCCTGAGCTGGAATCAAAGCTTAAGAACATGCCCATACCATTAGACGCAACAATGGTTGATAGAGATATGAAGGCAGTTCTGGAAGCTGCTGTAAGTGGGAATCTGGAGCTTATAAAAAGTGTTTAAACTACTTAGCTGAAATTCTAGTAAATAGCATTACTGCTGGGAAGATTTGTGGAGTACGAATATTTCTGGAGATTTTGACCATAAACCCTCTTACTAAAAATTCTACTGGAAAAGATTATAAGGAATTGTTAAAAGCTGCCAGGTCCTGTAAAAAGTGTGCTGCTGAAAAAGATATTGCAAATGCTTTCTCGAAAGATAGTGGAAATGAACTATACAATTGCTGATGGTGATTTTGAGTAGAATTAATTGATTCTATAAAAATATATATAAATGTAATAGAATTGTTCTTTAAAAAGGCAGTTAAGTTTGCTGTTCTAATATTTCTTATATATATTTTGTAAGAGAGGGAAAAAATAAGTTAACTTAAAGTGCATAAGAAAGATACTTTAAAAAAACTAAAGACATCGAAAACGATTTTATTGAAAAGAACAGTATTAATAACAATCGTTGTTTCAATTTTAATCTCTATACTGCTGGTTTCACCCGGTAAGGTAGATGCAATCACACTGCAGGAATTGGGAAACGCGATTGCCAGACTTAGCCAGGACGAAGAGAGCTTGTTGGAAGAAATACTTATTTCCGAGACAGAGGTTGAAAACAAAAAGAATAGGCTTGAATCATTGAATGGGGAGCTTGAAGTATTGGAAAGCCAGTTGGATGAACTCAATGAAGCCAGAAAGGAATTAATTAAAAGCATTGAGAATAAAAAGGAAACTCTGAAAGAGAAAATGATTTTCACATATAAATATGGAAATGATGATGTGGCAAAACTTATTATCAGTGCCAGGGATTTAAATGAGGTCATAAACAATCTTTACCTTTTTAAAAATATTATGAGCAGAGAAGCCAAAGTTATAGAGGAGCTCCGTTTTGAAAAAGAAGAATATGATAGAATTTCCCGGGAATCTGAAGAAAAGATGAAGGAGATTGAAGATACCAGAGATAGAATTCAGGAGGAGAAACAGCAGCTACAAAAGAGTATAGAGGAAAATAAAGTTCTGCTGGACAAAGTAAAGGGTGAGAAAGGAGAAATCCAGAGTCTTTTGGACGAAATAAAGAAAAGAATAGCAATGGTTCAACCTCCCGGTCTAACACTTATAGGAGAATGGGATATGGTAGCGACGGGGTACCATGCTTATGGAAGAGGGGGTAATGATATTAATGGAGATGGAATAACTGCTATAGGACTGAGAGCCCGGAAGGGTATAGTTGCTGTGGATCCCAGCGTTATACCTCTTGGTACCAGATTGTATATACCTGGTTATGGTGAGGCCCTGGCTGCTGATACCGGGGGGTGGATAAAGGGCAATAGAATTGATCTCTGCTTTGAAACTTTAGAAGAATGCTACAGATATGGTAGAAGAAAAATAAAGATATATCTGGTTGAAGATTGAATCCTCTAAACTATTTTTAATAGTTTGGACAGAGACTCAAAGTCTCTTCTGTATCTCTCCTCAGTAATAGCGCCGCTTATTATAACATCCTGAGGATCAAAAAAGGGAACAAGTTTAAATGATGGATTTTCAAATATCCTCATATGTATCTTTTCCATGTTTCTGTATTTTTTATCAATAGAGAAGAATTTTTGCAGGATGATATTGGATACGTTAAGTCCCAGAGAGACAATTATATGAGGGGTAATTATAGAGATTTCCTTTATAAGGAATGAGATACAATTGTTTATGTGTTTTTTCAATGGCTCTGTGATTTCTACTGAATGGCTTCCTCCCTTTTTTATGGTTCTCCTTGGCGTACATTTGACCAGGTAAGTAATATAAGTGTCTTTGGCCAGAGACAGTCTGGTTTCATTAAATATTTTTCTTATGAATTTACCCTGGTTGTTGTCGCTAAAGGGGATACCACTTTCTTCGACCTCGTTGGATTGGGGATAATTACCTATTATCATTATGTTTGCTTTAGGTGCACCAGTACCGGGAATAGGCTGTTTTCGGGTTTTTACTAAATCCAGACACTTTTTACAGTTATTAACATCATTGTTTAACTTGTTTATGCTATCTTTAGCACTTATTGGCATAAGAGTTAAAAATTATTATCTGAAAAGCACTTAAGGTACGTTTTATGTTGTTTTAAAAGTATACAACATAAAAAAAGTTGAGTAAATAAAAACAACGAAAAATATACTATTATTCTTCTTTATTTTTTTGTATATTCTGCTAAAATATCAAAAAGTGTTTTGTTGTCAAAATTGGGATATATAAAGGCAAAAAGGAGGCACAATGGCAAAATATCAAGACTTGGCAGACTCCATCATAAGAGGAGATAATGTAAAAAGTAAAGAAATTGCACAAAAACTGGTCAGTGATGGGGTATCTGCAGTAGAGATTTTAAATGACGGACTTGTACCCGGTATGGACGTGGTGGGGAAGAGGTTTAAAGCTAATGAGATGTACATACCTGAGGTACTTATTGCTGCAAGAGCTATGCATGCTGCAATGGATGTTATAAAACCTCTGCTCACAGAGTCAGGTGTAGACACCAGAGGTAAGATAATAATAGGTACGGTACAGGGAGATCTTCATGACATAGGGAAAAACCTTGTAGGTATGATGCTTGAGGGCGGAGGATATACTGTAATTGATCTGGGTGTTGATATTCCTGCAGAGAAGTTTGTAGAAGAAGTAAAAAGGAATGGTGTTAAGATAATAGGGCTATCAGCTCTTCTTACGACTACAATGCCGGCCATGAAAGATGTAATAGATACACTTAAAGCTGATAAGGAGACTTCTGGTGTGAAAGTTATGGTTGGTGGTGCGCCACTTACCCAGGAATACGCAGATTCTATTGGTGCAGCAGGCTATGCCCCTGATGCATCTGGTGCGGTTGACTTGGCTGCAAAGCTTTTGAATTAAAGCTCTTATTGCATATGTTGTTGTGTTCTATTGTGGATTATACTGATGAGTTATAAATTCATGTAATAAAACTCAGCCACTATTTTTCTTATTTTCTTTGAATGAAAGAAAAAAACCTTTGTTTGGAGGCAGTGGAATAGTGGTTGAGTTATTTTCTTAATTTTAAATCCACAAACAGATTTGCCATTTCAATTGCACTTAACGCTGCTTCCCATCCCTTATTTCCTCTTTTGGTACCAGCTCTTTCAATAGCCTGTTCAAGGCTGTCCGGGGTTATTACCCCGAAGGCAACCGGAATGTTAGAGTCCAGGCTGATCTTGGCTATACCTTTGATGGTTTCATTAGCTATGTATTGGTTATGTGATGAATCTCCTTTTATAACCGCACCCAGGCAAATGATTGCGTCATATTTTTTCGACTCTGCCATTATTTTTGCTGCCGATGGGATTTCGAATGCTCCCGGTACCCAGGCTATACTAATATTGCCTTCCTCGCACAGGTGCCTGTGCAGACAGTCCAGTGCCCCATCCAGAAGTTTTGAGGTTATAAAATCATTATACCTGCTTACTATTATTCCAAATTTTAGTTTTTTTGCATCCAGTTTACCTTCGTATTTTTTCATGATTTCCCCCTTCCTTTCTTTTGATCATAACATATGGTTTAACTTACTTTTTTTGGTTGATAGGTATTTTTTGTTGTTTTTATTGGGAGGTATGGCTAATGGTATTCTTTTTGTTATTTTAAGGCCATACTCTTCCAGGCCAACTATTTTTTTTGGATTATTGGTCATAAGATGTATGGTGGAAAGACCAAGATCAGAAAGTATCTGCGCTCCTGTACTATAATCTCTCAGGTCGGCATCAAAACCTAAATGGATATTTGCCTCAACTGTATCCAGGCCTTTTTCCTGAAGTTCATAAGCTTTCATTTTATTGCAAAACCCTATTCCTCTTCCCTCCTGGGCCATATAAAGCAGTACCCCTGAACCCCTTTCGTTTATTTTTTTAAATGCACTATCCAACTGCTCTCCACAGTCGCATCTCATGGATCCAAAGGTGTCTCCAGTGAGACATTGTGAATGTACTCTTACCAGGACATCTTTTTTGCCTCTGATTTCTCCTTTTATAAAAGCAACGTGAAATTCGGGTTTTATCGTAGACTTGTAAGTAACAGCTTTAAACTCACCCCATTTGATAGGCAGATTAACCTCAGCAATTTTTTCAATCAACTTTTTTTTCGTTTTTCCGTTTTTAATAAGTCTAATTTGTGAATCCATATTTTTTTAACTTCTCCTTAAGTATTTTGTCTTTTAGTTCCGGCGGGTTAATGATTTCCGCGTTTCTGGACTGCAAGAATTTTACTACGTAGCGGGCGAGCATATCCACTTCGATATTGACTATGTCACCCGGATTTTTTTGTGACAGATTTGTGTTTTCATAGGTGTAGGGGATGATAACTACACTGAAGTTGTTACTTTTAACTTCGGAAATAGTAAGGCTGATTCCATCTATGGCTATAGAACCTTTTGGGGTTATGAAATCGCGGACGCTGACAGGAAGTTCAATACTAAATATGTAGGACCTGCCGGTCCTGGATATTTTTAAAATTTTGCCTATGCAATCTACATGGCCATTTACAATGTGCCCTCCCAGTTTGTCGGCGGGAGTTAATGAGCTCTCCAGATTGACTACGTCACCAGATTTAAGATGCTTTAAAGAGGTGGTATTTAAAGTGTTAAAGGAAATGTCGCTGGAAAAGCCCTCATTATCGTGACCGGTAACTGTAAGGCACACGCCATTTACCGATATAGAATCACCGGTATCCAGGTCCCTTAGAGTTTCACGGCATTGAATCTCGATTTCTACATCCCTGCTTCTGTCTGTTATTTTTCTTATTCTGCCGGTTTCTTTTATAATACCTGTAAACATAAGAGTTCCATTATTTATTTTTTTGAGGGATAGGCAGTAACAATAATATCCTTGCCGATCCTTTTTATATTTTCAAATCTTAAGTTTATGCTATCCTTCATTTTATCTATTCCCAAACCTGGAAACATATCATAGTCACTATCCCCGCCAATAATCTTGGGAGCAAAATAAAATATAAACTTGTCAATTAAGTCTCTTTTTAGAAAAGAGCCAAGCAAAGCCGGACCGCATTCTAAAAGTATGGAAGTTATTTTATACTTTTGGTAAAGAATTTTGAGTATTTTGGGGATATTTAAACCTGTATCCTCTTGCAGGTCTTGACTAGCTGCCAGTACATCAATGTCGTTTTCCTGCAGTTTTTTGACTTTACCTGTGAATTTGAGGTCATTTTTTCTGCCTGTAAAAATAATAGTCTTCGCCAGGTTGGAAGTCTTTATAATATTAGAGTCCAGGCTGATTCTTAGATTGCTGTCAAGTATTGCCCTGTGGAATTTTCTGTTTAAAGTCATGCAGGTATTTTTAAAAGGTCCATCCAGAGTTTTTCTGGGGAGAAGATAAGGATCGTCATTTAAGATGGTATTTATTCCGGTTAATATACAGTCATGTTCCCTCCTGAGATTTTGCACCTGCATTCTTGATTCTTCTGATGTTATCCATTTGGAATCAGAAGATTTTGTGGCCAGTTTACCGTCAATGCTGGAAGCGATTTTGCAGCAAATAAAGGGAATTCTCATTTTAATTTGTTTGAAAAAAACCTCATTCTGAAGTTCTATTTTATCTCTAAGAAGTCCGACTTTTACCTTTATTCCCGCTTTTTTTAGAAAGTTTATTCCCCTGCCGTTTACTCTGGGATTGGGATCAATGCACCCGATAATTATTTCTTTGAATTTGTGCTTCACAATTTTATTGACACAGGGCAGTGTTTTTCCCTCAAAGGTACAGGGTTCAAGTGTTACATACATTGTAGAATTTTCAAGGGATTTGCTGGAGTTGTTTATAGCTTCAATTTCGGCATGGGCAAGCCCTGCCTGCTTGTGATAACCTGATGATATAACCTTCCCATCTTTTACAATAATTGCACCAACCATAGGGTTAGGATTGGTATTTCCTCTCCCTTTCTCGGCGAGTTTTATAGCCTGTTGCATGTATCTTATATCTTCTCTGGTAAAGATAGGATTGTGTTTGTTTAAATCGCTCATTATATTTTATAAGTATTTTTTTATTAAGAATATATCCATAGAACAAAAAACCATGGAGAAAATCCATGGTTTAGTATCAAATAAATCAAAAATTTTCTCCCATCCAGACTGTAACTGTCGGTCTTAGAATTTCACTAAATCAGCCTGCCTTATTGGGCAGGGTTGCGGACTTTAACCGCCGGTAAGGAATTTCACCTATCCTTGAAAATTTATTCAAGCTTTTTAAATTTTCAAAAAACCGTAAAAATTATATCTAGAATATACTAGAATTAATTCAAAATGCCAAGTCTTTTTTAGAATGGTGGCTTTAAAAAAGCCTGGTCGAAAGTGAATATATTTACAATGGGAATTTTTTTTAATATACTTTTTCAAATGGACTAACTCTGGAAAGCATCTTAAGTTGAAGGGAAATATAAAAATTCTTAAGAAAAGCACAGGAAGTAAAAAGGTCAAGATACTTTGTTCCTCCAGAACCGGTGTTGCCAGTTGTTCAAAAATTTCTGATGAGGTTAAAAGGTTTTTACATGAAAACCATATTGATTTTGATATTATAGAGTGCATGGCCTCAGACATAAGTTCCCTTTGTGCAGATGTTGATTTGATTGTAAGTGTAACGCAGCTCCCACTTAAAATAGGTAAGCCAGTTATAAGCGGGGTACCTTTTATAACTGGAAACAAGCTAGAGGATACTAAGAAAGAAATTTTAAAGATTTTAAAGGATTGATTTTTTACGTCATAAGCTAACTTAAGTTTTATATTATAGTCTGTATTAAAACTAAAAATAAGGTCAGGTAAAATTTTGACTGGTAAAAATAACCGGGTAAAAATAGCTGCTTCTATTCTAAACAGTAACTTTATTAATCTGGCTGGCGAAGTCGAGAAAGTCGAAAAGGCCGGAGTGGAAATGCTTCACGTGGATGTTATGGATGGTAATTTTGTTCCAAACATAACTATTGGCCTCCCCATAATAAAATGCTTGAGAAATAATACCAGGCTTTTCCTGGATGTTCATCTTATGATTAAGAAGCCTGACAGGCTTCTTGACAGTTTTATTGAAAGCGGGGCCGATCTCATAAATGTTCATGCTGAGGAATGCCCCCATCTTGACCGGACATTAAACTATATAAAACAGGCGGGTAAGAAAGCTGCAGTTGCTTTGAATCCTTCGACGCCTTTGTGCTATATAGAGAATGTACTGGGGCTTGTTGATATGGTTTTGATTATGACAGTCAATCCTGGATTTGGTGGTCAGGAATTTATATATGATATGATTTATAAGATTAAAAAATTAAAGGGAATGATTGAGGATTACAGAAAACATTCTTCTAATTTGGAAAAATGTGTCGACATTCAGGTGGATGGTGGAATCAATATTGATACTGCTCCTGTTGTTGTTGGGGCAGGGGCTAACGTACTGGTGATGGGCACAGCTATCTATGATTCTGATGATCCAGAAGAATATATAAGAAAAGTAAGGGATAAAATATCAAGGTTAAAGATGGTTTAATTTGAGATACTTATCGGATTTTTGGTTCTGCTACCTGGTTTTTGTCTGTTAATGTTAGAGAAATCAAGTGGGGGACTGGTGGTTGATAATAAAATAGCCCTGTCTGAAAGATAGGGCTATTTATTTGTATAAGTATAGATTGTTTTATTTTTTAATATGAACTGCTTTAGTTTAAATTAAAAATCAGTCAGCTGATATCGCTTCAGTTGGGCAGCTCTCTACAGCTTCTTCGATGCACTCTTCGTCATTTTCTTCGTAATCATTTTTAATAACTTCTGCTACATCTTCATCCTCATTTAATTTAAAAATATCCGGACATGTTTCTTCGCATAGACCGCATCCGGTACAGAGATCTTTATCAATTTTTACTTCCATTAGGTTCCTTTCCACTTATTTTTTTCTTTAGCGATATTGTTTTTTGTAATATACAAAATTTTTTTTCCTATTTCAACAAAAAAGTTATTAATTGTTTTTTAGCCTGAGTATATTATTTTTAAAAGGGAAGGCGCGACTTGTTGACTATTGAAAATAAGGTTGCTATTATTTTCCTCGTTAATTTACGGGTGTAATTTTTAAATAGTCTAAAAAACTCTCTCGGCTGTTTTATGATGAATATTACTAACCACATATTGCCCAGAAGATTTTATCATAGAGATACTTCAAAGGTAGCAAGAGACTTACTGGGAAAAGCTCTGGTAAAGTATGAAGCACCGGAAATGGTGGGCGGAATAATTATTGAAACGGAAGCCTATTATGGCCGGGATGATCCGGCAAGTCATGCCTATCGCGGAAGGACGCCCCGAAGCAAAATAATGTTTGGAAAACCGGGTATCGCATATGTTTATTTATGTTATGGCATGTATTATCTGTTGAATATCGTAACTGAAGATGAAGGAGAGCCGGGTGCGGTTTTGATAAGGGCCTTGGAACCCATATGGGGGATTGATGTCATGAAAGAAAGGAGGAGTTCAGATGTCAAACTTACAGATGGGCCGGGTAAGTTAACAATGGCGCTTGGCATTGATTTGAATGATAATGGCACTGACATTATAAATGGAGAAAGCAGACTGCGTATTTTTGATTACAAGATGAATAATAATAATTTTAAAGTAAGAGTGACCGGGAGAATAGGTATAGAGAAAGGAGGGGATAAGCCCTTGAGGTTTTTAATGTATAATAAGTGAAATATTGGAGTATTAAGTGGTATAATACAGTATCTGGATTGTATAAATATTTAAAAATGGGTGCGATATAAAGTGCGAGCAGGGTATTTAATAATTCCCTTTTAATATATAAAAGTTTTACGGGAGTAATGAGTATGATAGATTTTGAGAAATTGAATAGATTGCCATATATTGCTAAAAGAATGTACGTAATTAGGAGTGTATGCGAATTAAAAAATGTTGATTTAGAATATTTATTTGGCCTTTTTAATTTATACAACAGGAAAAACAGTGGAAGATGGTTCTGGCAGAAAGCGACCTTTACTGGAGCACTTAAAGATTCTTATGATAATTTTAATTTGGTCGCAGATAAAATTGTTAAGGATTTAAGGAAAGCTGACGAAGAAGAAACAAAAAAGCAGATAAATTCTGCTTCTGAAATATTAGATAAATTGTTGACCGGCCTGGAAACGAATTGCAATGTTGATAGGGAGAATGATTTTAATAGTGTCAAGGGATTTTTAGACGAAAATTTGAAATCGTTGATTACTGAAAACCTTAAGAGAATAGGATAATGTCCTATCTGGTTATAGTATATTCCTGCCGGTACCTCTGCCCTTCCTCATAGGTTATATTCCCATAGTAAGGTAAAATGTTCAGGTTATTTAATTCTGAAACAGCCTCGTATGTACCGGAACTGATCTCTATTTCAATTGTGGAGTTCTTTTCAACTTTTATTATTTTATATTCAGGTCCTTTCAGGTATGCAGTTAAGTCAAATTCAGTATTATTTTCGATTATAAGTATACTCTTCCCGGGACCCCAGAATCGTCGCTCCAGGATGGGTGGTTCAAATGAAAGGTAAGCCGAGGAAGCAACAAGATTTAGTTTTGAATCAATCAGCAGAGGATAAACTTCTTCCTCAAGCTGTGGATTGTATTCAACAATTATTTCATAGAGCAATAGTGATTTTATATAATTTCTGGAATTATAGTTATCATCGGCTATATTTCTTAAGATGCCAGGTGGTATATCCGAAAATATTTTCTCCTTATCATAGTCACTGATGTTTTTATAATTATAATTTGTGTTATCCAGATCTAAGATCTTTAGAAATTCTTCAACACCTTCTGTATAATTACGACTTTCTATCAGTTCAGCTGCTTTCTTATTATAGGCTTCTGACAAAAGGTAAGTGGCATCGTTAAAATAGTCACTGTCGTTATAGTTGTTGGTTAAATTCTCCAGTACTTCTATCAATTTGTCCCAGTCCTCAGTTCTCTTGAAATTAAGTGCCGCATTATATAGGTATTCGGGGATTTTATATACTGCGATAAAGGCCTCATCTGTGTCAGGAAAGCCGCTTTTAATTTCTTCGAGTACTTCAACTGCATTTAGATAGCTTTCAGCGGATTGGCCGTATTCTTTATTTTTGTAATGCTCCTGAGCTAGTTTTATATGACACTGTCCTATAATTTCTTTTATCTCAAGATTATCTTTGCTAAATATCCCTGATTCTATTGCCCTTTCAAAACTATCAATTGCTTCCATGTAATTGTTGTTTGAGTAGTAGGCAGAGGAAATATTCTCAAGCGCATTATCTGCTAGCTGGCTATTAGGGTAATTATTCAGCAGTGTATTGTAATAGTTTATTGACTGGGAATAATTCTTATTGTCAAGACTTTTTTCTGCCTTATAATTCAAGGCAGATGGACCAAAAATATTTGATAGTATCAGTCCTACAACGGACAATATAAAGAAAAGAATGAAAAAAGCGCTTCCCTTTGTTCTCCTTATGGAATTAAATATTATGAGTATAAGGCTTATTATTATTACCGGTATACTGACAAATGGCAGAAGATCCCAAAATTTCCCCTTATCTATATAGAGGAGATAGCTCATACCTATAATAATTAGCATGAACAAGACCATGAAGAAGATCGATCCGGGATCAAGTTTATATTTTCTTCTATATGTATACATGATTTGTCACTTCCAGTAATAGATGTGAAGATATTATCATAAAAATTGAATATTAAAAATGAGTACTGAAATACGTAATATAAGTATAGTTATAGAATCTAATAGTTATGTATAGATAATATATATATATTGGAGATTTTGTTTGATTGGAACATAGGGAAATAAAAGTGAATTTGTTTCTTACTAACTAAATTCGGTTTTATTTAGTTCCATCAGTAAAGTGTCCCAGTATTTCCCGTTATAAAAATGATTTCTCTTTTCGATTTGAATCAATTTAAAACCACATTTTCTATATACTCTTATTGCGCGGCGATTATATCTGTAAACATCTAATTTGATACTTTCAAGATTAAGCTTAAACAGTGCAAAATTTATAATACTTTTTATTGCATCGGAGCCATAACCTTTATTCCAATAATTTTTTTCGCCAATTACGATACCCATCTCGCAACTTTCTTTTTCCCAATTGATTTTGTGAAGAGCGCAATTACCTATATGTAGGTTTGTATTTATATCTTCAATAGCGAAAACCACGTCATTGTTAGAGCTTTGGACAAACTCAAACCATTTTAGTTCCTGTTCTTCTGTGTAGTCATGAAAATTATGGCTCAGGTACATATTTACAGAGGGGTCTTTTAACCATACCAGAGACCTTCTTAAGTCGGTCTTTTCCAGTACTCTTAAGGTTGTTTTTTTACCGGAAATTTTTTGTACCGGATGATTATTTAGAACTTTATTTCCAGACAAGTTGTTTATCGCCCTTTATTTTTTACCGAGCTTATCTATAAATGATTCTATGAGATCGACCGGGACAGGGAATACAATGGTTGAATTCTGTTCTGTTGCTATTTCTTTCAGGGTCTGGAGGAATCTGAGCTGTACAGAAACCGGGTATTCGCTGAGCACCCTTGCGGCATCCGATAATCTTTCGGAAGCCTGGAATTCACCTTCAGCATTTATTATTTTTGCTCTTCTTTCTCTTTCAGCTTCAGCCTGTTTTGCAAATGCTCTCTGAATAGATTGCGGCAGCTCAACATCCTTAATTTCAACTACTGAGACTTTTACTCCCCACGGATCTGTTTGTTCATCTATTATTTTTTGAAGTTCCTGATTAATTTTTTCTCTCCTTGCCAGCAGATCATCTAATTCTGCCTGTCCCAGCGTACTTCGTAGTGTAGTTTGAGCTATTTGTGATGTTGCTAACATATATCTCTCGATTTTTACCACGCTTTTTGCGGGATCCATTACTCTGAAATATACTACTGCATTTACTTTCACCGGTACATTATCTCTGGTAATGACATCCTGTGGCGGTACATCCATGGTAATAGTTCTTAGATCAACCTTGACCATCTTGTCCACAAACGGAATTATCACGAAAATACCGGGTCCTTTTGTTCCTTTTAATCTACCGAATCTGAATATTACACCTCTTTCATATTCTCTCAAGATCTTGATAGATGATATCAATAGCATCAAGACTATAAATGCACCAAGTATTATTGCTGCTAATGAACCTATTGACATTTTAACCTCCATTCAATTTGTCTGTTTTAGTTGTATTAAAGATATTTTTACCATATCATTATACTACAAAGTTCTTATAAATTTCGATGATGTGTTCTTATGGGACATAAAGGCTAATAGACATTTATTAAGTTAAATTCAAGGGGTATGGAGGATAGTAATGGAAAAGTGGGAATGTCAGGTTTGTGGTTATATTTATGATCCTGAAAGAGGTGACCCGGAGAACAATATAAAACCTGGTACAATGTTTGAAGACTTGCCTGATGATTGGGTATGCCCTCAGTGTGGTGCATCGAAGGACGAATTTGAGATATATGAAGAATAGTTGTTTCTGCCGCGGTTAAATATGTACCTTGATGGCGGATATAGGGCAGCAGTTCAGGCATAACTCACATAGAATACATTTGTCTTTGTTAAATTTTAACTTGTAATTTTTATCATCAAGAGTTAGGGCCTGGGTGATACATATGGAGGTACAAATCCCACAGTCTACACACTGATTCTTGTCTATTATTATATCTTTTGCTGCTTCCTGAACAGTAACGCCTGTGTGAGTAAGATATTTAATTGCCCCGTCAATTTGGGACTTATCTCCCTTTAATTCAATTAGCATTTTCCCTTCCATATCGGGGGTTATTTCGGCTCTGAGTATATTAAATTGCAGATTGAACTCTTTTACCAGTTTATATGTAATTGGTTTGGTTACAATATTTTCCGGAAAACTAAGAACCAGTTTTCTTTTTATCATCAGAGTTCCTCCCTGCTGAGTATGTCAAGATTACTGTACTTTTCTTCGAGAGGTAACGGGGAAACGAAATTAGTTAAGTAGAACTTACCATCCTTTATTTGCTTTTTTAGAGTGTTGGATATTTCCAGGGCTTTAAAGTAGCTCGAGATTGGGCCTGTCTGAACGGATTTCCCATTAATTGTTATTTTTCCGCTTCTAAGCTGTTTATAGTTTACCCTCCCGTAAGAGGGTCTATTTCTTCTTTGAACGGAATAGTCGAAAATCTCGGTGTATATATCTTCGTCTTTAACTTTTAAAAATTCCACCATTTCTTCATCAATTACCGGGATTGGAATACCAATACCCATGAATATACTAACGCCATAACCATGGAAAGTGCATGCTTTTAAGTATTCGGGTGACATCTCTTTTAGATTGCCCATAACAGCAAGTGTACCGGCTGGGCCACTTGGAGTGCCATTTGGCAGCCTCTCTTTGCCCGGATTATGCTGGGTACCGTACCAGGATATATATCCCTGGCTGCCCCCCAGGAATATTCTTGTGCCTATTCCAATAGTTTTGTAATATGGGTCATTTAGAAGCGGACTGAGTTGACCCGCACTACAGTAAGTAGCATTGCCAAAATTGGGAAGTAATTTTCCCATGTAGGTATAGATAGTCCTGTTTGAAGAGTTTGTGGCTACTGCATAATTTTGGTAAGCATTTCTGGGATTGAAAAGATAAGCCTGGTTTATCGTATCCCTGGTTATATATGTTTCAATTTCTCTTCTGGGATAACAATCGGTACCGTATGCAGTTGCTCTTAATTTTACTGATTTTCCCAAAATCAGATCTTCAATTACATGCGCTCCACCATAATTTGCCCCTTCTGTTTCTGAGAGTTCCGTAGCTCCTATATATGCATCCACGGCGGCTATACCTGTATATGCAGGAACATCATTTAACCAAACTTTTGTCATTTTTATTGGAGGATCTGAATGCCCAAAATTTATGAATGCTCCCGATGAACACATAGGGCCAAAAGTTGCTGTGGTGACTACATCAACTTCCTTTGCTGTCTTTTTTGCTCCTTTTTCTTCTGCGTAGTCTATTATTTCTTCAGCGTTTAATACAACAACCTTTCCATTTTTTATTTTCTCATTTATCTCTTCAATTGTTTTTGCCATAATACATTTGAGTCCTGATTTTAATTTAGTAAACTATAATACTCTAATATTGATATTTTTCCAATAATCACCTGGTCCGAAAATAGATTTTTACCTGGCCATATAATATAATTTTCAAAGAGATTGTTAGAATATCCATTTGAGAGTATAAAAAAATTTATTTTGATAGAAGATCCGGGCAGTTTTGGAAAGGTAGTTATAACATAGCAATGAATCCGAAATTTAGAAATTCGCTTGTTTTAAGCATTGTAGCAACTCTTTTTTTAATACCAGTTCTTATACTGACCATGTATATATTTGATTCAATTAATTGGCTGGTGTTGATTGTGACTGCTGTTATTTATTTGGTAGTTATTTTTTTAGTTTTTTTATATTACAGTAGTTTTAGGAGAAAATAACTTATAAGCAATGGCACACGATCGTGATATAAATATTAAGAAGTTATTTGTTGATAAGCTTGATCTGGATAAGAGTATATATAGAAACAGGGTTAAGCACAAAGAGAAGTATAATTGGGAGATTGTATATAAGTATAGCGATCTTTTGATTAGTTGTAATAAAGATATAAGTTTTAAGCTTGAGAAGCTGATTAAAGAAATTTACCATCTACTGGAATCCTGTATAGAAGAAGAACCGTCCTTTCAAAAAAGTTTATCCCCTTTAAGAGTAAAGCCATATTACCCTCCGATAATAAAGAGAATGTGTCAGAAGGCAGCGATTTTTAATGTGGGCCCTATGGCTACTGTTGCCGGAGCAGTATGTGATTATATTGCTTCTGGTCTGGATAGATACTGCAGACGGCTGATAATAGAAAATGGGGGTGATATTTTCATAAAAAGCAATAAGGATATAGATGTCAGTGTATATCTGAAGAACAAGTATTTTGCAGATAAGATATATCTGAAAATAAGAGCAGGTATCACTCCCTGCGGACTATGCTCTTCATCAGGAAGTTTTGGCCATTCGCTCAGTATGGGCAGGAGTGATTTGGTTGTTGTTTTAGCCAAATCAACAATCAGTGCGGATGGAGCAGCTACTTCAATAGCAAATAAAGTTAGAAGTCCTGAAGATATTTCTAAAATCATAAATGATTATAAAGATATAGAAGATATAACCGGGATTTTGATTGTAAAGGACGACAGGCTTGGTGTTTGGGGGAATATTGAGCTTATTGACAATTAGATCTTTTTAATTTTTTGGGAAATATCTTCAATATCTTCAGTGTCTTTTTTTTCATCCTTTAATTTAAAAATATCAGCATTTGAGCCTATAAGACTTTCACCTCTAAAAAGTCCCCCTTTAGATATAGTCAGGAGAGCATCTTTCTGGGTTAGATTTCCAATAAATTTACCGGTTGGAGCAATTTCAACTTCTCCTGAAGCTATCATATCTCCTTTATATGTGCCGGCAATTATAGCGTCTTTTGTTGTGACATTAGCTTCTACTTTTCCTTCTTTTCCGATTGTAATATCTTTATCTGTCGTTATTTCACCGTTGACTGCACCATCAATCCTTACTGAACCAGGACAATTGATTTTTCCTTCTATTTTAACTCCCTCGGCAATAATGGTAATATTTTTCGATCCTTTCACTTCGGTGTTTTTTCTTGATAGCATATTTTTCCTTCCCTTGAAGTTTGCTGCTTAAAATTCTATGTTCAATTGTTTTTTTGAAGGTTATTATAACATTTTTTGGCTGAAATTAGTGATGATTTTATCACTTCAAATTTTATCTATAAAAATATAGAATGATACTAAATTATCAACTGGTCTTGTAAGAAGATGAAAGATAGGAATTTATTTACCCATATTATCTCGGTTGTCTTGATATTTATGCTTATATCTACAACTATCTCATGTCAAATTATGAAACCTGAAGGCAAAGATGTTTCAGAGACTAAAGAGGTAGGTGATGTAAACGAGACTGATAATCAGCAACAGGAAGAAGTGGAAGAGGAACCTGAAGAGGAAAAAGAGATTATTACAGTAAACCTCTGGATAAGCGATATTGTTCCGGCATATATCAGCACGGAAGTTAAAAACGAGTTAAATAAAATTTTTGATGAGATAATAATTGTGGGCAGTAAAGGTGATTCCGATGTATGGGTCGAAATTGACATCGGTCGTAAGGAATTAGCGGTGGCATGGGTTTTGGTGCCAGTAGTCTCTTTTTTCAGAAATTTTGATGATATATCTTACGAAGATATAAAAGAATTCTGGGCTGGGAATAAGGAAGTTCTGAACTATATGTCGATAGATGGCTCTGAACCCCGGCTTATTTTGACTGAAGAAGTTTTTAAAGCACTTAAGGAGATTTTTGGCGAGAGCGGGAATGAGAATGTGAAAATAGTAACTGAAGAAGAGCTACAGTTGAGTATCGAAAATAATGATAGTTTTTCAATTATCCCTTTTGATAGTATTGAAAGAAAGTATAAGGTACTCAATCTGGATAATATGTCTGTTTTTGATGAAGAGTTGGAAGCTGCTAACTATCCGCTGACTTTGGGTATAAACATAGGAAGTGATAACCCTGAGTTTGAAAGTAGAATAATTGAAGGGTTTTCAGGAGTTACAATTACCAACAGGGACATAGAAAAACTGGCTTCAGTTATTATGACCGGAGTTACGGCGCTTGCGCGGGGGAAAACAATTGGCAGAAGAATGGATCAGTATGGGGTTCTATATCCTGCTGAAAAAATTGTAGACGTGCTTCTGGATGCGGATATAACACATATCAGTAATGAAATATGCTTTGTGGAAGGATGCAGTTCGGAAAATAAATTTCCCCTTTTGTGCAGCGACCCTTCTTATATAGAACTCCTGAGGTATGTGGGAACTGATGTAATAGAGCTTACAGGGAATCATATGAATGATTATGGGCCTGAATGGATGCTGTACACTCTGGATATGTATGATAAAGAAGGCTGGCCCTATTTTGGCGGGGGCAGGAATCTGGAAGATTCTTACAAACCTGTATTTTTTGAAATAAATGGTAATAAGATTGCCTTCCTGGGTGTTAATGCCTACGGTCTGGCAAATGCAAATGAATGGGCAAGGGAAGATTCGCCAGGGGCTGCGAGGTTGAATATATGGGATGAGGAAGAAAAAGAAAAAGACTTTGCAAAAGTGGAAGGCATAATTAAAGAGTTGAAGAACGCAGGATATATAGTTATTTTTACCTTTCAGTATCAGGAAACAGAAAGTTACAGTCCCACTGAGAGCCAGGTCAGGGATTTTGAGAGAATTATTGATGCGGGGGCTGATATAGTGAGCGGAAGTCAATCTCATTATCCCATGGGGGTTGAAATCAGGGGTGACGGTTTCATAAATTATGGGCTGGGTAATTTATTTTATAATATGAGGGATATTTTAGGGTTAAAACAGGGCATCATAGCAAAACATATATTTTATGACGGCAAGCACATAAATACCATACTGATAACTACCATGCTTGAAAACCTTAGCCAGCTAAGGCTCACTACTCCCGAAGAGAGAATAGAGCTTTTAAATTCTATTTTTGCGGGAAGTATAAAATAATTTCAATTGAATTATCTTAATCCAGGGTTGGGGAAATTATGGATGAAAAGTTAGGGAATCTTAAGGAATATGCTGTGGTTACTGACAGCGCATCGGATATATCGAAGGAATTTGCAGAAGAGTATAATATAAATGTTATTCCCATCTATATTCATTATAACGGCAAAGAATTTAAAGATGGTATAGATATTGACTCAAACCGGATTTATACTCTTCAAAAGAAAAAGAAAGTGATATTTACTTCTTCCTCTCCTTCACCTCATGATTTTGTGCAGGTTTATGAGAAACTATTGAGGGAATATAAAAAAATTTTTTCTATCCATATAAGTTCGAAGTTGTCTGCGGTCATAAAGTCGGCAAGAATTGCAAGGGGTCTGCTTAAGGCCGAAAAAAGAATAAAAATATTTGATTCATTGTCAGGTGCAATGGGTACTGGTTTTATGGTTTTGACGGCGGCTAAAGCCATAATAAAAAGATATTCTTATGAAAAGATTTTACGTTCCCTTAATTTTTTGAGGGATAATGTCAAATTGTATGGTACTATCGACACTCTAAAATATTTAAGAAGGAGTGGAAGAGTTCCTGCAGCTGCCAGCCTGATATCAAGGATTTTAAAAATAAAACCTCTACTGGGAATAAAAAATGGAATAGTAGAAATGATAGGAATTGCTGTTACCAGATATGGCTCACTTGTGGAGATAACCAGAAGAGCAATAAGAGATTTCAAAAAAGAGAGGTGGGTGATGGTTTCAATAATTCATACTCTCTCGCTTAAAGAATCCAAAAAAATTATGAGAAAGATCCAGTCTTCTTTAAAATGTGTGGATGCAATGATTACAGAATGTACCCCGGTTATTGGAGCTCATACCGGTCCTGGTTTAATTGGCATTATTGTAAGTAAATTGAACCGTGATATTGTGGACTTATTTGTTTAGCCCGTTTCCAGATCTTTTTCCCCGAATACTATGGCGGAAAAAATAAAAATTTCTGTCGCTACCTGTTTATAGCAATCTCCGCTTAGGCCAGCCTTATAACAGGTTTGTTCCAAAAATTGAATCTTATTCCATTTGTAATCCGTTGCCACCTGTGGCAAAAGCAAACCCTGGTAAAAACCTTTTTTTATAAATAATCCATGTTTTCCCACTTCTATTTCATCCAGGTTTTTTATTCTTTCTAGAGGAGACAATACAGAAATTTCAATATCAATATTTTTAAGTTCGCGAGGGGAAACCGAAGGGAATCTTGGATCTCTTAAGGCTGATTCAACAGCCATGTTTCTTACGGTTTCCCATAAGGGAGTTTCAGCAGTTATATTACCTATACATCCTCTTAAATTACCGTCGGTATGTAAGGTAACAAAGGCACCACACATGGTATTTAGCATCGCATCATTTATCTTATATTCTGGAAACGCCTTGCTATTGATAGCACTGGTAATTGATTCCCTGGCTATTTTTATAAGTGTTTTTTTATGCTCTAGAGTGAGTTCGATATTTTCCATATTTTACCGCCTTTTCCGAATGATATTTAAAATTAATGGTGATCATGATTATTTTTTATAAAATACGGCTGAGAGGTAACCGACTACTGCACTTCTATCACCTGTAATATCTCCAGAATTCTTATAATTCAGAACTTTAGAACTGTTTGCCCCAAGGATTTTTGAGGCAATCATAGCGGAAATTACAGGACCACCACCACACATCTCGGCATTATGCCCGAGGAATTCTGACATTAGGTTTTCAGGATCAAAAGAATTTACCAGATCTTTTGATTTTTCGTCTAAAGCAACAGCGGTATCATAAGGGTGATAATGGGATAGATCTGTACTCGCGATAATTAGAATATTATCATTTTTAAAAAGATTTCCTATGTTATTTCCCAGCTCTTTTATGTTACGGGTATTTTGCTGTCCTATTACTATTGGTACTATTTTTATGCTTTCAAATAAAACCTGTAGGAATGGAAGTTGCACTTCAAGGCTGTGTTCATCTCTATGGCCATATTTGGATAATTCTATGCGGGAACTTTTGTCTGCAAGGATTTTAGACCTTTCTTTATCAACATATGCCAGTCCCAATGGTGTTCTATAAGCATCCCCATTGAAGATAGAAACGAAATCAAAATATTCTGAGTGAGATGGTGCTATTATAAAGATGCTGTCGAATGTTTTTCCGGATATTTGCCGGTAGGAGTATGCTGCAACCTGACCGGAATAGATATATCCGGCGTGAGGGCATACAATTGATTTAATGTTTTCCATATCTTCCGGCTTTGCGTTAACGAGAAAATTATTTATTTGTTTGCGTAGTTCATCCGGGTTGTCTGAATAGAAACTGCCTGCCGCTACGCTTTCTCTGATATTCTCGCCTGATGACATAACGGGCCTCCTAAAACTTTATTTTCTAATAATGAATCTGATAACTATATTTAAAATTATAGTGAGAACAATACTTATAATTATGCTTGAAATAATAGGGAAATAGAAAGTGAAATTTTCGTTTTGTATCCTGATGTCTCCTGGCAGTTTACCAATAAAAGGGACTTTAGAAAATAATAGTATCAGCCCGCCAAGTATAGTGATGCCAAGACCGATAAATATTAGAATTTTTCCCATAGTGTTAAAATTCATAACACCTAATAATTATATTTAAATTAAGTTTTTTTAAAAGTGACATTCTTTTATGTCATAAAAAAGCCTAAAATGGTTAGCCCGGGCAGGAACCGGACATAGTAAGAAAAGGTTGTATGTATTTTTGGTATTTATTACTACAAACTTTTTTGAGTTTTTGTTAAGATTGTCGTTTATAGGAATATACTGTTAGTTATTTTTATATATGAATGAGATTGTATGATATTTGTATTGATGAGAACTTTAACCAGTAGAAATTATTTTTTATGTAGAGCAATAGTGGAAAGAGTGCCGAGAATGGGGGAGTTATATGGAATATGTTTTAGGAGTTGATGGAGGAGGTTCGAAAACTACTGTTCAAATTGCAGATGTTAAAGGGAAAGTAATCACTCAAGTGGTTTCAGGTGCAAGCAGTTATAAAAGTGTGGGGATGAGTAAAGCAATAGAAAATCTCAATACTGCAGTATTTAGTGCCATTAAAAATTTAAAAACATCTGAAGGTGTTTACTTTGTAAGTTCTTGTTTTGGTTTTGCAGGCAACGATGCCGAAGAAGATGTCAAAACCTATAGAGAAATTGTATTTAATAATAAGCTCGGAGACTACCTTGATCCAAAGAAAACTATTATTTGTAATGATACCAGAATTGGGATTGAAGCAGGGAGCGAGAATGGAAATAAAATAATAGTTATTGCTGGAACAGGCTCTAATTGCCTGGGTATTAACGAGAATGGTGACGAGATAAGGGCAAGCGGATGGGATTATATTCTTGCTGACGAAGGCAGTGGATATTCGGCAGGTCTTCAAGCTTTAAAGGCAGTTATGAGAGCCTACGATGGGAGAGGTGAAAAAACTCTTCTTTCCAGAACAATACTAAGGGAATTAAATTTAAAAAAGGTGCTGGATTTAATAAAGTGGACGTATGGCGAGCCATTTTCAAAGGTGAAAATTGGGGCGCTGGCAAAAACAGTTTGTGCAACTGCAGAAATGGGAGATAAAATAAGTATAGATATACTGGCTAAGGAAGCCGAAGAAGCTGCCATTTCTATTATTACTGTCGCAAGTAAACTTGGATTTAAAAATAAAAATTTTGACCTTATCTTTGTCGGTGGCCTGTTTAAATGTAAAAAGTATTTTAAAAATATTTTAGAAAAGAAGTTAAAAGATAACTTTCCAAGAATTAACTTCATGCCCCTGATGAAAAATCCTGTAGAAGGGGCTATAAAACTGGCTATGAAAAGGTTAAAGGATTTTTGATAAAATCGCTCTGCCTATCAAGTTCCGGGGTTCTTACACCTTGACATTATTTAGGTGTATGATGATAATTATTAGGCAAAATTAGTTTGCCGGTGTAGCTCAATTGGCAGAGCAGCTGATTTGTAATCAGCAGGTTGTCCGTTCAAGTCGGATCGCCGGCTCC